>NZ_CP012559.1:1860365-2170426 GCF_000831645.3 Companilactobacillus heilongjiangensis
CCTTTTCAGTTACAGTTGAAAAGGCATCATTTAACGCATCGACACCAGTCACATAAGTATGAATCCCAGAAACATCCAATTGTTTCTGCAATTCTTTGACCTGCTGCCCAACGTAATTGTTCTTCTTAACAGTTACCTGAGCTAGTTGCGTCGTCTTATCCTTAGCAATCAGCTGCTTTTTAGTTTCAGCATTATCGCTGGGACCCATGACATTCTTAATCTTGAGTAATTTCTTATTATCCAATTCATTTAATTTGTCATCTATTCTGTCTGACTGCGATGACGAAAGTTTGCCACCACTGTCATTCTTGAAAACGACTGTATAAGTTCGAACTGCCTTATTACCATTGGCTTTCTTTTCAATATTGGAAGCCTTCTGACTTTCGGCATAACTAGGTAAAGTGAAATTTCCCTTATTTCTGACCAGCTGCGATACATTAGGCATAGCCACAAGTGCAACGACGACCACAATGATCCAACCAATCAAAGCTGCAATATATCTGCTCAGCTTCTTTTGCATAACTCTATCTCCTTACATGAATATCACATAATTACTTTCTGAAAATACTGTGACAATCATAAATTTAATGAATTATTTATACAAGAGACAATTTCTGTATATCAGCCTATATTTAGACATATATTTGAATATGCAAAATATTGGACACATAATATTTTAAGTAAAGCGGTTACACTATGCTAGAATATTGTTAAGGTTTCCGGTAGTCAGAAAGTATTTTCTAACTATATATATGTTTTTGGGGAGAATTATAAAATGAAGATTGATGTCACTAACCACCTGACACTTGGTGCTAAACGTACGCTCAAAGCCTTTCGAGTTGCTATGTTTGAATCCTTGGCAGAACAAGAATTTGATAAGATAACTGTTAACGATATTTGCCAAAAGAGTGAATACCCTCGGGCCACTTTCTATAATTATTTCGATGATAAACTGGATCTATTGGAATATCTCTGGTCATACATCGGTCGTGATATCTTGAAACAACTTCCAAGTGTCGCTAAAAATGAAGATGGTTTGATTGAAACATTTAATTTGTTACTGGATTTCTTCCATGAACATATTCCACTATTGGAAAAAATCAAACTAAACAATGGCGTTGATTCGCATCTTTGGCATAATACCTCGCATTATTTGAAACATGAGGCTAATAGAATTATTGTGGAAAACGCCTTGCCCAGTACATCTGAACGTGTGCCTGCTAAATTGTTAGCTCGATTTTATAGTGATTTGATTGTTGTGATGTTGGAATGGTGCTTGTTCGAACAGCCTGATATTAGTAAAGTTGAGGCTGACCAGTACTTAACTACGCTGTTGCATGGTGGATTATAATTTGGGATTTAAAAAGAGACTTGCAAAATTGCAAGTCTCTTTATTTCGTGAACAATAATTAATTGCTACAACGTCAAAAATACCAGTAAAGCTATAAACAAAAATAAAAATGATGGTAATAAATATTTACCGCCTTTCAATGCAAGTTGATTAGCATTTATAAACTTTGAAAGCTTTTCCTGAACTTCTGGATCAGAAACCTTCTTCAAAGAATTTTGAGTTTCTAACTTTGTTTCCAAAACACGACGATAAAAAATCATTATCAAGATATCTGCCACTATTCCAACAAGCGCGGCAATAACCGTAATTGTACTATCCATATAGGAAATAAGAGTATATAGACTAACGAGCAAACCTGTCAGACTGATAATTAAAATAATATATCCGAACAAAAATACCCGACTGTTCTGCTTATTTCGTTTATACTCTTTAGGATATTCCTGAGCTAAAATAATCGACATTTTCCAAATTTCAATATCACCAATATTTTTACGCAACTTGTTAGACTTACGATTACTCCTAAATCCGATAATATACATCGGAATAGCAATAATCACTAATAAACTGCCAAGGATAATCTTAAAAAGAGTCATATTTTCCCCCACTTAACTTCTTATTTAATCAACCTATTGTCTTAATATTGCAAAGTTGTAAGTTAGTTTCATCTTTCCACACTAACGTCCAAATTTCTTTAAAACGTTCGATATTTGTATCTTCCTGAATCTGCTGATTATAACTCTCGGGCTTATTATCATACTGAAAATAGTCCCGCGCTTGGGCTGTCACAATAACCTGAACTTTTTCATCCGATGATGTAACGACTTGCTCCAAATCAATTATTACCAATCCATCAAGGTGATCTATTTTATGACCACGAATATACCCATTGATAATTCTCTTTTGTTTCGCGTAATAGTACGGTGACATCAGTGTTTTCAAAGTTTCCAAATCATTTTTAGTCCAAGCATCCTCCACCTTATAGAAAAAAGGTTCAAAGTGAGTATTCAATTCTGGAGTAAGTGCATCATATGTTTCAGGGATTTTATAATTTTCTCGACGATTACGCCTGTAAAAATGAAAAAAAGAAAGTCCTGAAAATCCAATTAAAGCAGCATCCACTAATGAGAAACGATTTCTCCCAAAGCCGCCGTAACCACGGTATCCGCGATAATTATCATAGTTGTCACTTGAATTGCTACTAGTACTGCTGCTTCCTGTAGAGCTGCCACCCATACTTCCGCCAGCTCGAGCAAATGTCCTCGTGGGAGTAATGATAAATAGAAATGATAAGCTCATAATTGCCATAATAAGTGTCATTTTTTTCAAAATTCAGTCCTCAATCTATATCAAAGTTGCTCTTAATTTACTGTACAGCAAACTAAAAATTTTAGTTGGCATTAAAAGCAATTAAATAATCATTTTAAAATTAAACGTCTCAAAAAGGCCTGCAAAAAAGTTGCGGGTCTTTTCCGAATTTTAAATATAACACAGACTAAACAATCAGAAGTATACATTATACCCAATTGACACTTGAACTCTCTGGCGGAATAAAAAAAAGAGACCTACATCTCTGCAAAGTCTCTTTAAAAAAGATTACTTGTTCAAGTATTCTTCAACAAGCTTCTTGTTATCTTCATTAGTAATTGATTCGTTAACAGCACGATCAGCCAATGTAGCTAGATCCTTAGTACTCAACTTCTTCATCAAACTTCTTACACGAAGTACTGATGTAGCACTCATTGAGTATTCATCTAGACCCATGCTCAATAGCAATGGAAGCATAGTGTTGTCACCTGCGGCTTCACCACACATGCCGGCCCATTTGCCTTCTTTATGAGCTGATTCAATAACGTGCTTGATCAATCTCAAGATTGAAGGGTTATATGGTTGGTATAGGTATGAAACGTGTTCATTACCACGGTCAGCAGCCATAGTGTATTGAATCAAATCGTTAGTACCAATACTGAAGAAGTCAACTTCTTTAGCGAATTGGTCTGCAAGAACAGCAGCGGCTGGAACTTCCATCATCATTCCTAATTGAATGTCGTCAGAAACCTTAACACCGTCTTTAACTAACTTAGCCTTTTCTTCTTCAAAGACCTTCTTAGCATCTCTAAATTCTTGCAAAGTACCGATCATTGGGAACATGATACGTAAGTTACCAAAAGCTGATGCACGTAGCAAAGCTCTTAGTTGAGTTCTGAAGATTTCTTGTCTATCCAAACTGATACGGATAGCACGGTAGCCCAAGAATGGGTTCATTTCTTCAGGAAGTGGTAAGTATGGCAAATGCTTGTCACCACCGATATCCATAGTACGGACAACGACTGACTTACCTTTCATGCCTTCAAGAACCTTCTTGTAGGCCTTGAATTGATCTTCTTCGGTTGGAAGGCTTTCTGATTGCATGTACAAGAATTCTGTACGGTACAAACCAACACCTTCGGCACCATTATCAAGAACACCTTGGAGATCATCAGGTGTACCGATATTAGCTGCAATATCAAAGTGCTTGCCATCAGCAGTAACTGAAGGTTCGTTCTTTAATTTTTCCCATTCTGCTTTTTCGTCAGCAAAATTCTTAGCTAATTCGCTGTAATGTTTGATGTCATCTTCAGAAGGATCAACAATAGCAGCACCGTTTAAACCATCAACGATAACCTTTTGTCCTTCTTTAACATCGGTTGTAATTGTATCAGTACCAACAACAGCTGGTAGTTCTAGAGAACGTGCCATAATAGCTGAGTGGGCTGTACGACCACCGATATCAGTAACAAATCCCTTAACATAACTGTTCAATTGAGCTGTGTCACTTGGTGTCAAATCGTGCGCAACAATAACGACATCGTGGTCGATTAATGCTGGGTTTGGAAGTGATACGCCAAGCAAGTGGGCCATAACACGTTTTGTAACATCACGTACATCGGCTGCTCTCTCTTGCATGTATGGGTTGTCTGTCATTCCTTCAAAAATGGCAATGAAGTTTTCTGAGATGTCGTGCAATGCTTGTTCAGCATTAACATTCTTATCTTTAACTTCTTGTTCAACTGCACCTGTAAATTCTGGATCAGCCAAAATCATCTTGTGAGCATCAAAGACTTGAGCTTCTTCTTCACCTAGAGATTCCTTAGCGATATCTCTGATCTTAGTTAGTTCATCATCTGATGTTGAAATAGCATCCTTAAGACGACTGACTTCTGCATCAGCATCTGAAATACTTTTCTTTGTGAAAGACAAATCTGGTTGAACTAAAAGGTATGCTTCAGCAGTAGCGATACCATCACTGGCTGCAATTCCCTTAATAGTTTTAACCATTATTCTGCCAAACCTTCTTTTGTCATAGTATCAGCAATAGCAGCAACTGCATCAGCAGCATCGTCACCATCAGCTGTAATTGTAACGTCAGCACCTTGGCCAACACCGAGTGACATAACACCCATGATTGACTTCAAGTTTACTGATTTACCTGAGAATTCGATATTGATATCTGAGCTAAATTTACTTGCGGCTTGTACCAACATAGTAGCTGGACGTGCGTGGATTCCTGTTTCTGCAATAATGTGAAATTCTTTCTTTTCCATAATAAATACCTCACCATATAATTATAAAATTCTGTAGCTGTACTACAAATATTCACTAATTAATTTACCATTATCTTCAAATTTTCACAAGGGCTTTGCATAAAAAACCTTGAGATAAGTCAAGTGTGATAAGACGTTTAACGCTTACAACACTAGAGCCTGAAAGCGTTTATATTATCATCCTTTTTCACATAAATTTGAAAAAAATTTATTTTCTACTATTAACTTAATAATTTTTAAAAAAATCCAAGACTTAGCACTTGCATTACTCGAGTGCTAATTATATACTACCGTTGTATCCTTTGATAAAGGAAAGGTGGGGTGCGAATGTTATGTCAGAATTGTCATAAAAATGAAGCAACAATTCATCTATATACGAGTGTTAATGGTCAACGGACGGAAATCAATCTCTGCCAAGACTGTTATCAAAAGTTAAGAAATCAAGCTAACGAAGGTATGAATAATATGGCACAAAATCCAAACGGTGGATTTTCTAGTTTCGAAGACTTGTTC
Organism: Companilactobacillus heilongjiangensis; assembly: GCF_000831645.3. Lineage (NCBI taxonomy): Bacteria > Bacillati > Bacillota > Bacilli > Lactobacillales > Lactobacillaceae > Companilactobacillus > Companilactobacillus heilongjiangensis. Next base: position 1,865,811 of record NZ_CP012559.1, read on the forward strand.
AACGCTTTGAATGGCGCACAACAACCTGATGCTTTCGAGCAACAAGGTCCTCAAACTCAAACAGGCAATGGCGGCGGTAATAATGGCCGTAAACCTCGTGGGAATGGAGTCTTAGATCAATATGGTGTCGATCTTACTGCCCTTGCTAAAAAAGGACAAATCGACCCTGTAATTGGTCGTGACAAGGAAATCAGTCGAGTAATTGAAATTTTAAATAGAAGAACTAAAAACAACCCTGTCTTAATTGGTGAAGCAGGTGTTGGTAAAACAGCCGTTGTCGAAGGTCTTGCACAAAAGATTGTCGACGGCGATGTCCCTGAAAAGTTGCAACACAAACGAGTCGTAAGACTTGATGTTGTCTCACTTGTTCAAGGCACTGGTGTCCGTGGTCAATTCGAACAAAGAATGCAACAATTGATCAACGAATTACAAAAACAAACTGATATCATCCTATTTATTGATGAAATTCATGAAATTGTTGGTGCTGGTAATGCTGAAGGCGGCATGGATGCGGGTAACGTTTTGAAACCTGCCCTAGCCCGTGGCGAACTTCAACTTGTCGGTGCAACTACTTTAAATGAATATCGTACAATTGAAAAGGATTCAGCTTTGGAGCGTCGTCTCCAACCCGTTCAAGTTAACGAGCCTACGGTTGACGAAACTGTTCAAATCCTAAAGGGTCTTCAACCTAAATATGAAGATTATCACCATGTAAAATATTCTAATGAAGCTATCACAGCAGCAGCTGAATTATCAGCTCGTTACATTCAAGACAGATTCTTGCCTGATAAGGCCATTGATTTGATTGATGAAGCTGGTTCAAAGAAGAACTTGCAAATCAACCACGTCGATATGGAAGACTTAGATAACAAGATTTCAGACGCTGAAGTCCAAAAGCAAGCTGCCCTTCGTAATGAAGATTACGAAAAAGCTGCCTACTATCGTGATCAAGTTTCTAAGTTCCAAGATATGAAGAACAGCAACAAAGATGAACCTGCTGGTCAAAATATCGTAACTGATAAAGAAATCGAAAATATTATTGAAGAAAAAACTAACATTCCAGTTGGTGAACTTCAATCTAATGAACAATCTCAATTGAAGAATTTGGAACCAGATTTGAAGAGTCACATTATTGGTCAAGACAAGGCCGTTGCTGACGTTGCCAAAGCTATTCGTCGTAACAGAGTCGGCTTTAACAAGTCAGGTCGTCCAATCGGTTCCTTCCTATTCGTAGGACCTACTGGTGTTGGTAAAACTGAGCTTGCTAAACAACTTGCCCGTGAACTATTCGGTTCCGAAGATTCAATGATTCGTTTCGACATGTCTGAGTACATGGAGAAACATTCAGTTTCTAAGTTAATCGGTTCGCCTCCAGGGTATGTTGGTTACGAAGAAGCCGGTCAATTGACTGAAAAAGTTCGTCGTAATCCATATAGTTTGATTTTGCTAGACGAAATCGAAAAGGCTCACCCAGATGTTATGCATATGTTCTTGCAGATTCTCGATGATGGCCGTTTGACGGACTCTCAAGGTAGAACTGTTAGTTTCAAAGATACTATCATCATCATGACTTCTAACGCCGGACAAGGCATGCAAGAAGCAAATGTCGGATTCGGCGCTGAATCAGCTGGTACAACTAACTCAGTTATGAACCGTTTGTCAGAATTCTTTAAACCAGAGTTCTTGAACAGATTCGATGGTATCGTTGAATTCAATTCACTAACAAAAGATAACCTATTAAAGATTGTCGATCTCATGTTGGCTGATACTAACAAGATGATTGCCGATCAAGGTCTAAGCATTCATGTAACAAAGGATGCTAAGAATAAATTAGTAGATTTGGGCTACAATCCCAAGATGGGTGCTCGTCCACTCCGTCGTGTGATTGAAGAACAAATTGAAGATAAAGTTGCTGACTATTACTTGGATCATGCCAAGGATAAGCAACTAGAAGCACATCTTGATAAAGATGAAATTAAAATTTCTAAGTATAGTGCACCTGATACTGAAGAGTAGTTAATCTACCAAATTTAGTGGTGCTGAAGATAAAAGCTCGATCAAGTCCTGAGGGATTTCTGGTCGAGCTTTTTTGTTGTTTTGCCGTCTCCAGAGATGCGAGCATTCACCTGCTATGCGGACCGATTCGAGCCACAGTACGGTCTCGAATCTCGGTTTGAAGCCTTACCAAAGACCGGTAAGTCTCCAAACTCGCCCGGTGGTGTAATGGCTAAAGCCATAACGCCACACCCACAGCTGGTGAATGCTCACATCTCTTCCGACTTATTTATTGGATTTTATGATTCAGTTTTAAATTGCCATTGTTCAACTTATTACTTTCATCCTCTTCTTTAATTACATTACGAAAAAAAATGACCAATTATCTACATACTTGATAGATAATTGATCATTTAAGTTTGGTGGTTCTAATACTCGATTTTCATCAAAAAAAATAACCGCTCTAACTTTGGCGAGTTAACGGCTGTTTTTTAAATTAACGTAGCCATTTGTCTTTAACAAGACCACCGAGCTACAGGAAGGATGTTCAATATCCCTCTTTTTTTGTACAAACGTATTATAGCAAATAAAGGTTTGACCTTCGTCAATCGTGTTTTACAAATAACACTTAATTTTCTAAAAGACTATTGAAAAAGTGAGCTATCTACATATTTTTATAGATAACTCGCTTTTTTGTTTCTTTTAAATAAACAATTCAAAATCAGTAAAACTAATCCACTGCCCGTACCAATAAAACTAGTCTACTTGACTGACGACCCGAAATAGATAAAGCTAACACTCAACTTAGCCGGAGGTCGATAATGATGATGTAGCCAGCTGTGCAAGTGGAGTTAGGGATTTATCCCTTACTCCACCGACGTATTTTGAAATTCGTGTACTCTGCGAAGTTCAAAATCGAGGCGCGAGACGCAAGGCTTTCACCGGTCGCATAGCAGGCTAGCATCGTCATTATCGACCGGAGGCGGCAATCAAATTAAACACTGTCTGAAATCGTCCAATTAACTCGAGTTTTATAAACTCCTGCGACGTTCCATTTAGACTCGAGATATAGCAAGATCCCGTTGTCCTTATCCCATCCTAGTGAAACTAATTCTTCATCTTTGACTGTATTCGCAACTACTGCGGGTTCTTCCAGAAGATTAGTATATTTACCATTGTTGTAGAAACGTAATTGACCTGCGAAAATATCGCCTGCATCAGTTTGTAATGGTGAATCCTGTGAGACTGACACTACCAAAGGGTTCTTATAACGGCGCATATCTTCAACTTCCATCATATTATTCGGTAAATTTAACTCATCTGGCCGTGCTAGTGTTTTTGAGGCACTAATGGAATTGATGGTTCCATAGTCAATATCATTTACCTTATTAACAACTACTGAATTAGTTGTATAATTCAACGTCTCGTCATTACCAAATTTTTGATAAGTATTATTGTCGTCATTTTTACCAGTAATATATGGTACAGATGTGTAGCTTGTCTTCGAATCAATCCCAGCAACAGTTGTATCGACTTCGATGGCATGACTTTCATTGATTTTGAAATTTAACCCAGAAATAATTAAATCCGTACTGTTAGTATCATCATTATCAACTAATTTATAATTTGTCGTATCTTTGCCATCCAGCTTAACACTGGCAACTTGAGTTCCCTTACGCAAAGGCAATGTGTAATCTGCCTCCTTCAACGTTCCTGAGGTACTCTCATTGGTAACTGTATCCTTGTATCTGACTAAATCACCGTTATTAACACCAAAAATCACCGTGTCAGTATCGTTGTTGTCGTGGAAAGTTTCATTACTCAATGTATCATGCAATTCCAAATCAGGACCACCCTCTGGCAGCACGTGTAGGTATGCATCTTCTGTCGTGTAGGAATACATTTTCCCATTATATTTAACTTGAATAATAGCTAGGAAAATCGTTCCATCGTCATCCAAAGTAGTCGCCGGTGTTGTGTAAGAAAGTGCTTGCGGATCATCTTTCAAAATCTGCGTTCTTGAGTGCGTGATTGGGTCTTCTTTGTACCATTTAACTGTGTAGTCATTGTCCCCATCACTGTCATCTTCATCTTCATCATCTAAATCTCCAATATTTCCTCGGAGATCAAAAGTAGCAGTGCTTCCAGCATGAACCGTCTGATCTTCCAGTCCTCCACCAATCAATACTTCGGTCGATCCAGTAATATCTTTACCACTTGGATTATGCATCGTTGCAGTAACTGTAACGACACCACCGAGACGATTCGTATTAGCTGTAATCAGTCCATCTTCTTCATCGATTGTTGCTAAATTAGGATTATCAATACTCCATGAAACAGTACCAGTAAAGTTTGCAGGTGTCGGAGTAGCATGAGCATAAGTTTCAATATTAACAATATCATTAACTGAATTGTATAAATAATCATCATCCGTTGTTACTTTCACGCTTGTCGCATCCACTGGTTCTGGCACGGCATGTACCGTTGCTACATTAGAATAAAGTTGCTTTGATTTAACTATACCTAATACCGTTGACCAGTAAGTTTCAAGTTGATAATAGGTGGTTCCCGTCGTTGTTGGAGTAAGTTTTAATTTCTTATCAGTTCCGTCTTTTTTTGGTGATACTTTTGACCAATTTTTCCCATCAGTCGACTGATACCACTGATAATGACGCACCAAAAAAGCGACACCAATTATTTGTGCTGCCATTGAACGTCTGGCATCTGCATAAACTGTCTTTGTCTGATCAACTTGAATATAAGTTTCTTCAGCCGGTTGTAAAATATATCCGCTTCTAGTACGCAAACCTAGAAAGGACCTTGCATTACCACTGGGCTTTTTATATGGCGTTACTTCAGTGACTTCCGCTTCTTCAGCACTCACTTTTTTATATCTACGATTAAACGAAGAGGCAGAAAGTATGGAAATAAATATTAATATTATTAACCAACGTTTTTGTGATTTCCGCATCATTAAACCCCTTACATTATTTATGTATAAAAAGTATATCATCTTACAAATTGTCTATATAATCAGTTTAGATAATTTAATTTTAGCTAAAATGATTCAAATTATAAGAAAGATTATTTGACTTTTAATTGAATTTGGACCTTGGTTTGTCTATCATTTCCAGAGCTGAGAGTATTCCAACTAATTTTTTATGAGTAGATATATGGGCAATATCTCTGATATCTTATATAAATTATTGCTGTGGATGCTAAAACATCGGTCACATTCCAACAAACTAAATCTTTAAAATATTCCAGCCTCTGGGTGCCAGTTTTTTCACCAGCAGTGAAGGTGGCGTAATGGCTAAAGCCATTACGCCACCGGACGACTTTTGAGACGCGATTTTCGGCTCAAAAGCGAGGTGCGAGACCGCACTCTGGCTCGCACCGGTCCTCACAGCAGGTGAAAAAAAACTGGCACCCGGAGGCGGCATATTTCAAAGCAACCCACCAAAGTTTAAAATTTTCTTTACTCTTTATTAGGTTTCCTTTAAATATCCTTAAGATACCTATATAAAGGCAATTAGGGGAAATTTTTCATGTTAGAATTACACTAATTTAATGTTAGAAGGGAATTATTATGGGAAAGAAAAATACACAAGACTTTTCCCATAACGGGGAAAGAACTATGGAAAATAATGTACTCTCACCTAAAGTTAAAAAATTAGCTCGCGATGATGTTGAAATTGAAGTTCACTATGTTGATTCTCTTGGCAAAGAAATCTCCGACTCTACTACGATCAAGGGCCATTATCTAGATAAATTAGATATTCCTTGGAAAGAGATACCTGGATTTGTTCTGTCATCAGTCACAAACTTTCAACAAACATTTATCCCTAATTCTGACGGAATCTATTTAGTTTACGCTAACCAATTGTCAGCTCCGGTCATCGTTTATCACCGCAATACTGACGGAAAATTAATCTCTGATCCACAATATCTTGAAGGCGACTTGAATCGTAAATTCGACACACAACCGCTTGAAGAAGCTAATCATTTCTTAGTTCACTCACCTAGAAGTGCTAGCGGCCAATTTACTTCACGCGTTCAAGAACAAGAATATGTCTACAATGTTTTGCCAGTGAAAGACATCAAGATCAACAAGAATCTTTTCATCGAAACAACTAATAATGTTCGTGTCTTCAGCGAACCTCTTAACAAAGTTCCACTAGAAAAGACATTGCCTTACGGAACAACTTGGAAAGCTTATCGTGCTGTTCAAGAAACTTACAATAAAACTGTCTGGTATAACCTTGGCGGTAACACTTGGATTCCTAGTACTGAAAGCATCAAGACACGAATCATCAAGCAGACAACGCCTCGTCAAGAAATGTTGAACAGTCCCTTATCCGAGACTGCAAGCAATATCAGCTACACTTATTCAATCATTGATTCGATGGAAATCAAGCGTTCGGTTAGAGTTATGTATTACAAAGACCAATATATTACCGCTTGGAAGACACCTTATGGCGACATGGATAACAAGCGTTTCCGTGGCGGTCAGGATGTTTTCGTTAAGAAAATCGTTCAACTCGATAACTACAGCGTTTGGGCTGAGTTGAGTGACGGCTACTATATCGAAAGTAAATATTTAAATCTATAGAAAAAAGAAAGTGTGACAAAACATGGTCAGCTTTCGAGCATTAGGGCAAAGAGACTAGTAATCCGATTTTGGATTGCTAGTCTCTTTTGTTTGTTTTAAGCGGAAAAAGCTATGTTTTGTTGCACGTTTACGCTGAAATGTTTAAGGCAAAAATTGTTTTATCACAGTCACATTTTTTGTACCCTTTTAATGCCGCCAACTAATGTATCTATAAACTCAATAGTTAGCTTACTTATCAGATTATTTCTGCCTCATTTAAACTATTCAAGCAATTTTAAAGAACCTCAACTCGCATATGATCAAAGGTGCTAACAAATAACCCAATATTCGCTATTTATCAACGTTTAGACCAATTTTAATGAGTTCTTTAGTATCAAAAATGATATAATGTAAGCGTATACAAAACGTGGGGTGTTAATGAAAGGATTTGCGCTCGGCTTCAAAGGAGAGATTATTATGGATCACACAGAAAACAGAACAGAAGAATTGATTGGACTTGTTATTATTTATATTTTCGCGTTCGTCGCGGTATTCTTGGGCTTGTTTGCCCTCTACTTCCACTTTACAACAACTATGTCTGTTGCTTGGATGGTTAAGCTGCTGTTCGTTGACTTGGCCTTGATGATCTTGGCAATTCTCAAGCCTCTTTTTGATATTACAGTTGATTTCTTTAGAGATATGATGAAAAACTAAAATATATTTAATGATGGTACCAGACAATTCTTACAACATCAGAATTGTCTGGTATTTTTTCAGTTCATATATGTTATCATTAACATATGTTATTAAGTACATATGTACTGGAGGATTAAAATGAACTATTGGATTTTAGCTTTAACTTTTTTAAGTGTAAATTTAGATTTCTTCTTCATGCTTATCTTTTTATTAAAGAAATATAAATTATCGCATGTCCTATTCGGTTACCTTTTGGGAAATATTATTTTGTTGGCAGCCAGTTTTATTATTGGCAAAACTCTAGCAGCTTTTCTACCGGAGTGGATTTTAGGAGTTTTGGGTATTCTGCCGATTTACTTAGCCTTCCATGATGATGACGACGATGACAATCAACAGACAAGTCATAAATCAGAAACTTGGAGTACTTTAGTTACCTACTTATCAGTTTGCGCCGGTTGTAATCTCTCAATTTTTCTCCCCGTTTTAGTCGGTGAAACGATACCTAACTTTGTCATCACGTTATTATTTATCGGTAGCCTGACTGTCCTAGTTGTTTTACTGATTAAACTCATAGCCAATATTCCGGCAGTTTCCAACATCATGGAGGCCCATGGCGAGAAATTGATGAAAATATGTTACGTGCTGATTGGGCTATATGTCTTTTGGGACAGCGGTTTAATCAGTCACTTAATTGCTCTGTTCTAATGCTGTATACTAGAATTAACTACTGGCAAAGGACTTACAATAATGGCTAAAAAAGAGCAAGTGAAATTGATTAATTCTAAAGATTTAATTGAATCCGAACGAATTTTTAAATTATTAAGCAATCCCAATCGATTACAGATGCTAAAACTTTTGGAAGATAACGAATTAAACGTCAATGAAATTGGTCAAACTTTGGATATTGAACAGTCCGTTGTTTCCCATCAATTAGCAATTTTAAAAAAGCACCAACTGGTTAGTTCCGAAAAAGAAGGTAAATTCAACTACTACCGCTTAGATGATCCACATATCTTGGATATTATTAATGAAATGTTGGAACACGCTGACCACGTTGTGCGTGGCAAAAAGCACGGTGAATAAAAATGAAAGCTATCAATTCTTAAATGAATTGACGGCTTTTTCTTTTAGGTAATTACATATTAAAAAGTAAAATGCATAGTAGCATTATGATATCAATCATGTATTATTCGTAAGCGCACTGATACATCACTGATTAGTAAGTCACTTGTTGACTTTTTGTAAGCGCAAGCATATCATTCAATATGTAATTACTTATTAAATTATTTGGAGGACTTAATTATGCTTGAATATACTTTAAACGAACTTGAGAGATTGGTTGATCACACTAACTTGCACGCTTACGCTTCGGATGCAGATATGGTAAAACTTTGTGATGAGGCAAAGGAATATCACTTTAGAATGGTTGCTATTAATCAAGTACAATCCAAGGTTTGTTATAATGAATTGAAAGATACTGACATTGATATCGGTGCTGCAATCAGCTTCCCACTCGGTCAAACGACTATTGAATCTAAGTTATTCGATATTAAGAATGCTCTTGAAAATGGTGCTAATGAAATTGATTATGTAATTAACATTACGGAAGTTAAGAATGGAAACTTCGCATATATCAAGGATGAGATGGAACGTATCGTCAAACTTTGCCACGACAATTCAGTCTTGATTAAAGTTATCTTTGAAAATACTTACCTAACTAAAGATGAAATCAAGCACGTTGCGGAAATTGCTAAAGAAGTTAAGCCTGACTTTATTAAGACTTCAACTGGTTTCGGACCTAGCGGTGCTAAAATTGAAGATGTTAAATTGATGAAGGAAGTTGTTGGTGACGACGTTTCTGTTAAAGCTGCTGGCGGTATCAGAAATTCTGACGATTTCTTGGCTATGATTGCGGCTGGAGCTGACAGAATCGGTACAAGTAGCGGTATCAAAATCATCGATGCCATCAAGCAACGGATGGAATTTGATCACGTGGATTCAATTAAAATTGATAGAAAATATCAAAAAAATATGAAATAACAGGAGATTTACCTTATGAATGGTGGGAATTTACCAAAACATACATTAATCGAAAATGATTTGCTTTCAAAAATCAAAGACAGTACATACAAGCCTAATACTTTGATTCCCAAGGAAACTGAACTAATGGAAATCTATGGCGTTAGTCGTCCCACCGTTCGTCAAGCAATTCAGGCACTGGTCGATAAGGGATTATTAGCCAAACGAAAAAAACGTGGCACTATCGTTAAGCAAAATAAGATTTCTCAAGAATTCACTCACACGATTGAAAGTTACGATGATGACGTGAAAAATAAAGGCTTAACTCCCAAAACTCACGTAATTTTATTGCAGAAGGAATTGCCTAATAACGAAGTCTGCGAACATCTGGAAATTGGCAAAAATGATTATGTTTTTAAACTGGTCAGATTACGTTACGCTGACGATCAACCAGTCGTTTTGGTAACGAGTTACATTCCATACAAAGTCTTCCCTGATTTGGATAAATTCGACTTTAACGATGTTTCGTTGTATGCCACTTTGGATTCTCACGACTGCCCAATCCTACAAGTTCGCCGTAAATTGGAAGTATTATCCGCTGATGAAACGACTGCCGATTTATTGAACATTGACGAAAATGATCCAATCTTCTACTTCCACACAACCGGTACAACCAAGAATGACGTACCCGCTGAATATTCAATCGCTAAATATCGTGGCGATATTAACTCATTTGAAATTTTTATTAAAAGATAGCCAAAAAGGCGTTGATCCTCTTGTTTACTAATCAAAAGAGAATCAACGTCTTTTTCTTACATATTTAATTTAAATTAACATTCTACTTGACTGTAACGTTTGGGTACAGTTTAGAATAAAGAAATACGAAACTTAGACAATACAAAAAATGTAGAGGAAAAAATTTAAAATGTCACATCCAAATAAAAAATTTAATAACGTTCAAGAATGGCTCGGGGTACCTTACGGCACTTCCAATCGGTTTCAAAAGGCTAAAATCGTTCCATTCGAATCTAACCACGAATATAGTCAAAGTGGCCCGGCATCGGTGCAACTAACAGATCCTGCCTTTTTAAATTCTGACAAAGGTGAAAGTGAGGATTGCTTAAATCTTAATATCTGGGCTCCAGATAATGTTACAGAAAAACTACCAGTCGTTGTTTATATCCACGGTGGTGGTTGGACTTATGGCGCTAATTCTCAAGATACGTCAGATTTATCTGGCTTAGTCGCTAGTGGCAAAGTTATTGGCGTTTCCCTTAACTACCGCTTAGGACCACTTGGTTGGCTCGAATTATCTCAATATGGTGGAAAATTTAAAGATGCCAGTAACCTAGGTCTACAAGACATCATCCTAGCCCTAAAGTGGATTCAACAATACATTGGATCATTTGGTGGCGACCCCAGCCAAGTTACTATTACAGGCCATAGTGCTGGTTCATTTTCATTACTAACACTTTTAGCTATACCTGAAGCTGACGGATTATATAAAAGATTGGCACCATTCTCAGGATATGCTGCACGTTACATCCCAGCTTGGTGGGCAGAAGAATTAGCAGACAAAGTTTTAAAAACACTCGAGCTAACTTCACCAGAGCAATTATTAACGGTTGACAACAAATCACTAATCGATGCAGTCAACAAAGTTTTACCAACTGACGTTTTGAAACGCGGTAATCTAAATACAATTTCCATTGGTATCGTCGACGATGAGTTTTTACCAAACGGAATTTTAAAGGCTCATCCCGCAGACGTTATTAAAAGTGGAACACACAAAAATGTCGACCTAATAATAACTTCAACAACGGCCGAAGCAAGCTGGTACGCTGCTAATATTCCAGACAATGTTGATCCAAAAACAATCGAAAATGTAATCGATGAAATGGTTTATGATTGCCATATTCCACGCAAACAAGCTGAGGCTATTGCTTTACATTGTGGAGCTGGCAAAGATTCACCTCTCAATGTCAGAACTAAATTCTTCACAGACTATAATTTCACCTTACCTGCTATTAGAGAAGCACGCGATCACGCTCAAGCTGGCGGACGCGTTTATCAACTAAGTGTTGGACCAGTGGAAGGTTCCCCTGCTTATCACGGTACCGATATGTACGGTATTGTTGGTCAAACTGCGCCTAATGCTAGTAAAGAGCAAATCAATCGTGATAAATTTATTAGTCAAACATTACTTAATTTTGCTACTAATAAATATGAAAAGTTATGGTCACCTGTGAAGGCAGATCAATTAAATATTAAGGATATTGGTCAAAGACCCTATAAAGGAACCGAACATGCTAAAACTGTGCTACAGCTATTTAAAGGCATTGCTCGTCCATAATTAATATTTTTTACAGTACATATTGAGCTTTCATCTTTATAACTAATAAGAAAGGTGTTCATAAACACCTTTTTTTATTTGGCCAAATTAGGTTTCAAAGGAGAAGAATAAATTTTGACAAATAAATCCTCATTTTTTTCAAAAGATATTGTTTACGTCATGTTAGCAACATTCTTTTATCAATTTAGTATTCAGGCAATTAACCCACTGATGAATGGGTATGCTCGTAATTTAGGGATTAATAGTGCTTTTGCCGGCATCATTGTGGGAGTTATGAGTATTACCTCAATGTTATTAAGACCTTTTGCTGGAAATTTGACTGATCGAATTTCTAAATATCGTTTAGCATTAATCGGTGGAAGCTTATGTGCTATCAGTGACTTTGGATACCTTTTTGCTTCCAATGTAACTTGGCTACTATTTTTTAGAATTATCAACGGTGTAGGTTTCGTCCTATGTACTGTTTGTTTAGCAACCTGGATGGCATTTCTAGTCCCACGACAACATCTTGGAGCAGCAATGGGATATTACGGATTATTGAACGCTCTTGCAATGGCAATTGCCCCTGCCCTAGCAATCAGTATCTACCAGCGTCTAGGTTATAAATTCATCATTATTCTGGCAGCCTTGAGTGCTGTAGCCATGGTGGTCGTCATACAACTAATCGATAACCACGCCAAACCTTCGGTTAAGTTAGAAGGCCAACACTTTAAGCTTATTCAGCGAGATGCATTACCAGTGGCAATAATCTTTTCACTATTATCTATCCCCTACTTTGTAACTCAAGCTGATATCGTCATGTACGTTCAAGAACGTCATTTGAGCATCACCGTAAGCCTATTCTTTTTATGTTACTCAATCGCTCTGATTATTATTCGGATTCTATTGAAAAATTATTTTGATACTATCCCATTTGGAATTTGGTTTTCTATCTGCATAATTGCGACCATTGGTTATATCATCCTATTAACAATAATGCAAAATAACTTTGAAATGATCTTGGCAGCTATCTTAATGGCAATTGGTTTTGGGGTTATGGTTTCTGTCTCCCAATCAACCTCCCTTTTACTGGCGCCCTTAGAAGAACAAGGACTTGCTAACGCCACTTATTATTTGGGAAGCGATATTGGTATGTCCCTTGGACCAATCATTGGTGGAATCCTGCCGACTATTTTTCCACTAAAGTTCTTTTACCCAGTGATGTTACTTATTGTTCCATTAACGGCAATTATCTATTTATTTAATCGTCGTAAACTCAATTCTGCAGTGCAGTACAATTAAAGTTATATTAATGCTTTAATTAATTTGATAGTGTTTTTTCAAAGGAGCTAAAAATATGTTCTCATTAACTTTCAATGTTGGTGGCTTTTCTCTTAATCAAATAAAAGACCAACTTCAAAAAAGCCAGATTGGTCTCAATCCAAGTGCTGAAAAACTGTTCACTGATCCTCGGCTGGTTCTTTCTCAAGAGCCACATTTAGTAACTTTAAACATTTTGACGATTGCTGAACTAAAATTAACAACTACTGCTACTTTGCCAAACATTCTTCTGGCTGCTAAAGAGCAAGGCTACAAACTTTGTCCGTTAGAAACAGCTATTTACTGCCGTTTATTCTGGCAAAATCAACCTGTCAGCGATGATCACGCCATGCACCGACACAAAGCTCCTGACTCGGCCGTTACCATTGCTTCACCCATAACTTCAACTGATGTTAACCAGCCTAAAGGATTTTATCTACGACACGTTAACAATCGTTTATGGTTAAGAGGTTACATTTGTGACGACGACTTCATCTGGCAACCAGAAGATTTATTTGCTTTCCAAAAATGACTGCTCTAAAACATATTTTCTTAAAATATTAAAAATCCTCTACTATTTAGATTTTGAATCTAATAGTAGAGGATTTTTTTACAAACTTCCCAATGCAAAAACTACTGGAATCGTAATTAAACTTAAAATAGTCGACAAACTCATCAACGAAATAGCAGGTGCGGTATCACCATCAGCTTGCAACGTGAATAACACAACCAATCCAGCTGCCGGACAGGCCGCCATCACAATAGTTGTATAAAACGCAATGCCAGTTACACCGATAACTTTCAACAGCACTATGCCAATAATTGGAAACAGTAAATTACGTAATAAAATCGTCAAACCAATTTCTTTATTCAACATATCACGGCTGAACTTAATATTGGCCAAACTATTACCAATCACAATCATCGATAGTGGCGTATTAATGGAACCGACATATTTGATAACTTGATTAGTGATACTTGGCATTTTGAATGAAAAGATGAATATTAAAATTCCTAGAAAAATTGCGATAATATTCGGATTCAGCAACACCTGTCGCCAATCAGTTTTCTCAACCGATCCATGCTCATTATCATTAAATAGTGACACCCCTTGAGTCCAACTGAAAATATTGAACGCTGCCAAAGACACAACCGCAAAGAATACACCCTCGGAACCAAACAACGCACTAATCAATGGAATCCCCATGAAACCAGCATTGGAATAAATACTGCCATACTGTGCAATCCGTCGCAAATTCTGATTTTTCAAGCGACCGAAGACTAATTTAGCCACAATAATTTCAATAATATAAAGTAAAAATACGCCAGCAATCGCCAACAAGAATTGCTTGATTCGACTGCCAGAATACGGCTGTTCAAATGCATTAATAATCAAACATGGCGAAACAATATAGAGTAAAACGTTGGTCAAATCACTTGAAGTCTGCGAATGCATGAATTCCAATTTGTTGATTAGAACCCCCACCAGCATTAAGCAAAACATCAAGACGATTTGATTTATCAATTGTCCAATATTCATATATGTACTCCCCTTAGTTAATCCATTATACAAATATTTCATGCCAAAAAGACAGCTTCTTTGAAATTAATTAAAGGATGCCGACTCCGGTTGGCAGAGATTTTCGCCTGCTGTGAGGTACGACTTGAGCTAAGGTCTCAAGTCTCGCTTTGAAGCCTTACCAAAACCCGGTAAGTCTTCAAAGTCGCCCTGTGGTGTAACGGCTAAAGCCGTAACGCCACTTTCACTGCACGTGAAATCTCTGCCAACCTCCGTCTAAGTTATTACTTTGTTTTGAGTTATTCTTTAACTTCAGCATATAATTGATAACTCACTAAAATAATTCAGGAATCAAAATCATTTTGGACATTCAGAATAAATTACGAAGAAATGTGAAGAAATGTAATGGATAGATTTTTATTCTAAGTTCAATTGAATATAAACTTTTTCATAAATTAATACCAACCAAATCAACAGTTAACTTAGCCGGATAGGACGAATGATGAGGACCTGCTGTGCAAGTGGAGTTAGGGATTTATCCCTTACTCCACCGACGTATTTTGAAATTCGAACGTTTTTCTCGAAGTTCAAAATCGAGGTTCGAGACCTTGGCTCGAACCGGTCGCATAGCGGTCCCCATCATTCGTCCCATCCGGCGGCATTAAAAAAGCCCTGAGTAAAAAACTCAGAACTTTTTTATACTCGACGACGGCTGGTTGCAGGATATCCTAATTGCTCACGATACTTAGCAACGGTTCTTCTAGCAATCTTCAATCCATCATCTTTTAACATTTCAGAAATCTTTTGGTCGCTCAATGGCTTAGTTTTATCTTCGTCATCTAAGATACCTTTAATCTTGTTCTTAACTTGATCAACTGATTGTTCCTCACCGACAGTAACTTTACTTCTACGTGAGAAGAACTGTTTCAATTCAAAGATACCAAAATCAGTTTGGATATATTTTCCATTAATTGTTCGACTTACAGTTGACTCGCTCATTTGTAGTTTCTGGGCAACATCACGAATCAACAGTGGTGCCAACGAATCAGTCTCTTGCATGAAGAATTTATACTGTGCCTTGACGATACATTTACCGATAATTGATACAGTCTCAATCCGTCTTTGCAAATTATATTCCAAAGTCTTGTATTGATTGTATTTATCATGAATGTACTTCTTTACATCTTCGTCGGTTGACTTGGCTAGTCGATCGTATGTTTCCTCGGCGAAAATCAATTGTGGTTGACCATATTTTGTAACAGCTAAGCTCAATTTGTCACCATTCTTCTTAACGGCTAGTTCTGGCACAACATATTGCTCGTTTTGTGAAGTATAACGTTGGCCAGGATTTGCTGACAAGGACTGGATAAAGTTAACGTCATCCTGCAAGTCAGCGTTAGAAAGTTTCAAAGCACGTTTTAATTTCTTCCATTCATGTTTGGTGAACAATTCAAAATTATCACTCAACATAGACATGACAGCTTTATTAGCGTTATCAGCTTCTGCTTGAAGATACAAGCATTCTTGTAAATCACGGGCCCCAATCCCGGGAGGATCAAGCTGATGCAAAAGTGTTTTCGCATCAAGCAACATAATTGGTGTAATATCGTCGACTTCCTCAAAAATCTCATCGTCCGATAAAGTTAGATAACCGTTGGGATCAAGCTGTTCAATCAAATAAACAACTAAGTCTCGTAACGGAGTCTTTCTCATAGTCAACTGGACTTGATCCAATAAATATTCAAATAATGACTGCTGCTCATCCTTTATTTGATAGCCATTGCCACCTTCATTATCAACAAATGGCATATCCAAATTAACGTGAACATCGAAGAGTGGATTTTCCAGACTCTGTTCACTCAAATAATCGGCCAAATCAATGGCATCTGATTGCAAAATTAAAATTGATTGTCGCATTCCTTGCGTTAAAGACAACCCTTGAACTTGTTTTTGATTCACATTCTGTTTAAGTTCCATCAGGTTCCCTCCCCTCTATTAATTAATAAATAAGAATCATAATTTTTAAATTCCACTTCCGGTTTTGAGGGAGAAAGGTTAACTTTTTCCCTCAAAACCTCCAGCTAGTTCATCTTTATCAACAAAGCCTCTATATTGATAAAAACCACTTTTTTCTATAATCCAAAGCATATAATTTAAAATCATCACATCACGCGCAACGACCAAACTACTAAAATCTATAAAGTAATATTCTAGCCGGAGGTGATACCTAAAAGCGTTTCCATTTTGTAACTACTATAATGATAGCGCTTTTTTATTGATTTGTGTTTACTCTCAAAAAAATTTTATTTTCGAATATTTCTTTTAACATCGATAAATGAACTCAAACCACTCGAATCCAGTCTAATCAAGCGGTCTCGAAATTCGCTTCGATCCAAATTCATCTTATCTTCCTTATAAATCCGAAACAGCATCAAAGTATTACGAATCAAGAAATTGGCACAAACTGTTGCGTCTAATTTCGAAATATCGAATGTTTTAAAAATTGCGGCAGATAAACCTTGGGCAACTTTCTTTTCAACTTTTCTAGCCAAAGAGCTGTACTCATCCGATGTCATCATCAAAGTGTAAAACTCTCGTGACTCCTTGAAGAAATCGAGAACTTGATCAAAAAGATAACCAGGTTCGGATAAACCTTGATTCAACGGCTTTTCAATCATTATTCCTAAGAGTTTTCCGGCAATTTCATCGACCACTGTATTCGAGAAATCCTCAATCGAATCGTAATGTAGATAAAATGTCTTGCGATTAATATGAGCTTTTTCAGTCAGTGCCTTCACCGTAATATTGCGGTAACTTGTCGTGCTTGCCAGTTGTCGGAAAGCCGTCTGCAAGGAATCATTTGTTTTTTGAACACGAAGATCAACTTTATTCATCTTTTCTCCTTTAAACTTTATTACACACATTGGGTATTTTTGTTGTGGACTTGGAATTTTTTCAGTTTATTATTTAAGCCACAGTTGAGTATTAATTTTCGAGACAACTATAACATATCTAATTTTATAAAGGAGATTAATATGATTAAAGCAGAATGGAAATATTTGATAAAACATAAATTTATGATTATCGTTTTTGCCGTTATGATTTTTATCCCATCCATCTATTCGGTCACGTTCCTGAAATCAATGTGGGACCCCTATGGAGAGCTGCAGGACCTGCCTGTCGCAGTAGTTAACGACGACCAAAGTACTACTTATCAAGGTAAAAATTTGGCAGTTGGTAAAGATTTGACCAAGAATCTCGAACAATCCAAGGCTATGGATTTTCACATTCTAAATTCCAGTTCCACGGCTGACAAAGGATTAGCCAGCGGTAAGTATTACATGGTCATTACCATCCCCAAAGATTTTTCCAAAAATGCGACAACACTACTTAATAAGCACCCTCAGAAAATGATTTTGCATTATGAAACGAGCGCCGGTCACAACTTCACCGCTTCTAAAATGACTGCTTCCGCTGCTCAAAAAACCGCTCAATCAGTCTCTGAACAAGTGACGAAGACGTATTCGAAAACTATGTTTAACTCCATCAAGCAACTATCTGCCGGTATGAAGAACGCCGCAATTGGTAGTCAAAAGTTAACTACTGGTGGCGTAAAAGTTGAAAGTGCCGATCAACAGATAACTACTGGCTTGAATACTCTGGCAAAGAGCTCTCTGACCTTCTCTAATGGCGCTGATACTCTGAATCAAGGTTTGAACCAATATATCACCGGTGTTAATCAAGCTGAATCTGGTTCCAAGACTTTGAGTAATGGTCTGAATCAACTTGATAATAAATCAGTCACTCTTGTAAATGGTCTTGGACAATTGTCAACTGGTAGTAATGCTCTATCAGCTGGTTTGCAAAACTACACCAACGGCGTCAGTTCGATTAATTCGTCAGTTGGAACTTTAAATTCGGGTGCTAAAGCGCTCAGTTTCGGTACTGATAAATTATCAAACAGTTCCAATGATTTGAATTCTGGATTATCACAATTACATTCTGCCAGCCAAAACTTAACGGCTAATCTTCAAAAAGTCAGCTCTGGTTTAACTGATAACACCTCACAACTCAACAGCTCGATTGATACTATGAAAAATCAGCTGACGACAACTAACTTCGATCAAGCAAACAAATTAAAAAGTGATTTAACCAGTTTACAACAAGCTATCAACAACCAATCTAGCACAGACGTCACAACTAAAATTTCTCAAGTGGCAGATCAACAAGGTTTAACCACCGCACAAAAGAATGCTATTTTAGCTGCCGTTACTGACTCCAATACTGATAATTTAAACAAAGCCGCTGTCAATTTGACTTCTGATGTCAACCAGTTAATGACAACGCAAGCAGCCGCTACCGAGCAACTCAACGACACACAAAATTCCTTAACATCCACACAAGATAACTTATCCACCGTTATTGCACAGTTAGCTGCCAGCTCAAATGAACTGACAAATAAACTAGGCGACACGACAAATGGTATGGCACAACTAAGCAGTGGCATCGGTCATATTGACAATAACACGACTAAATTAGTCCAAGGGACCACAGCCTTAAACACTGGCACTAACCAACTTGCGGTAAAAAACTCAGCTTTACTAACTGGAACCAACACTCTAAATAACGGTCTGAATGAAATCAGCTCACAGACACCAACCTTAACTTCTGGAATCAATCAGCTCGACAACGGCGCCAACACTTTAACCACAGGTATCACTAAACTCACCGCTAATGGAAATCAACTGACGAGTGGTTCTAGTCAACTTGCTAATGGTGCTAACCAAATATCTAACGGTTCAAAAACTTTATCCACTGGTTCTGCACAGATGGGCTCAGGTATCACCCAAATAACCACTGGTAATCAAACTATTGCTAAGCAACTTGCCACTGGGGCTAAAAAATCCAATTTCAAGCCAACTAATCTAACTTACAATCAACTAGCCCAGCCTGTCACAACTAAGCACAAAGAACGCGACAAAGCACCTAACAACGGAACCGGCATGGCACCCTACATGTTGTCTGTCTCGCTTTTCGTCGGTGCTTTAGCTTTCAACTTAATGTTTGATATTTATACACCAAGAAAATTCCCCAGAACTGGGGTCGCATGGTGGGCCAGCAAATCAACTGTTACCGGCATATTCGTTCTTGGCGAAGCTGCAGCAGTCTTCATCCTCTTGAATTTAATCGACGACTTGAGACCAGTCCAAGCGGGTGCAACGTTCATCGTCCTACTTTTAACTGGCTTAATGTTCATGTCCATCGTCTACTGGCTAAACTTAGTTTTAGGAAAAGTTGGTTCATTTCTCAGCATGATCCTACTAGTATTCCAGCTCGGTGGCTCTGCAGGTACATATCCAATCCAGCTATCCAACGGCTTTTTCCAAGAAATTCATCCCTACTTGCCAATGAGTTACAGCGTCAACGCCTTGAGACAAACGTTGATGATTGGCGATTCAGCTAAAAGCGATATATTGGTATTGCTTGCAATCACAGTCGTCTTCTCACTATTAAGCATTGCGTTCTTTATTCGCAGAAAGTCCAGCATCAATGAAATCGACTTTACCCAAGAAGCAGCTGAACACTCACTCGTATAACCTACAAAGTGTATGAAATTCTCTCTGGCAACGGAACCGGTTAACCCAAAAGGCTCAAGATTAACAGATGATTTGTCTGCTGATTTTGAGCCTTTTTGATTGCATAATTAAAATTGGTACATATTAAAAATACTATTAAGTCAGTATTAAAATTTAATTGGGCTATTTATTTTACTTACCTTAATATGGAGTCATATACTCTAATCGTAATAATGAATAAACATATTACACCCTAAATGTTGGAGGTTAAATTTCAACCAATTATTAGGCGACAAATACAATAACCTCTGACTGGCAATAATATAGTTGACTACATCATTGCCACTTGGAGGCGGCTTTCAACATTTAGTAAATTTACTCCATTATTAACTGGAGGTCTGAAAGATGAAATTAATTAAGAGAGAATTTTTAGCTGTGACATTAGTAGCTATCTCTATTCTTGGTTTATTCATTGCCCTAATGCTTCTACTATCCCCCGGTACGCAAACTGTTCAAGCTGCTACGACCTCACCGCCAACTACAACTACAACAACTTCTTCGCCGCCAAAGACAGTAACCCAAGCAGCAACTATTACACCCACTCCCAAAGCTGAATTAACCGTAAATGGGCTAACCAGTGCGGATGCAGTGATTACTGATATGGCAGGCAATCCTATTAAACCAAACGATCATTTATACGCCTGGTCAAATTTCAACATTAAATATAATTGGAGTATTCCAGACGGTGTTCCAATTGATGCTGGTGATACAGTTACATTTGAATTACCTGATGGCATCGCTACACCTGGTGATCTGACATTTCCTATTTACGACTCTAATGGCGTTGAAATTGGTACTGCCACACTCAAGGCTGGCGCCACATCTGGTACGATAACTTTCAACAGTGCTCTTGAAGAAACTACTGCTAACCGTAACGGTACTTTATCACTAGTCGCCAAAGGTACTAATACTGGTGATGATAATGAAGGTACTAACTGGATGTTTAACAAAAACGGTTGGATTGCAGGTTATGGTGCCAAAACAAATCCTAACGAATTGACTTGGAACATTGCTTTCAATCCAAACGAACACAAACTGACAAACGTCGTCATTACCGACACACTTGGTCCCGGACAAGAATATATCCCCGGTTCACTATCAGCTGTCGGTGGATCATTTGGTCCTAACGGCTTCGTCAGTGGTGGATTCCAACTTTACCCAGATGTAAAAGTCGAAGGGAATCAAGTTATTATTACATTCCCTGGTGAAGTAAGTTCTGCCGTCGATATTTACTATCGTACAAAAGTAACTAACACCAATCCTAATGGTCCAACAACTTGGACTAACCACGCTACCATGGGTTCCAGCGAAGGCAATTACTCCGTTGACTCATCAACTTCTTGGGGTGGTTCTGGTACCGGTGGTGGTGAACAAAAAGATGGTTCTATCACAATCACTAAAACCGATGCCCAAACTAACCAAGCTCTAGCCGGCGCATCATATGAGTTAAAAGATGCCCGTGGTCGAGTTATCGTTTCTGATGCGACAACTGGCCCAGATGGTAAAGTTGTTATCAGTAATTTACCTTACGGTACTTACACTTTGCTAGAAGTCAAAGCTCCTGATGGTTACAAGTTGAATGCTAAAACACATACCTTTACCATTCCAACCAACGACTCCATCAATTTGATGGCTAATGACAAAGATGATGCTTTACCCGGTGGCGTAATTTTAAAGAAACTCGACCCTGATTCCAAAGACACGATTGCCGGAGCAGTTTTTGATTTGCTCGACAAGAATGGCAATATAATCAAACAAGGTATGGTAACTGATGGTAATGGTGAAATTGCCGTCGATGACCTACCCGCTGGTGAATATTCATTCGTTGAAACTCAACCTGCGGCTGGATATGAACTAAACACAACTCCAATCGAATTTACTGTTGTTGCCGGTCAAACAACTCCAGTCGAATTGGAGAAATTCAATGTTTCAACAACCGTCGTTTCTAACACAGGTACCGTTGTTTTAACAAAAGTTGACGCTACATTAGACAAACTCTTGCCCGGTGCAGTCTTCGATCTATTAGATAGCAATGGTCAAGTTCTCCAAAGCGGTCTAACTACTAACGCTGAAGGTCAAATTGTTATTTCTAACCTTGAAGCCGGCGACTATTCATTCGTTGAAACCGCTGCTCCAGATGGTTATGAACTCAATGAGACACCTATTGCATTCACCGTTACAAAAGACATGACCAATACTTTGGAAGCTAAAGATAAGGAAATCGAAAGTCCTGATATCGATCATCCAGGAGAACCCGAGAATCCTGAAGAACCTGAACCCCCTGTCGTTAACCCCGAAGAACCTGGCAATCCTAGTGAACCTGAACCTCCTACTACCAACCCTGAAGAGCCTGGTAAACCTGGAGAACCAAAGCCTCCTGTTACTAACCCTGAAGAGCCCGGTAAGCCTGGAGAACCAAAGCCTCCTATTACCAACCCTGAAGAACCTGGTAAACCTGGAGAACCTAAACCTCCTGTTACCACTCCCGAAGAGCCCGGTAAACCAGAAGTTCCAGAAATCCCTGGCGTAACAACACCTCCTGTTTATCCAGAAGTACCTGTTACACCTGAAGTTCCCGGCAACGAAAATGACGAAGGTCAGGTAACTCTTCCTGGTACACCAGGTACAACTCCTGCACCAAGTCCAAGCGTCACCTATCCTTCAACCGGTAGCAATACCGGATCAGGCTATGGCAAGAACAAGTTCCCACAGACTGGTAATGAAAATAGTCTATTAATGATTATGGCTGGCTTCTTTATCGCTTTGTTTGTTCTACTAAAGCATCTGATTAAGAAATTGAATTAGGAAAATCCTCTGATAAATTTTAATTATCAGGGGATTTTTTGTTTCTTGCCGTCTCCAGAGCTGAGCATTATTCATACTGCAATGCGGAACGGCCCGAGCCAAAGTGCGGTCTCGAACCTCGGTTGAAGCCTTTCCAAAGTTCGGAAAGGCTTCAACTCGCCCGGTGGTGTAACGGCTAAAGCCGTAACGCCACTTTCATTGCAGATGAATAATGCTCAGCTCTTCCGACTAATTTTTTTTCTGACGTTTGGGTATCCTGATTATTTGAATAAAATATCGCTCAAATCGACAATACCAGTTCCATTCATTTTATATTGAATAACTATATCGGGAAAAGCAGCATAGGTAACTAGCTATATATCACGCAAGGTCCTCCTAAGCAAAAATCTATTACAAATATTCTTTCTTCATTCAAGATGACTTATCTCAAGCCAATCTGAATACTTTTATATTCAATTAATAACGCTTATCTAGTCGGAAGAGCTGGAAAATATTTGTGTGCCGTGGTAGTGATATAAGTACGAGAGGTACTCTCGTACTTATATCACCGGGCGAGTTTGGAGCCTTACCGGTCTATGGTAAGGCTTCAAACCGAGGTTCGAGACCGAACTTTGGCTCGGACCGGTCCGCACAGCTTGAGAATATTTTCCAGCTCTTCCGACGGCATATTTAACCAAAAAATGGACAAATAAAAAAGCATGGTAACCATTTGCGGATTACCATACTGTTTTAAAGCCAGCTGCTATCGTTTAACTGAACCAACTTAGCTTTTGAAGATGCTTTATAATACGTGCTTTGAGTAAATGCGTCTTCATTGCCGATTGTGCAGACCGTTCCTTGTGTTAAATGTTCGGAAACTTTTTCACCTTTGAGATTGTATAAATCTGCCTTTTTAACTGTAACTTCTAGGCGAAAATCGTTGGGAGTGTCTGTCTCAATCATGCTTGAATCAGTTTGATCATCTTTGTTCAAAATTTGAACATCGCTAGCTTTAACTAATCGATCTTTAGATACACGATAATAGAATCCATCGGCTTTTAGATTCTTTGTCGTTGTGGTCGTGGCTGCTTGAGCAATACCATTACCGGTGGTAAGAGCAGGAATACTTGCGACACCCGAACCTAATGCTACTAATGATGCGAACAAAAGACTCTTTTGAAGTAATTTCATGTGTGTATTATCTCCTTAGATGTCTGTGTCAGTAAATGATTTTATTTTCTGATAACTAGAATTTATTAATATCCTGTTATCAAAAAATATCATAACTTATTAGAATTCTAAAGTCGTGTATGTTGTGTAGCCATTATGTATGCTGCCGTTTCCAGAGCTGAGAGTATTCATCTGCTGCGGGGAACGGTCCGAGCCAAAGTACGGTCTCGAACCTCGGTTGAAGCCTCGCAAAACCGGCGAGTCTCCAACACGCCCGGTGGTGTAATGGCTAAAGCCATAACGCCACTTTCGCTGCTGATGAATACTCTCAGCTCTTCCAATTAATTTATTTCTTTAATAAGTAATCTAATGAATTATGGCAATAGTCATACCCAAGTATTTTTTAATATTTTAAAATACCTAAGGACATCTAATCCAATAACCATATTGAACACAAGGTACCAGTTGAGAATCTGATGCAAACATTACATCGTTTAAATAATCCGAATGTTAATACTTTTGTATACTTCCACATTCAATTAACACCAATTAATTAGTCGGAAGAGCTGGGAAATATTTGTGTGCCGTGGTAGTGGTATAAGTACGGGAGGAACCTCCCGTACTTATACCACCGGGCGTGTTTGGAGACTTGACGAACTATGTCAAGGCTTCAAACCGAGGTTCGAGACCGCACTCTGGCTCGGACCGTTCCGCACAGCTTGAGAATATTTCCCAGCTCTGGAGACGGCATACTTAACCAACACTAAATATTTAAATTAATTTAATAATAAATGACTATTTATATCTATCGGCTTTTGAAATTGAAATCGGTTACTAAATAGGGTAACTTATATACCAAAGGAGATTCATAATGTCTCAAGAAGAAAGCACTTCATTACTAGTAGATTTGGCTCAAGACTATTATTTAAACCATTTAAACTTGGGTGACATTTCGAAAAAATACGACATTAGTCGTTATAAAATATCAAAATATTTGTCCGAAGCAATCGACAAAAAAATAGTTACTATAAATATTAGTTCGCCCTTTTCCCGAAGTTCTGACTTAGAAAGTAAACTCCGGATGAATTTTCCACATCATAATTTCTACATCTTGAAGAATACTGAAGATATTGCACACCAAAATGATCGATTTTATTCCTTCGCTGCTAAGTATCTACAAGATTTGATTGATGGCAAAAAAACTATCGGTTTGACTTGGGGCGACACAATTTATCACGTGATTGATTCGTTTCAAACTACTGCGCGGGATAATGCTGTTTTCACACAATTCATTGGCGAAAATGGCAAACAAAACTCCTTAGCTGGAGCAATGCCAATGGTTCAAAAAGCTGCCACAAGTTACAACGGCAAGTACTACACTATCGATGCCCCACTCTACATCCTCAATCCAAACGTCAGAAACTTGTTAGCTCAAGAACCTGCCATTCAACCAACGCTGACCACCGCCGAAGGGTTAAATCTGATTTTCACCAGTGTTGGTACCTTGGATTCCGTCAATAGTATCGGATCATGGAAGAAGAGCCGCGAGATTCTCTTTCCAAACGTTAATCCTGAGAAAGTCGCTGCAATGATATATGGCCGCCCAATCGACAAATCGGGCAAATTATTAGTTAACGAGAAAGATGATAAAGTCTTTGGTCTCAGTCTCAAGCAGATTTTGAAAGTTCCTGTGCGTGTAACAATCGTCAATGACAAATTCAAATCATCGGCATTATGCGCAACGTTGAGAGGTAATTATTTCACTGACGTTATCTTGAATGAACCAACTGCCAATAAATTATTAGCTGAATTATAAACCAAAAAGAGAGTCAATAATCTATCCAAGATTACTGACTCTCTTTATTTTATTCAGTCTCTAAATTTCTATTTCGATAAACTCGACTAACTATATAACCAACAACTAAGCCAATTAAAGCAGGAACCACCCAACCGAGACTCATTTCAGCCAACGGCAAGTAACTATTCCAAACTAAAATTTGATGGACAAATCCATTGGCTCTTAAAGCTTTTGGCAATGCTTCGATTCCGGCAAACAATGCTGGAATAATTGTGAACAACGTTGTAATCCCGAAAATCCACTTTGAATCACCTAATAATGGTGTCAAAACAGCAACGATAATCAAAACCATGGCCAGTGGATAAAGGAACATCAAAACTGGTGTTGAATAGTTGATCAGACGCGTCAAACCAATATTTGCCACTAAAAATGACACTGTCCCGGCCACTATCAAAACAACTTGGTAGTTAAACTTAGGAAACATTTCTTTAGCAGTTTCACCGACAGACGACGTCAAACCGATGGAAGTTTTCAAGCAAGCGATAATTGCAATCAACGCCAACAGAATACTTCCAAATGATCCGAAGTAATAGTTGAAAACCTGTGCTAAAGTCACCCCACCATTAGTTGCCAGTGGAAGTTTATTAACACTCATCGTTCCAATCAAAGCCAAGAAAGCATAAATGATTCCCATTAAAATTACGCAAATAAACCCAGAACGAATGGTATCTTTGGCAATCTGACCCGGATGCGTTACACCCAATGACTTAATCGTATCAATGACGACCACCCCAAATGCCAATGATGCCAACGCATCCATCGTATTATAACCTTCAGTAAATCCAGCTAAAACCGGACTCTTGGCATATTGCCCTTGAGGGATAGCGTTCAAGCCACCCATAGGTTTAATAACGGCAGTCACAACCAATATCCCCAATAAAACTAGAAATATCGGTGTCAGCCATTTACCAACATAGACCATCAATTTACTTGGCTTTCTCGCCAACCACAGTGTAACGATGAAAAAGACAGCCGAGAATATCAGCAAACTGACACCTTGTTTAGACTTATCCACAAACGGTGCTAATCCCAGTTGAAAAGATATTGTTGCCAACCGTGGAATCGCAAATAATGGTCCCATGGTCAAATACAGCAGAATTGTAAAAATGTAAGCAAACGGCCGATTCACTTTACCCGCGAGATCAAAGACACTGTTACTGCCAGTCATACCCATACTTGCAACTCCAAGCAAAGGCAATCCGACACCAGTTATCAACAACCCAATAATGGCATAAATAACATTGCTACCAGCCTGTTGTCCTAGAAAGACCGGGAAAATTAAGTTCCCTGCGCCAAAAAACAAGCCGAATAACATAGATCCGATAAAAAATAGATTTCTCCAAGTTAATTTTTCATTCATTAATTTCACTCTCTTACATAAAAGTCCATCTAAATATAATAATCGAGTCTGGCCGTTAGGACAACTGTTTTATCAAAATATAACCTTTAATGCCGCCTCAGGCCGTCAGTAATGCAGTCCCGCTATGAGGACCGGTTCGAGCCATAGTGCGGTCTCGAGCCTCGCTTTTGAGCCTTGCAAGTTCGGCAAGTCTCAAAAGTCGTCCTGTGGAGTAAGCGCTGAAGCGCTAACTCCACTTTCACAGCGGTCTGCATTACTGACGACCTGAGGCTAGGTTATTTTAATACACAATTGTTCACTTATTTTTAATATATTTGATTCTTCATTGGATTTTCTGACTGCTGAAGTATCCACAATATCAGCCAAGCCACGAACACAGATTCAATCTGCTAAATATATCCAATACCAACCAATCAACTAAAAACTTAGCCGGAGGGGACGAGTGATGAAGACCTGCTGTGCAAGTGTTGTTATGGCTTTAGCCATTACAACACCGACGTATTCTGAAATTCGAGTGGTTTTCTCGAAGTTCAGAATCGAGGCGCGAGACCTTGGCTCGAACCGGTCGCATAGCGGGCTTCATCACTCGTCCCCTCCGGCGGCAAACAAAAAAGACATCCTCAAGAAGAGAATGCCCTAGTATTGCCAAAATATATTTAGGCTTTGTATGTATCTTCAACCCATTCATTTGTAGCAACACGGTAATATGTGTGACCGTTATATGTCTTTGTTTGATCAGTATACCAAGGTGTTCTGTTTGCTAAACCACGGTTTGTAACAGTTGTTGGTGTGCCATTGCTATCAAATGCAAAAAGCTTTACGAAATTGCCGTTTGGATTGTTAACAGTGATAACACTACTTTGAGCACTACCGTTTGTTTCAGCGTTGCCATCATATTGAGTCAAGTTGTATGTTTGAATCAAGTTGTTCAATGATGAAGCATAGTTAGGTGCTGTAGCATATCTACCTTGTAACCAGGCAGTAGCATCCTTATATGACTTAGTATTTTCTTTCCATGTACCACTGTAATAACTTGAGTTCCATGCAACACCGTTGCGCAACTTGTTTCCGTTGTCAGCGAATGATTCATAGTAACTTGGGTACTTTCTAAAGTTGGCGTTAATTGTATACCAACCTTGTGATGCGCTCCATTCAGAAGTTGGCATTGTTACAAAGGCGCCGTTATAGTCACCCTTGATACCAAATAAGTTATGACCTTGTGTAGCTAAAGTTGAAGTACCCCAGCCACTTTCAAGGATAGCTTGTGCCAACATTACTGAAGTATAAAGGCCGTATTGTGAGGCAGCCTTTTGAGCCATAGGAACAGCTGAGCTCAAGAATGCTTGTTGTTGTGCAGTTGTTGCACCTGTAGCAGCTTGGATAACTGCTGTGGTATTTAGTGCGTTATTAAGTGATTCACTGGCAGCTTGAACAGTAGCAGAAGTAGCGACTGTTGTATCTGCTTTCTTTTCTGAACCGGCAATGACATTTGAACTATTATCTTGTGATTTATTATTTACTTGTTCGGTACTTGTTTGTGCTGCAGAAGAGTCTGCAGTATCTGTTGTTGCAGCTGACACGATTGAAGGTGTCGCAGTTGCAGCTAATGTGCCAAGTACTAATGCACTAGTTAGTAGATTTTTTTTAGACATAGAATGGTTTCCCCTTAATAAATAATCTAGTTATAGACTACTATTTAAAAAAAGTAGTTTCAACAAAACCTGGATTTTGTAACAAGAATTAAACATTCGAAAATAAATTGTAATTTTTTGCCACTTGACTTTAAGAATTCCTTAAGAATCTAAAGATTTCTTATAGTGAGTTACGAAAATTTAGCGAGATTTAGCCAATTTTCCAGCAATAATCACAAAAATTTTTTAATGCTTACAAATAAAATAATCGGTAGTTGGAATTATATTGTTATATTATTTGAGAAAACTCCCCTTATAGCACGCCATCTAGGCCTTATTGAACGTATTTGTCGCCTCCTTTTATTTTGTGAGTTTTTACACTACCACTAAAATTTTACAATAAAAAAAACCGCCATTCAGCGATTTCCTATAATTTTGAAGTTAACTTAACATCTGGATATTTGTTAGCAAACCAGTTTTCCGCAAATCTGTTTTCAAATAAGAATAATGGTTTGTCATCCAAATCTTTCACTAACATATTTCTAGTTGAAGACATTGATTGATCCAATTGTTCAGGGTCGACCCAACGGGCAATTCTGGAACCGATTGGCTTCATAACAACATCACAGTTATATTCGTTCTTCATTCTAAATTGGAAAACTTCAAATTGAAGTTGACCAACGGCACCTAAGATATAGTCGTTAGTTGTGTACTTCTTGTATAGTTGCACAGCACCTTCTTGAACAAGTTGTTGCATACCTTTATGGAATGATTTTTGCTTCATAACGTTCTTAGCTTGAACTTCCATAAACATTTCAGGTGTAAATTGTGGCAAATCTTCAAATTGAACTGACTTTTTACCTTCATAAATCGTATCGCCAATTTGGAAATTACCTGTATCGTACAAACCAACAATATCACCGGCAACGGCAGTTTTAACTGTTTCTCTTTGGTCAGACATGAATTCAGTCGCATTGTTCAAACGCATAACTTTACCAGTTCTTTGCAAGGTAACGTCCATGCCTCGAACGAATTCACCAGAACAAATTCTGACGAAAGCAATTCTATCACGGTGATTAGGGTTCATATTAGCTTGAATCTTGAAGACGAATGCTGAAAATTCAGGGTCATCTGGTTTAACAACTTCATCACTGTCTTTTTCAGTATGTTCAGCAGGTGCTGGAGCCATATCCAAGAATGTGTTCAAGAATGTTTCCACACCGAAGTTTGTCAAAGCTGAACCGAAGAAAACTGGAGTTTGGTTACCAGCTTGAACTTTTGCCAAGTCAAATTTATTACCAGCTTCTTTGATCAAATCAACTTCACCAAGAGCTTGTTCGTAAACACCCTCTTCTTCGATTGGATTGTGTTCAGCTAATTGGCCTTCATCATTTAATGGCAAGAAACGGTCGTCGCCATCTTTACGATAAAGTTCCAAACGGTTGTTGCTGATGTCATAGAGACCCTTCAATTCCTTACCCATACCGATAGGCCAGTTCATTGCACAACCTTCGATGTTAAGTAAGTCTTCAAGTTCAGCAATCAAGTCCAAAGGATCACGACCATCACGGTCCAACTTATTCATGAATGTAAAAATAGGAATACCACGTTTTTTAACAACTTTAAATAATTTCTTAGTTTGTGGCTCGATACCTTTAGCAGAATCAATAACCATGACAGCCGCATCAACAGCCATCAAAGTACGGTAGGTATCTTCAGAGAAATCTTCGTGTCCAGGGGTATCCAAAATGTTGATATCCTTATCACGATAGTGGAATTGCATTACAGAACTGGTAACAGAAATACCACGTTTCTTTTCGATTTCCATCCAGTCACTGGTAGCAAATTGACCAGACTTCTTAGCTTTAACAGTACCAGCAGAACGAATTACCCCACCGAAGTAGAGCATTTGTTCTGTGATTGTTGTTTTACCGGCATCCGGATGAGAGATGATGGCAAAGGTTCTTCGTTTGTTAACTTCTTGTTCTAATTGTTTTTGATCCATATTAATTTATTGGAGTTCCTTCCTTTATTTTGAATAATTAAAATTTTAAGGATTATTGGGATATATGCCGCCTACGGGAGCCAGAAAATTAAGCCTGCTGTGCGGACCGGTTCGAGCCATAGTGCGGTCTCGAACCTCGATTTTGAGCCGAAAACCACGTCTCAAAACTCGTCCTGTGGTGTAATGGCTAAAGCCATAACGCCACCTGCACTGCTGGCTTAATTTCTGGCTCCCTCCGGCTAGGTTTTTTGTTTCTTTCTAATTATACACGTCAGTCGAAGACTTCTTGTATGCGACTGACATAACTAATTTAACCCATGTTTTGGACATATCCATTTTTTAAATTCATTAATTAAATAGATAACTACAAATTAATCTTAATACATAATTCATTTAACTATTATATTATAGAAATCATTTTTAGAGGTTACTAATATTTATAATCCGCTGCAGCGGATAAATACATTAGCCGGAGGTGGTGAGTGATAGAGACCTGCTGTGCAAGTGGAGTTAGGGATTTATCCCTTACTCCACCGACGAATTCGAGATTTGCGGTCTTTGCAAAGCTCAAATTCGAGGTTCGAGACCGTACCTTGGCTCGAACCGGTCACATAGTGGGCTCCATCACTTGCCACCTCCGGCGGCTCCGCCTCATAAAAAAAAGAAATACTGTTAGTATTTCTCCTTATACATGTTAGTTGTAACGTTCTTGAGTTTAGCATCAGGAACTGTCACGATAACATTTTCAATTCTCGAACCATTCAACTCGCCTGATGTAATTACTGTTCCATCGCTTAATTCAAATGATTGAGGATGTTTAGCATCTGGAATTTCTCCAAGATTCATAATTAAATATCCAGCAATTGTATCCACATCTTCAACGTGAATATCTTCTTCAAAGAGTTCATCGAAATCTTCAATTGTCATTAATCCGACAACTGAAAATTTGTTAGCTCCTAGTCTTTGGAAATTCTTGGTTACTGGATCATATTCATCATCGATTTCACCAACAATTTCTTCTAGGATATCTTCAATTGTTGCTAGACCAACGATACCACCATACTCATCAACGACCATGGCAATCTGTGTCTGGGTGCTACGCATTTTCAAGAGCAAGCTATCAATGTTCGTGGCTTCAGGTACAAACAATGGATCTTTCATAATTGACTTCAAATTAATGTTGTCAAAACCGACTTCACGGGAACGTTTCAACAAATCCTTTATATGGATAATGCCGATAACGTTATCTTTGTCGCCACCATAAACAGGAATTCTTGAATATGGCTGATTCAAAATGGCATCAATATTTTCATCGACTGAATCATTGATATCCACCATGAATGTATCGGTTCTTGGAACCATAATCTCTCGAGCAGTCTTGTCGCCAAAACGGATAATTCCTTGTAACATCTGATACTCATCAGAATTGATAGTCCCGGTATTACGAGACTTTTTCAGCGTTGCAATCATTTCATTTCTAGTAATCGGTTCATCTTTTTTACTGAAATCAATCGGTGTGATTTTCATTAAAAAATTAATAGTTGAATCTAACAACCAGACAAATGGTTTCAAGATCCAACCGAATAAACTAATTATTGGTTGCGTGAAACTTGCCACTTCATACGGGCGTTGTAACGCTATCCTTTTCGGATACAATTCCCCTAAAACTAAAGTAATAAACGATAAAATCACCGTTATGATTACTATTGAAACTTCCCGGCTACCAGGAAAATCTCCAATCAATCCTTCCATCCAAACACTCAATGTCGTAGCGGCGCTGGCAGATGATAAAAATCCTGCTAAAGTAATTGCCACTTGAATCGTCGACAGAAATTTGTTGGGTTCATTGATCATTTGGAGAATTTTCTTAGCTCCACGGCTATTCTTAGCCTTTTCCTCAACGGACGTCTTATTAACAGAAACAATCGCCATCTCGCCTGCTGCAAAAAAAGCATTTAATAATGTCAAAACAATTATTAAAATCAGCTGCCCGGAAAGCGACGCTCCAGAAGAGTCACCACTCATTTAACTCGCACTCTCTTTCATATGTAAACTTAAATACTTCACCTTTGTTGCCTCCAGAAACAAGTATTTCCACCTACACTGAAATTAATTCATTGCACGTGGAAATACTCGTTACCTCAGATTCAGTTATCTTTACCACAATAACTTCAAAACTAACAGTTCTTGAGTTAAGTATAAACAAAACAATTATAACAGGTGTTCAAACATTCAACAATAAAGGTTGGATTTTTATTTGCCATCTCCAGAGATGAGAGTATTCACCTGCTATGCGGAACGGTTCGAAGTCTTACCAAAGTTCGGTAAGTCTCCAAACTCGCCCGGTGGTGTAATGGCTAAAGCCATAACGCCACACCCACAGCTGGTGAATACTCTCATCTCTTCCGACTCTTTAATATGCTGTAGTAATTTTCTTCAATACTTTATATAGAAGATACCTGGTTACAATGGATAAAAAAATGTAAATAAATAATTTTCAGTTTTTTCTATGAAAAAGTTATTTAACTATTTTATTTTCATTCTGTTAACAATCTGTCTTAATAGATTTACTTCTCAGATTCCATCCATTCATCCCCACTAATACTAAATTACGACACAATATAAAATTTCATATTCAGAAACTAACAAATTAACTCCTTCAAAACACTAGCCTTCGGGTGACAGAGATTGAGACCGCAGTGACAGTGGAGTTAGAGCTTTAGCTCTTACTCCACAGACGTATTTTGAAATTCGAGCGGTCTTCTCGAAGTTCAAAATCGAGGTGCGAGACCTTGACTCGCACCGGTCTCACAGCAGACTCAATCTCTGTCACCCGGAGGCGGCACAACAATATCGAATCTAGGACCCATTAATGATAGAATAGACCTATCAGTATATAGGGAGTATCTTAAAATGTCTAACAAAAAAATTGCTGTGATCTACCTGTTTTTCTTCATCATCCCTTACGTTCTCTGCCTCTCAATCATCGGAGTTTCATACAACTCTTTGGTTTTGCACGCTTTAACATGGAGAATCGTGGTTGGTGGTATCGTTGGAGCCTTTGGTATGTTTGCGGTAAAGGTTATTGCCCAACGTCCAGTGTTGATTATGTATCGTAGCTCAACACGTAAATTGCTAAAAGAATTGCTTAATTTCTTTATTTTGGAAAGAAGTAAATTCGTCATCGGCGCTAATTTGGTTGTTGATTTCTTCTTTTCGATTGCCAGCATTTACTTAGTCGCTAAATTTATGCCACTAACAATTATCCTTGGTAGAACTTTGGGTTGGTTAGTGTTAATTCTAGTAATATCACTGACTTTGGCATCATACCTCGAATTCGAATCACTCTCGATTTACACAGAGAAGAAAAAATAAAACTTGACTTATTTAATTAATCATTGTAAGTTTGAAACAACTTAATTGCAGGAGGAATCGGACATGTTGAAATTTAACCAAACATCATCAGTTGAATCATGTTGTTGTGTAGTAATGAATGAACATTACTATACTTTTTCAACATGCCTAATACCACTCAATTGATAATCAAGTAGTGAAAACTAAAAACTATCAAGCGGAGTTGACATTAGTCAGCCCCGCTTTTTTGTGTTCTTAGCTACTTAATATGCCAGTTTCCAAAACAAATTATTCAGCACACGCGCTAATTAAATGCGATTCAGACCTAATAACGTTCACCTTGCTTGTAACGTATACTACCTTGCTCAAGTAGTAATTTTTCTTTCAACGTTCACAAACTATAATTCTTTACATAAACGAGGATGAATTTAATTAGATAACGCGTGGCAAAAGCCACTTAGCTTAATTTGTTCAAGTATTTCGACTAATCAATTTGATTATTCATAAAACAAATAAATTAGTCGGAAGAGCTGAGAAGTATTCACCAGCAGTGGAAGTGGCGTTAGGACTTTACCATTACACCACCGGGCGAGTTTGGAGCCTTACCGAACTTTGGTAAGGCTTCAAACCGAGGTTCGAGACCGCACTTCGGCTCGGACCGGTCCGCACAACGCAGGCGAAATACTTCTCAGCTCTGGAGACGGCAAAGAAGACACTACTTAGAAGGGAGTTACTTGTGGAACATATCAAAATTGGAATTCTTAATTTAATGCAGAACAAAATCGAAACGATGAACAATTTTCAAACAGCTTTAGGTGACCAAGTGGAATTAAAGTTTTACTACTCCGCAACACGTTACACCAATCGGACGCTTGATCAAGAAATCGTTTCAAACATGTCACCATTAGATTTACATGATGTACCTGACCTGGATGGCTTTATCATTACGGGCAGTCCCGTTGAAAAGTTAGATTTTCCTCAAGTTTCATACTTTGATGAAATCAATGAGTTAATTGATCTACTCGACCAATTAAACATCCCCCAGCTCTACGTCTGTTGGGGCGCCATGGCTGCCCTTAATCGTTTATATGACATCGACAAAAAAATTCTGCCACACAAGGCTTTCGGTATTTTTCAAAATCAAATCTTGGCCGATACGCCACTATTAGAAAATGTTTCTGACAACTTCCCATCACCTCACGCTCGTTATGCCGAGATGAATCACGAACAGTTGAACGATGAACCAAGTTTACAAATCTCAGCCGTCAGTGAAAATGGTCTGTTGACATTAGTTGAATCAACTGAGAAGCATCAAACATTTCTCTTTTCGCATTTGGAATATCAACGCGACAGTTTGGACAAAGAGTATCACCGTGAGCTCAATAGTAAAAAGGTGATTAAACCATTGCCCGCTATCAACTATTATTCCCTACTCGACCATCAGCCAACTTTTGCTTGGCAAGAAACACAATCACAATTTTACAATAACTGGTTAAAAACCGTTACCGCACATAAATTAACTACATGTTAAGGAGAGATTTATTATGACAAAAATTGCACAAAATATTACAGAATTGATTGGCAACACACCTATCGTTAAGTTGAACAACGTTGTTCCAGAAGATGCTGCGGACGTTTACGTTAAACTTGAATTCTTCAATCCCGGCAGTTCCATCAAGGATCGTATCGCCCTTTCAATGATTGAAGCTGCTGAAAAAGCTGGCAAGATTAAGCCTGGCGATACACTAGTTGAACCAACATCTGGTAACACAGGTATCGGACTTTCACTCGTTGCTGCTGCTAAAGGTTATCATTTAATTATCACTATGCCTGAGACAATGAGTATTGAACGTCGTAAGCTGATGCAGGGCTATGGCACAGAATTAATTTTGACACCTGCTAAAGGCGGTATGAAAGCTGCCATTCAAAAGGCAACTGATTTAGCCAAAGAAAATGGTTACTTCATGCCAATGCAATTCCAAAATCCAGCTAATCCAGCGATCCACGAAGCTACTACTGGTAAAGAAATTGTCGATGCCTTTGGCGATGAAAATGTTGATGCTTTCGTAGCCGGCGTTGGTACTGGTGGTACTCTTTCTGGTGTCAGTCACGCGTTGACTAAAGCTTATCCAGATGTGAAAGTTTATGCTTTGGAAGCTGCTGAGTCTCCTTTATTAAAGGAAGGAAAAACTGGAGCTCACAAAATTCAAGGAATTAGTGCCGGTTTCATTCCAGATACGCTAGACAAACAAGCTTATTCAGATATTATAGAAGTTACGAGTGATCAAGCCATCAATATGGCACAAGAAGTTAGTCACAAGGAAGGCTTCTTACCAGGTATTTCTGCTGGCGCTAACATCTTTGGTGCGATTGAGATTGCTAAGCAACTTGGAAAAGGCAAATCTGTCGTAACCGTTGCACCAGATAATGGTGAAAGATATCTTTCAACCGATTTATTTAAGTTTTAGGAGACATATTCTTTTTAACCAAACTTATTTTATGCGAAAATAGACAGTGATGATTTTTTAATAGGGGGATTTATTATAATGAAAAAGCGACTCGCTTTAATTTTAACTACAATTGTGGCCTTAGTATTGGTACTAACAGGTTGCTCAAGTAACAAGGCTGCCAGTGACACTAAAACAGACGGCACATTAACTATTGGACTAGAAGGAACTTACGCTCCATACTCATACCGTGACGATGGTCAACTTAAAGGATTCGAAGTTGATCTCGGTAAAGCTGTTGCTAAGAAGCTTGACTTAAAAGCTAAATTTGTTCCTACAAAGTGGGATTCATTAATTGCTGGTTTGAACTCAAGTACATTTGATGTTGTTTTGAACAACGTGGCTATCAACCCATCACGTGAGAAACACTACATCTTCTCAACACCTTACATTTACTCAAAATCAGTTATCATCACAAAAGATGGTACAGGCATCAACTCAGTTAACGATATTAAAGGTAAGAAAATTTCTGCCGGTACTGGTACTGACAACTACAACCATGCTGAAAAATTTGGTGCTAAAGTAGTTCCTGCTGCTGATTTCCAAACTGACATGTCAATGATCGACCAAGGACGTGTTGCTGGTGCTATCAATTCTAAGGAAGCTTTCTTATATTGGAAAGAAAGTCACAAGAATACTGATTTGAAATACATCACTATTCCTGACAACAAACTTGCTGCTTCAAAGATTGCTCCAATTTACAACAAGAAATCAACTCACCTACGTGGCCGTGTAAACAAAGCTATCAAAGAACTTTACAAAGACGGTACAATGAAGAAGCTTTCAGATAAGTACTTCGGTGAAGACATTACTAAAAAATAATTTTTAAAACTAATTGAGGGGGTTTTAACTTCATGTGGCACATTATCATTACGTCATTACCAGAAATGATTTCTGCAATGTTGCAGTTTACCATTCCACTGGCAATCATTTCATTTATCTTTGGCCTGATTCTAGCCGTATTAACAGCGTTAATTAAATTTATCAAACCGAGTGAAAATAAAGTAATCAAATATCCATGGTTGGTTCTCCGTGCGATTGCTGACTTTTATGTTTGGTTATTCCGTTCCACTCCATTGCTGGTTCAATTGTTCATCATCTTCTTTGGTCTTCCAAGTGCTGGCATTCAACTTTCACCATTCATCGCAGCCGTAATTGGCTTCTCCTTGAATACTGGAGCTTATGCTTCAGAAACAATCCGTTCAGCCTTGATGTCAGTTCCACAAGATCAATGGGATGCTGCTTTCACATTGAACTTTACGACTAAACAAACTTTAATGAAGATTGTGCTGCCACAAGCTGTTAGAATCGCTTTACCACCACTATCCAATTCATTTATTGGTTTAGTTAAAGATACATCATTGGCTAGTTCCATCACTATTTTGGAAATGTTCCAAGTCAGTCAACAGATTACTGCTAAGAACTTCCAACCACTCTTGATGTACTCATTAGCTGCTTTCTTATATGCTGTAATTTGCTCATTGTTGACATTATTACAACATTATCTCGAACGCAAAACTTCAAAATATGTTAAAGGGAGTGAAGCCTAATGATTTCATTAAAGAATATTGTTAAAAAATATGATGACAAGGAAGTTTTGAAAAACTTGTCCGTTGACTTCCCTGATGGCAAAACAACAGTTATTCTAGGACCTTCCGGTTCTGGTAAATCGACATTGTTACGTTCACTTGATCTTCTAGTTAGACCTGAAAGCGGCACACTTAGCTTCTCAGATTTAACATTAGATTATGCCGAGCCACTTACTAAAAAGAAGAGTTTCGAAGTTCGTAAAAAGACTAGTATGGTTTTTCAAAACTGGAACCTCTTCCCTAACTTGACCGTTCTTCAAAACATCACTACTGCACCAGAAACTGTTCTGAAAGCATCTAAGAAAGAAACTGAAGACCATGCTCGGAAGTTACTTTCACAAGTTGGTTTAACAGAATATGCCGACCGTTACCCTAGTCAGTTATCTGGTGGTCAACAACAACGTATTTCAATCTGTCGGGCTTTAGCAATGAATCCTGAATACGTCTTGTTGGACGAACCAACCAGTGCCCTTGATCCTGAGCTAGAAACTCAAGTCTTGTTGATTTTGGAAGAACTCAGCAAGTTGAAGCAATCAATGATTATCGTGACACATAACATGCAATTTGCTCGTTCCGTGGCCGATAAAATCGTCTTCGTTGAGAATGGCGACATCCTCTTCGATGGCACACCAGATGATTTCTTCAATCATCCTACAACTAGAATTAAGGACTTCTTGTCTGGCATTACATTTGATGATAGTAAAATAATGAAGTAAACCTCAAAAGGTCCTGATTGAAATTAATCAATCAGGGCCTTTTTTATGCTTAAATTAAAAGTCTACATCTTCTGCTTTAACAAACTGATTGCTACCAACCCGATAATAAGTTAGTCCATCAAGCATTTGGAACCTGTCAGTTTTATACGACTTTCCAGTAGGCAATTTATTTGAAAGTAAATTACCCTTTTCATCATATAAACTTGTTACCTGTTTAGTTGTAACTACTGGATTGGAATAAGCATATTCATACACTTCACTTGCCCTAACAAATTCATTCGTTGCAACACGATAATATTTCTTACCATTTATTTCTGTGTACCTGTCACTATACCAGTCAGTTGCTGGTAATAATTCACGACTCGATTTTTCATTACGGGCATTGACTAAGTGACCAAAATTATCCTTATAAACACGTACATAACTGTTGTTAGCAACATATACATAAACATCGTTGGCATTGACCCATTTATCTGTCGCTACTCGATAATATGTCGCTCCGTTTAATTCCATGGACTCATCGTTGTACCAAGCTGAATCAGGACTTAGGAATACATTTGGAATAACTTGACCATCAGTTCCATATACTTGAACTTTTGGACGATCACCAAAGGTTGCTGAGGTTTGCTTGATATCTTTGATTGTGTTGGTTGTTGTCTCTGGAGTTGTATTTGTGGAACTGGAACTACTGCCACTACTATGATTTGGAGTTGGTTGTGGTACTGCTGATGCTACATAATTGTCATAGTATGCATCAACAAAATCTATTGGATTAGTATCCTTTAATCCTTCCAGCGTGGTTCCGTTATCAAGCATATATTGCATAACGTCATTAATGATAGCTTTTAGATTCTTTTTATCTCCAGGAAGAATTATTGGGTCTTCATCATCTTGATCATTTATAATGTCAGAAATACTTATCACCTGATTATTTAAACCAAATCCTAAATCTATCTTTGTATTTTTCAAATCAAGACTATCATTTTTACTATCTGGTAATTTATTTAGTTCATTTTGAAAGTCAGCTACACTTGTTACATCAGTGATTCCAGCAGGGAATACGGCATTAGTTACATTGTTCTTACTTGAATTATCTTCGTAACTAATATTTATTTTTAAATTATATGGATAGATTCTTTGAACAACTACATTTATAGGTCCACTTTCTTCAACTAAGACCTTAGATTGTTCTGGAGCAAAATACCCTGGAATGGACTTAATATAAACATATCCGCCTTCATTAGACTCAAATGGTTCAGTTGTATATATTGGCTTATCCACATCTTGATTTTGATCAGGTGTAAAGTATTGAACATATGAAGTTAATTTCGGTCTCTCAACTGCCACCCATGTAGTATTACCTTCTGGAGCCTGATTACCAGCTGTCGAAGGAGTGTAAAGATTGATTAATGCTGAATACTCTATAGGATATTTGGGGTCTTTAACCAGTGGCCAAACAGTTGGATCGTCACGGTTTGTATCATTTTTCCAACCAGCATATTTATCTGAATCGTACGTAAAGTTTGCTGTTTGATAATCGGTTTTACTATTTAAAACTATTTTTCTAATCTTACTAGCCGATACATCTTTATCTTCGTAATAATCATTATCGTTAAAATTTAATAAGTCGAGCAAGTATAAGGGACTAATATTCCCAAAAGAAGATAAATCAAGTGATTGCAGATTTCTACATCCCCTGAACATTGATTCCAAATTGGAATTAGAAAAACTAACGTTGGTTAAATTTACATTCTCTAAACTACTATCGGCAAAAATTCCATACATTTGTATTTCACTATAGTTATTCGGATCAGCATTATTTATAACAGTCATATCCGTCATATCAGCAGTTTTTAGATTTTTATTACGCGCAAACATACTTGTATAGTTTCTGATTGTTGAACTTGTAAAGCCTTTAAAATCTGCCACCGTCATGCCACTATCAGAAAATAGTGATGAAATATCTGTAGCACTACTCATATTCAAGTCCCGCCAATTAACATTATGTAAACTTGTGTCATACCAGAACATACCCTCAAAATTTTGTGTATTTGATGTATCTAAGTTGGTTAAATTATCAACTTCATTTAAATTTTTCATATTGTTAAATAGTTCAGCAATACTTGTCCCAGCAACGACTTTTCCATCAAAAACAACCTTTTGAATTTTATCAATATATTTTTTATCTCTAAAAGGATTGACACTCTCGGAACCAGGAATAGTCACAAATGGTGCCCAAGTACCCGCTCCTATATGTAATTCTCCAGCTTGATTAAGATACCAATCACTTCCAGTTTCACCACTACTTGAATCTGTACCTACGAATGCTTTGCCATACATCTCACTTGAAGCAATGTTACCTTTAGAATCTGTAACTTCATTTGGAGTATTGGAAATTTGATTATCATTTTGAGTATTATTATCACGTGTTGTTTGAGGTGCTTCTTCTGTATCTTTCGGAATTTGGCTTTCATCAGTATTAGAAGTATCAACTTTATCGGTAGCGGGAGTTACTTTTTGTTCATCAGTTGTTTCAACTTTTCCAGTGCTATTTAGACTAGGAGTTGGAACACCAACAGTTGGTTTCCCACTTTGATCAACAGTACCGTCACTCCCTTTTTGCGGACTAGAATCACCCGGTACTGTTCCTTGTACGCTCTCTGTTTGTTGAGTATTAACAGTATTAGTATCAACGTTATCAGCCTTAACAACCATTGATGGCATTCCTAAAATGATTCCACCCGCTAAAGCCAGAGTAGTTGCCACTATCCAGTTCTTTCCTGATTTATACAATTTCTTTCTTAAAATTACATTGGATTGTTTTTTCAATTGTTGAAATCTCATACCAATCACCTGTCCCCTTTATATCACCATAATAGTTCTTTTGATTCCTTTTTTACGTCAAATATAAATAAATAGGTAAGGTTAAACATATCCGTTTATTTTCAAATTACCAATAGAAAATCAGTTAGTCGGAAGAGCTGAGAATATTTACCCGCTGTGGGTGTGGCGTTATTGCTTTAGCAATTACACCACCGGGCGAGTTTTGAGATTTGCGTACTTTGCGGAGCTCAAAATCGAGGTTCGAGACCGCACTTCGGCTCGGGCCGGTCCGCATAGCAGGTAAATATTCTCAGCTCTGGAGACGGCCTTTAATAATACAAAAAAATCCAACCAACGAATTAACGTTGACTGGATTTTCTATTACTCACTAATAAAATCAATAATATAACAACTGCCATTGGCAATAATAAACGGACCATATCATACAACATGTTGAAGCCGACCAAACCGACTAACATTGCTGCAAGAAAAGGCCAAAAGCCCAATTCTTCTCGAAAATCAGTTACCATTTGTTGAACTAAATTGTTGGTACGAATGAGGATTACTAAGAATAAAATCAACCACACATTGTATCCCATTGTTGACCAAGCTTGAGTTAACTTGATCAGGAATGCGAAAGCAATCAGCGCATAGGCTACGATACCTTTGGTGTCTCTTTCTCTCAAACGTACATCACTAGTTAACATTAAGGCAACTAGGAGAAGAATATTTGATATTAAATTATAAATGTTCACAACAATTCCCCTTAATTAAAATCATGCTTTCTAGTATAGCAAGGTTTTAGGAAAAAGTTATGACTTATAGGAAAAATTTAATTATTTTGTATAACATCCTCAAAACTAAATTTTCCATCATCGTAACTCATCTTCACGACTGCACAGTTGTGCAAACTGACCTTCTCCTTGATAGCCTGAATATCCATCCACTTCAATAAAAATGCATAAATTGCGCCGCCATGACTTACTGCCAAGACATTTTCGCCATCTTTAGCTTGCTCCATGACCTTTGTTAAAGTTTCATTCATACGGTCTTGAACGTCATAATCTGATTCCCCATGAAATTGGACAAAGAAGTCGCCATAAGAGTTACGTCCCGGCTGGTTGTGTGGATTAAGATACTCTGGTTTTGCTTCAAAGACACCAAAATTCCACTCCTTGAGACCCTTTAGACGTTGATATGGTTGGTCAGTAATTAATTCCAAAGTATCAGAAGCACGCTCCTGAGTTGAAGAATATGCATGGTCAAATTTAATTCCAGCCTCTTGGAAATGTTTGCCCACTGTCTTAGCTGAATCGATTCCTTTTTGCGTTAACGGTGAATCACAGGCACCCTGAATCAAATGTAATTGGTTGAATAAAGTTTCCCCATGGCGCATTAAATAAAGTGTTTTCGTCATTTTTTCACCTCATTATTTTTATCTATCACCTTCAGTATGGGTCAAAATCAGTTGCTTGTATAATACTTATTTCGAATCACTCGTTATGTTTAACATGCATAGGTCAACATTTAAGAAGGCAAGAAGAGGTTGTGACATAACTATTTTTATCTTAAACACACAGCAAGTTTTTCCGCTTAAAACAAATTACTCCAGCAATCCAAAATCGGATTACTGGAGTAATTTACCTTATTGCTCGAAAGCTGACCGTATTTTGTCACACTCTCCTACTCTGTAATACTATCTGATAAATTCCAATAAATTGTTCCATCATATTTACCGCTTGGCACGACTCCGGAGTTAACGTGTAATAATACACCTTCATCGCTAGCCCACTCATCAGAAACCTTTGTAATCTCTTTTGTTGGACTGGCAGTCAAATCTTCATCGATTAAAACTTTTCCATCTTGAAGTGACGAGGTATTTCCAGAATCATCAGTAAAGACTAATTCACCATTGAAAACATCGTTGTTCGCATCGACTAATTCTGAGCTATTGGCAGTCAAGACCCATTTAGTGTTGGTACTATTGACTTCAACACCCCAATCTTCTTGACGAGGGATAGTTCTTTCCTTTTCATCAGCACGGACAAATTGGAAGTCATATTCATCTTTACTTACTAAAGACAAATCATTTTTCTTAACTCTAACCGTATACGTCACTTCTTTCGAGGCTAATGTATCAGGGATTCCGTCCGAACCAACATAATTTGGATCTACAGCATAAACACTAATTGTGTGGTCACTCTCATCAGAACTAGTAAATGGTATCGCAAAGTGACCGTCCGCACTGGCGGTATCTTTAACCAACTGAGCATCCCCACCGTCAACCGATACATAGAAATTAATATCGTTATTATCGATAGGCTGTTCAACATTTGGCGTATCATTCTCAACAATTTTCATCGTACCAGTCAAATCAACTGAATGGTCGGGTGAAGTTGTGATGACATCATCCGATGTCTTGGTGAGTGTCAAAG
Source organism: Companilactobacillus heilongjiangensis (assembly GCF_000831645.3). Classification (NCBI taxonomy): domain Bacteria; kingdom Bacillati; phylum Bacillota; class Bacilli; order Lactobacillales; family Lactobacillaceae; genus Companilactobacillus; species Companilactobacillus heilongjiangensis. Next base: position 1,910,151 of record NZ_CP012559.1, read on the forward strand.
TTGCTCGAGCTGCTTGAATTGTAAATGGCGGTGTCTGCACATCAGTCTTATAATTATCACCTTCCAAAGTTGCATGGGAAAGTGGCACTTGTAAGGCTGTATTGACATCAGGCACAGGATTTGCGGTCGCATTGAGCTCGATATTTGCCCATGGATTAGTTAAACTCAAAGAATTTCCAATTTTAAATGTTAACATTTTGACGGTTGAAGTTTTACCTGTCTTTTTATCTGTTATTTCTGTATCTTTTAGCGCACTAGCTGGAATAGGCTCTGAATCAGCATTGGCATACGTTACCTGTCCAATATTTCCCGAACTATCAGGCGTTACCGTTACATTATCCGGTACATTAACCGTCGCAGTGACCGGTAACATATCTCTTTTACCAGATTGATACTGCAACATATAGTTAAAACGTAATTTATCGTTAGGATGAACTGTTTTTGTTTCAGTTAAAGTTTTATCATTATCCTTCATGACATCGGTACTTGAACTGACTTTAGTTTTATTAGTTTCATCAACAACATAAGCGTTCTTATCAGCTTCTACAAGTGATGGTAATTCTTCAAAGACCACCGCATTTGTTGCCGAATTCATTTCAGTGCTATTTGTACCTACAAAACCATAATATAGTTTTGTATCGGTAGTTGCATTTAGTTTTGATAAATCCAGCTTCAACTCCCGCGTAATTAATTGTTGATCTCTGTCTTCACTAGGCGGTTCCAGCCCTTCAATAGTTTTATCATTAAATACATACTTTAAAGTTGCAGCTGTTGAACCAGCTTCTGGAGGCGTATAAGTAACTGTCAAATGATGCCATGCTAAGGCGGCTGACGAAGGCGTTACAAAATCAGTTTCATCAATATCATTGTGAACTAATTCGTAAATGGGTCCATTGTCAGGTAATATATTTCCATAATTATAAGTACCAATATTTAAGTAAGCATCCTTATCCCCTGGATATGACCATGCTAAATGTCCCCACATCTCTTTAAATCCTCTATTGAGAGAATTGCCCTGGAAATCCAAAAGAGTATTATTTACACCTTTTTGATAACTGTCCAGTGTTTCTCCGGGATTTGCGACCACTGTTTTACCATAGACAGCATTACCGTCTTGACTCCCTGTAGGAACACCATCAAACTCTAGTGCCCAACTATTCTGAATGGCTGTCAGCGCCATTGCTGAACTATTTTTTCTCTTCTTTAAGTCACTGCCCCAAACTCCTAATGATTCTCCGCCGGCAATATTGTTTCCATTCATGGCAATAGCTTTAGGACCAGCATTCTGCAAAACAAATACTAATCCTTCAGATCCATGGTAACTGGACCCACCCATAAAAATCCAAGCGGATAGTGTTTGCTTTTTACCAGCATCAAAATAATTATCAATTCCATCAGCTGGATTACTCCAAATTGAGGAAACTTGATCTTGATTTCCACCATTAATTATTTCGACGACATGTCCACTCTTAACAGTTGATGGGATTGTTGTACTTGAACCTTGAGTAAATAAAGAAGCCTGACTCAAAAATCCAATATTAACGCCGGTGGGTGCAGCATTCAACCCATCACCATCTGAAATACCACCTGACGCTTTAATTATCGTTACATTTGTTGCAATCAGGGCTAAAAAAATAATCAATGAAGAAATAATCCACGTACTCATTTTTTTCAAAATATACACCCCCGTTATACATGTTTAATCATATTTATTATATTATCTCACGTTTAAACAAATATTTGTGTCATTTTAGGAAAGGCTTTCATTTGTAAAGTGATTGGATAAAAAAAGGAAGTCCTCAAATTGAGAACTTCCTTTTTTTAGACACTATCTGATAAATTCCAAGTAATTGTTCCATTGTAATTTCCACTTGGAACTAATCCAGAATTAACATGCAATAAAACTCCCTGATTTTTAGCCCAGAATTTAGAAACATCCGTTGTTTCGCGTGTTGGATTAACCTTTGTATCCTTGTCAATTAAAACTGGATTATTTTGAAGTGATGAAGTATCACCATTTTTATCGATGAAAATCAAGCCACCATTGAAAGCATCGCCACTCTTGTTAACTAACGTGCTACTTTCAGCGGTTAGCGTCCAAACGGTATTAGTACTTTCAACTTGAATACCCCAATCATCTTGACGGTCAATTGTTTGAGCTCGATCATTGGCACGAATAAATTGAAAATCATACTCGCCCTTACTTTCCAAAAATAGCTCTTTATCCAATACATTAACATTATATACTTGCGAATTGGATTTTCTTCCATGGGTATCAGTTACATACAAAGTGATGGTGTGTGCTTTAACTGATAAATCAGAGAACACTTTGTCAAAGCTATTAGTTGCGGCATTAGTATCCCCAGTAAGTTGTTCACTTGCTTGATCAGTGCCATCGACATTGATATGTAAAGTCATATCAGAGTTTTTGAATTCCGTACCATCGGCGTAACTTATTTTTCCACTTAACGTAGTATCCTTGTTCACAAACGTTGTGAGGTCAGTTTTATCAGCCGTCAAATTCAACGCTGTATCAGGAACAGTCACGTTATATGACAATGTGTTCGATTTCAAAGCCGGCGTTGCACTATCAGTTAAGTAAATATCAACTTTATTGGTCTTACCAGCTTCAATCAATTTAGCAGGAATATTGGCGGTAAATTTACCGCTAGTTATTGAATCATCCCCGCTGAGTTTAGAAGTGGTTTCGGTTCCATTTACAACTGTATGAAGTGTCATATCGGAATTTTTGAAACTGCTACTATCGTTATAATTATCAGTCGCATCAATTGACAGATCAGTATTTCCGACTGCGGTCAAATCACTGGGACTGTCTGAATTAATCTTTAATTGTTTATCGGCAACCGTGACATTATAAGTTACTGTATTCGAAGATAATGTGTCCGCAATGCCATCTGAGCCGACATACTTAGGATCGACAGCTCTCACAGTAATCGTATGATCACCGACATCTGCACTGCTGAACGGAATTGTGAATTTTCCATTGACGCTCGTATCTTTGACTAACTTGGCATCCCCATCATCAATTGAGACGTAAAAATCAATATCGTTATTATCAATCGTTTGATTTTTATTGGTATCATTTTCAACAATCTTCATATCACCAGTTAAATCCACTGGCAAATTAGGTGATGTTGTAACTTTATCAGCCGAAGTTTTAGTAAGTGTAAAAGTTGCTCTGGAAGCCTGAATCATAAATGGTGGTGTTTGCACATCAGTCTTGTAATTTTCACCTTCCAAAGTTGCGTGAGAAAGTGGAACTTGTAAAGCACTTTGGGTATCAGGAACATCATTAGCAGTTGTGTTTAGTTGAACATCCGCCCATTTATTATTTAAACTCAAAGCTTTTGTAGTTGGAAATGATAATTCTCCGTTCTTCACAGCATCAGAAGGAATTACTTCTGAATCACCGTCTTCATAAATAACTTTCCCGATATTGCCTTTACTATCAGCATCGACAGTAACATTATCTGGTATGTTAGCCGTTGCCGTTACTGGCTTCATATCTTGTTTACCAGATTGATACTTTAACATGTAATTAAAACGTAATTTATCTTTAGGATGAACAGTTGTCGTTTCAGCTAAAGTTTTATCACTATCTTTCATAACATCAGTGCTGGAACTGACCTTTGTTTTATTGGTTTCATCAACAACATAAGCGTTACCATCTGCTTCAACAATTGATGGTAATTCCTCAAAAACAACCGCATTCGTGGCACTGTTATTAGTACTATTAGCAGCTGTAAAGCCATAATATAGTGGTGTTCCGGCTGTAGCATTTAGATACTTTAAATCCAAATCTATCGTCTGTGAAATTGGTGTCTGATCCATATCATGTTCAGAAGGTTTTAATCCAGCCAACGTCTTATCATTAAATTTGTAAGTTAATTTGGCTACCGTCGAACCAGCCTCTGGTGGTGTATACGTGATTGTAAAATGGTGCCATGCCAATTGTGCCGTTTGAGGTGTTACAAAGTCGGTTTCGTAGGCATCATTATGTACCAATTCATAATATGGATTTATACCACTTGTACCCATTTTGAAATAAGCTTTTGGCAAACCTGGATATGCCCATGCTAAATGTGACATGAAATCTCTAAATCCTCTATTAGGAACATTTCCATACATATCCATACCTTGTTGATAGCTATCCAGTGTTTGGCCTAATGTACCACCTGTTCCGCTATTAACCTGTGCAGTAGTCAATTTATTAGGCACACCGTCAAATTCCAATGCCCAACTATTCTGAATGGCTGAGGCGGCCATGGCAGTAGTACTGGACTTTCTTGATAAGTCGCTGCCCCAAACGCCAAATGATTCGCCACCAGCAATTTTACTACCATTCTTTGCAATTGCTGAAGTACCACTATTTTGCAAAACAAAAGCCATACCTTCAGAACCATAGGCTTGCGTACCACTTAAAAATAGCCAAGCAGATATCGTTTGTTTATTGCCGGTATCAAAATAATTATCGACACCATTATCACGATTGCTCCATACTGAGGAAACCTGACTATTGTTTTTACTATTAATAACTTGAACAACATTGCCTTTTTCAACTGTTGAAGGTAATGTATCTGGACCTTGTACGAACAAAGAAGTTGGACTCAAACTGCCAATATTAATACCTGAAGGAGACACATTCATAATATCAGTATCATTAAATCCGGCATTGATTGTTGTTATATTTGTTGCCATTAAGGTAAGTAAGAAAACCATTGAATAAATTATCCATAAACTCAATTTTCTCAAAAAAAGCACCCCCAATAAACATGTTTAAACATTTATCGACTTTATTATGGCACGTTTATTATTTTATGCAAATTCACATTTGGAAAACTTTTTTATTATGAAATAAAACATTTAATTTATAGCAACAATTTTTGTAATAAAACAAAAAAAGACCGCCAATTGGCAGTCTAATCAGGATATAGCAATCCTAATGGTGTGACAGTTCCTTATATCTTTGCATCCAAAGATCCACATAAGCTTGTGAAAATGGTCCTTTGCCTTTATCGATCCAATCAATTAAAACGTCGACATTATAATGTAAGATCTTATCTATTTCTGGTGGATAATTCCACATTTTACTGTGTGCAGCGTACTCATCCACATCCAGCAATCTTTTCTCCCCATCAGGGAAAACTTTAACATCTAAATCGTAATCAATATATTTGATGGCCTCTTTGTCCAAAGCATATGGTGTCGCTAAATTGCAGTAATAAGATACTCCACTTTCTCTTATCATAGTAATAATGTTGAACCAATATTTCTTATGAAAATAGACCAGTGCGGGCTCTCGAGTTACCCAACGACGTCCATCTGCTTCTGTGACAAGAGTATTCTCATTACAACCAATAATTTCGTTTTCACTTGTCTTTAGCACCATTGTTTCACGCCAAGTACGATGTAAATGACCATCATGCTTATAACTCTGGATTGCTACGTAATCCCCTTCTCTAGGAATCTGCATAACTTACCAGCTTTCTCTAAACCTAATTCTTATCCAAAAAAAGTATACCAGAGCTGTGAAACTAATAAAAGCTATCGTTATTAAAAGTTGTTATATAACGTGTGGTGCTAATTAAATATCCCGTCTACAGAGCTGGGAAATATTCACAAGCTGTGCGGAACGGTCCGAGCCAAAGAGCGGTCTCGAACCTCGGTTTGAAGCCTTGCCAAAGTTCGGCAAGTCTCCAAACACGCCCGGTGGTATAAGGACGGGAGCCCTCCTCCCGTCCTTATACCACTACCACGGCACACAAATATTTCCCAGCTCTTCCGACTAATTAATCGTTATCAATTGAATGTAAGAATATTCAAACTTATTTATACTCGGTCCATTTTAATTACCAAAATATAATCGATATAAATGTTTGTAATAAATTATCAGCTAACCTCATGTGCTTATATACTCAATAATACAAAAATAGGAAACCTCTAATTGAGATTTCCTGCATTCATTTAAATCTTAAAAACTTCAAAATTTCTATTCTTCAGACCCTAGAACCTTTTTGATTTCATCAAATTTATAACCTTTGGTCATCAAATAATTAATCAACTTGGCTGGTTTATCATAGCGATGTTGTACCTTGCTGACTAACTTTCGTAATTTTTCCAACTCTTCGTCTTCATCTGGCTCTAACTCTAAGTTTTTGATAGTTTCTTCGATAACTTCATTATCAAAACCTTTTTGATACAAGCTGGAACGGAGTTTTGTTACCATTTGCTTGAATGATGCTCGATGCTGTTTTCTTACTTGTTTTTTGGCAAATTCGGTTGCATTCTCCAACAATGTATCGTAATCAATTTCAACTACTGAATCTTGGATAATATTATTTGGGACGCCTTTTTGAGCCATTTTCTGTTCAATAACTTTTGGTCCATTCGATGTCGTTCGCAATTGGTTGCTGATAAAACTCTTTGCATATGCTGCATCGTCTAAATAATGCAGTTTTTCTAAACGACTGATAACTTCGTCGACTGCATCTCGATGATATTCTTTCTTATATAGGTAGTCTTTAATTTCTTTTTTGGTCCGCAATTGATAACTCAAATAATTCAAAGCATCCCCATATGCTTTGTTAATATTCTCGGAATCTTGGATTTCTTTGATTTGCTCGTCAGTTACTTCGACGCCATTCATCAATCTAAAATCAATTAAAGTTTGCTCTGCTACTGGGAACGCATACTTGCCATCAAGGAAAACATTGTAGCGTCCTTTACGTTTCTGTGCTTGGATTTTCGTGACTTTTGCCAATATATTATTACCTCACCATGTTATACTCTAATATGAGTTTATCGCAAAAACATTCAAAGGAAAAATTTATGCCTACAAATAATATTACGCAAGAATTAAAAATCGGCGATCGGTTTCCACTAACTATTAAGCGAATTGGAATCAACGGTGAAGGAATTGGTTTCTTCAAACACGTGATCGTCTTCGTACCAAAAGCTGTCCCTGAAGATATTATCGTCTGTGAATTGACAGATATTCACGAACGATTCTTAAATGGTCGTATTCATAAGATCAGAAAACCTAGTCGTTTCAGAAATCCCGACACACCAGAATTAGCTGACGAAGTCGGTGGACTAGAATTTGCCCATATCAACTACAAAGATCAATTGCATTTCAAATCAAATATCCTTCGTGAATCATTGGATAAATATAAGCCATACGCTCACGACAAATACATGATTAAACCAACAGTTGGCTCCGTTCAACAAGAAAAGTATCGTAACAAAGCTCAATTCCCTATTCAAGAAATTGACGGCGAAATTCGTTGTGGACTTTACCGAACTGGAACTCAAGATTTAGTTGACCTAACGGAAATGCCTACACAAATGGACTTAACAATGAGTGCCATGCGCAAAATCGTTCAAATGGTGAAAGATTTGGAAATTCCTGTCTTCAATCCTGAGAAAAAATCCGGTATTTTGAGCATGATTGTCATCCGTGAATCAGTTGAATTTAACCAACTCCAAGTTACTTTCATCACACGTTCACCTAAGTTCATCAAAGAACACCAACTAATCGAAAGAATCCAAAAAGAAATTCCCGAAGTTAGTTCAATTTCTCAAAACATCAATAAAGAAGACAAAGGTGCTGTCTGGGGAGATGAAACTAAATTACTCTGGGGTGACGAATATCTTCAAGAAGATATCAACGGCTACCTATTCAACTTTTCACCACGTGCTTTCCTACAACTAAATTCACTTCAAACTGATAAGCTGTACGACTTAGTTTCCCAAGCACTCGAACCCAACCAACGTGACGTCTTATTAGATGCCTACTGTGGTGTCGGTACGATTGGTATCACAATGGCTAACAAAGTTAAACAAATTTATGGTATCGAAATCATCCCTGAAGCTATCGAGGATGCTAAAGCCAATGCCAAATTAAACGAAGTCGACAACGCCGAATATTACGTTGGTTCAGCTGATGAAATTTATCCTAAATTGTTGGAAGATGGCAAAACAGTTAACGCCGTTGTAGTTGATCCTCCACGTACTGGTTTGGATAATAAATTGACTGCTGCTTTGAACCGTAATCCTGTTAACAAATTGGTTTACGTCTCATGCAATCCATCAACTTTGGCAAAAGACTTGGTAACTTTGACTAAAGAATACCGTGTTATTTACCTACAACCAGTTGATATGTTCCCACAAACACCACATGTTGAAACGATTGTTAAATTAGTTAGAAGATAGGTTTTGTTCTTCTAATATTAGATTACGTAAAAAACGGACCATCAAAGATAAAAATCTTTGATGGTCCGTTTTTATTAATCAACAATAATCAAACCCACTAATTCATAGCATAAACTTTAGCTTCATACGGCCTCAAATTATTCTTTTGATCATCAGAATAGTTACTAAGCAATAATTTCTCAGAACCATTTAAATACTTATCCAATGGCCTTTCCAAATTATCCTCAGTGAAATTACATACAACTAACCAAGTTTGATTCTCCCATTTTCTCGTATAAGCAAATGTTTTATCATCCTCAGCCATCACTAACTCAAAATCACCTAAAGTAACTATTGGATTGTCATGTCTTAAACTAATTAATTTCTTGTAAAAATACCAAACAGAATTACGATCTTCCAACGATTCTTCGACATTGATATATTTATAGTTCTTATTTGATGCTATCCAAGGGGTAACATCACTAAAGCCAGCATTGACATTATCATTCCATTGCATAGGTGTCCGGGAATTGTCTCGAGAATTTTTTTCAATTCTAGCCATCATATCTTGCTTACTCAACAGATGATTTTTTTCAACTAAATCCTTATAAGCATTCAACGTTTCAATATCACGATAATCACTCAGATCTTTAAAATGTGCATCAGTCATCCCAATTTCCTCACCTTGATAAATATAAGGCGTTCCTTGAAGTAAGTGCATTCACATTGCTAACATTTTGGCTGATAACTCTCTGTATTCCTCGTTGTCATTACCAAATCTCGACACAACACGTGGAGTATCATGATTATTCCAAAACAAACTATTCCAAGCTTTACCGTTCAAATTAACTTGCCAATTATTAATAACCTGTTTCAATTCTGAAAGTGGTGCTCTACGAGTACTCCATTTTCCAAAACCATGTTTACTATTGTCCAACCGCAAATGTTGAAATTCAAAAACCATATTCAACTCATCACGGTCAAATCCAGCATATTTCAAACCATCATCAGGTGTAATGCCATGGGTCTCACCAACAGTCATAATATCAAATTTAGAAAGTACCTCTTGATTCATCTCTTTAATGAATTCATGGACTCGAGGTCCATTAGTAACACGAGCATCCCCAAATTTACTGTGTGGCTTCAGCGGACCATCAGGCAATCCGGGTAATTTTGAAATTTGATTAATAACATCCATTCGAAAACCATCGACACCTTTTCCTAGCCACCACGTCATCATAGTATAAATACTCTGACGCATTTGTGGATTTTCCCAGTTCAAATCTGGTTGTTTGGTTGAGAAAGTATGTAGATAATATTGATCAGTTTTCTCATCGTATTTCCAAGCCGTTCCACCAAAAGCAGAATCCCAATTATTAGGCGGATTTCCATCTTTTCCAGTTCTCCAGAAGTAGAAGTTACGGTATTTATTATCCTTACTTTCTCTACTTTCCTTAAACCAGCGATGTTCATCAGAAGTATGATTGACAACTAAATCCATAATAATTTTCAAACCACGTTTATGAGCTTCTGACAAAAGTTTATCAAAGTCTGCCATAGTTCCAAAGTCTTCATTAATGTTTTGATAATCACTAATATCATAGCCATTATCATCATTAGGAGATTTATAAATAGGATTCAACCAAATAACATCGATTCCTAAATCCTTCAGATAATCCAAATGTTGAATTATTCCCGGAATATCCCCAATCCCATCATTATTAGTATCTTGAAAACTTCGTGGATAAACCTGATAGACAACTGCTTGTTGCCACCACTTAATTGATTGTTCTTCCATTCTGCTGCTGACTCCTTTATAAATTAAGCTGTAATTCCTTTAACTAATTTGACTGGTAAAACATATTCTTTTTCCAGACCACAATCTGGGTCATCAATTCTCTGTAACAACAGTGATACCAAAAGTGTGCTGATATCCACTAACGGTTGCGCAACAGTAGTTAATTCTGGATTGTAATTTCTAACCAGAGATGTGCCATCATATCCGACAATCCTTAAGTCTTTAGGAACATCGATTGATAATTGTTTGGCTACATTAATCGTTAACAAAGCGGTTAAATCATCACTACAAAATACGCCATCGTAATGATATTGATTCAAAATCGATTTTATTTCCATATTCTTTAACGTCGGTGACATTTCAAAAGGTAATTCATGAACATGTGGGGTTAAGCCCTGTTTCTTCAAATAGTCTTGATAGCCTTCTAAACGACCATTAGTCGGTGAACCCTCGTGATTTTTACCTGTAAAAATTGCAATATTACGAGCTCCAGATTGATACAACGACTCAGTTGCCATAAATCCACCATCGTAGTTATCAGAACTAACGATTGGAATCTTGTCAGACAAATAACGGTCAAATGAAACAATTGGTAAACCGGATTGGCTGTATTCTTCAATACCCAAATTGTGAGCTCCCGCAATAATCCCATCAACTTGATTTGCCATTAACATCCGTATGTAATCTCGTTCCTTTTGCGGATCATCGGCACTATTACAAAGAATCATCTTATATCCTTTAGCAAATAGCATCTTTTCAATTCTGGAAACCAGTTCTCCAAAGAATGGATTTCGAATATCTGAAAAAATAACTCCAACAAGTTGAGTATGCTTCCCTTGTAGGGATCTTGCTAAACTATTTGGTTGATAATTCAATTCTTTCATTGCTGAAAATACTTTATCTTTAGTTTTTTCACTGAGATGGGCATAATTATTTATCACTCTCGAAACTGTTGTCGAAGAAACACCAGCTAATTTAGCCACATCATCTAATTTTGGTTTCATTATTATTTTTACTCCAATAGGTAACTTATTTACGCCATTCCCAAACTGTCCCTTTCAAATCAGAAGAATTGTTTTCTATCTTAAGAACACTAGGCAAATCATTTAAGAAAAACCTGCCTGTCATAACGGAATAACCATTATCAATATAGCATTCAAAAACTGATACATCTATGACAAGTCGAATCTTCACAGACTTATGAGCTTTGACGCTGCTGATTCTTGTCCGGCCGAACTTTTCACCAAATGGATTACCAGTCTGACTACGATCAACCTTAATTTCACCTTTATTTGTATCTATTGAAAACTCTAAATAGCCATCATCTTTAGCATTAGCAACTTTAAGATTCAATGTAGTATTAGCAGGAACTGTTATCTCTGTTTCAAAACTACCATTATTTCTATCTAGGTCAATTTGTTCAGATTCACCATCCAAGTTAACTTCAGTAGTTCTCAACTCTTTAACTTCGGCGACTGGATTTTGATATAGATGACCATCCCTCATCGTCAATTCCTTAATCAAGCTCAAACAGTGTGCCCAATTTTCTGAATCCGTTGGATAGTCTATTTCGGGCAAGCCAATCCAACTCACTGCTAAAGCACGACCATCCGGAGCATTGATAGCTTCTGTAGCATAGGCATCAAAACCATCATCCAACAATTGCGGATGGCTAGCATTTTCAACTTTGGCATTCTTCAAATCAATACCATCCAAAACAGAATAGACATTTGGATAAATATTTTGATAATTTAATTCATTTTTGTCTAATCCTTGAGGACAGAAAATCAATACCGGTTTATCATCGATAAAAATTAAATTAGGACATTCAACCATGTAACCTGTTATCTTGCCGTCAAGGTTTAATTCACCGTTAAAGTTCCAATCCTCTAGGCCATCAGACTCATAAACTAATGCTGCTCCATTATTATCATTGGTTTGACCACCCACAATGGCAAAATACTTGCCATTCTTTTGAATAATATACGGATCACGAATCGAAGTTGTATATCCCTCAGGAGCATTGACAATTAAAGGTTTAGATAACTTCTCAATCTGGTTATCTCGATTCATCCAGGCACCTAATTGATATGATTCTCTTTTCCAATCTTTTGTTCGAACGTTACCTGTATACATGATAAATAACTTATCGTTAACAGGAATTGCTGTTCCTGTGTAAGCCCCATGGGAATCATATTTAGTGTCTGGCTTAATTGCCAAACCTTCATCTTCCCAATCAACCAAGTTTTTCGAAGTCAAATGTTTCCAAGACTTTAAGCCATGGACAGGTCCAAATGGGAAAACTTGATAAAATAGATTCCATTTACCGTTAAAGTAAGAAAAGCCGTTGGGATCATTCAACAAACCTGAATCAGGTTGAATGTGATGTTTCATTCTCCATTTTGATTGTTGAACTTGTTTCTTCAAGTCAGCTACCTTTGAATCTGACCATTCATTATAAGGTGTATATCTCGTTTGTCGATTCCAAATCATTTTTGACTCCTTCTTACTCTTCATTCGTTGTTACAAGTATAAAACCGCTTACACATAATTGTCAAACGTTTATCAATTTATATGACATTTTATCATTTTAAATTTTCAAATACATGTCTTTTCTTATATTTAGGTATGCCTTAGCAAAATTATATTCTTTGGTAAGCGCTTGACAAATGATTAATAGTTGCTATGATAGTTTTTGTGTAAAGCGTTTACAAAATATTTTTTTGAGGAGTGATCCATATGAATCATAAGGAAGTCGCAAGTCGTGTTCTTGCAGCCGTCGGTCCAAACAACATTCAAGCCGCAGCACATTGTGCCACACGTTTAAGATTGGTCATTAAAGACGAATCTAAAATAGATCAAGCCGCTTTGGATAATGATCCTGATGTAAAAGGAACATTTGAAACTAACGGTCAATATCAAATAATCATCGGACCCGGAGATGTTGATAACGTCTACGATGCATTAATTGCCCAAACTGGTCTTAAAGAGGCCACTCCAGACGATATTAAAGCTGTTGCCAGTGCTGGTAAACGCAAGAATCCTTTAATGGATTTTCTAAAAGTTCTTTCTGATATTTTTATTCCAATTATTCCAGCCCTAGTTGCTGGTGGTTTACTAATGGCACTAAACAATGTTCTTACAGCTGAACATCTATTCATGGCCAAATCCGTCGTTGAAGTTTATCCCGGATTAAAGGGCGCTGCAGAAATGATTAACGCCATGGCTAGTGCTCCATTTACATTTTTACCTATTCTATTAGGTTTCTCCGCCACAAAACGTTTTGGTGGAAATCCTTATCTAGGTGCGGCCATGGGTATGGCAATGGTTCTACCATCACTTGTTAATGGTTACAGTGTTGCCGCTGTTACAGCCGCTGGTAAAATGCCTTACTGGGATATCTTCGGTCTTCACGTTGCTCAAGCCGGATACCAAGGACAAGTTCTTCCAGTTCTAGCTGTTGCATATATACTTGCTACATTGGAGAAATTCTTCCACAAACACATTAAGAGTGCTTTTGATTTCACATTTACACCAATGTTATCAATCGTTATTACTGGTTTCTTAACATTTACTATTGTCGGTCCTGTTCTTAGAGCCGTCAGTGATGCTTTAACAAATGGTCTTGTTGGTCTTTACAATACAACCGGCTGGATCGGTATGGGTATCTTTGGTTTATTCTACTCAGCAATTGTTATTACTGGTTTACACCAAACATTCCCTGCTATCGAAACACAATTACTTGCTAATGTTGCTAAAACTGGTGGTTCATTTATTTTCCCAGTTGCTTCAATGGCTAACATCAGTCAAGGTGCTGCTACTCTTGCTATTTTCTTTGCAACAAAGAGTCAAAAACAAAAAGCTTTGACATCATCTGCTGGTATCTCAGCCCTACTTGGTATTACTGAACCTGCTATCTTCGGTGTTAACTTGAAGATGAAGTTTCCATTTATCTTTGCGGCTATTTCCTCAGGTGTCGCATGTATCTTCTTAGGATTATTCCACGTTTTGGCTGTTGCCATGGGACCTGCTTCTGTAATTGGATTTATTTCAATCGCATCTAGAGCTATCCCAGCATTCTTACTCAGTGCTGCAATCGCTTTCGTAGTTGCTTTCATCCCTACATTTATTTATGCAAAGAAGACACTTGGAAACAATGTCGATGCTAAAGAAGAAACACCTAAAGTTGCTAAGCCTATCCTTGTTAACGATGAAGTTATCACAGCTCCCGTAAGTGGTTTAAGTGAAAGCTTACGTGACGTAAATGATAAAGTATTCTCTGCTGAAATCATGGGTAAAGGTGTTGCTATTGTTCCTAATGACGACCAAGTAGTTGCTCCAGCAAATGGTACTATCACCGTCACATATGACAGTAAACATGCTTATGGAATTAAAACTGACGATGGTGCTGAAGTCCTAATTCACTTAGGAATCGATACCGTTGATTTAAACGGTAAGTACTTCACTACTAATGTTAAAAAAGGTGATCAAGTTAAAAAGGGTGACTTATTAGGAACCTTTGATACTAAGGCCCTTAAGGCTGCCGACTATGACACAACAGTTATGTTAGTTATCACTAATACTAATGACTATGCTAGTGTTGAGCGTTTAAAGAACACTGAAGTTAAATCTGGCGACAAAGTGGTTGCATTAACTGAACCAGCCACATCAAGTGCTTCAGCCGCCGTAACTGCCTCAATTTAAAATAGGAGTAAAAAATGCCGATAGAATTCAATCAAAAAAGTGGAATCATCAATATTCATAATCAAAAAATCAGTTATATTATTCAAATATTGAATAATGAATTTCCAGTACATCGATATTTTGGTCACTACCTCAGTGAATATAGTGCAGCCCATCGATTGTCTAGTGGTAATCATGCTTTTTCCGCCGATATTTCGAAAGAATTTCCTTATTCGGTTACTTCTATTCCCTTAGAATATTCAACTATTGGTAGTGGTGACTATCGGATTCCTAGTTACCTTGTTAAAAATGAGTACAATCAATTAATACCAATCTTAAAATATGCTGGTTACACGATCACAGACAAACCTATCAATTGTGATTCACTACCAACCACCGTATCTAAAGAAGAACCCGTATCAACACTTACCCTTCATTTAATAGACCCGCAGACTAAATTAAAGATAGATTTAAACTACACCATCTTTGAAAATTCAGATTTGATATTGAGAAGTACCACTTTTAAAAATAGTGGTACTTCTGTTTTATCTCTCGAAGCAGCTAACAGTGCTCAGTTGGATCTCTCAAGTGACAAATATAAGGTTTTAACATTAAATGGAACTCATGCCCATGAAGCTAATCCTTCGCTGGAACCTCTACACTCTGGAATTCAAATGTTCCATACTTTCCGTGGAACTAGTGGTCCGCAACAGCAACCATTTGCTGCTTTGGTCAATCCCAATACTACCGAATTTTCTGGCGAAGCCATTGGACTTGCTTTAGTTTGGAGCGGTAACTTTGAAACTGCAATTGAAGTTGATCAGTATAAAAAAACTAGATTGCATATTGGACTTGAACCAACAACATTTAATTGGCAACTAAAGCCTAATACAAGTTTTCAAACTCCTGAGGCCGTTATGACTTGGTCTGATAAAGGTCTCAATGGAATGTCACAGTCATTCCATCAATTTGGAAAGCAATTAATCCCTAAATCAACTAACGACACAGACTCAGTTATTAATACTTGGGAATCGATGAAATTTGATGTCTCAGAAACAAAAGTAAGTCAATTTATTAAAGATGCTCACCTTCTCGGCCTTAAAACAATCGTGGTGGATGACGGTTGGTTCATTAATCGCAATAGTGAACACGGACAACTCGGTTGTTGGGTTCCAGACCAAAACAAATTTCCAAATGGTCTAACTCCATTAGTCAATCAAGCACATAACTTAGGTATGCAATTCGGGTTATGGATTGAACCTGAAATGGTCACTGAAAATAGCCCGTTGTATAAAGAACATCCTGAATGGGTCTTAAACTATCGCGGACGTACTCAAATCACTGCTAGACATCAATTAGTCTTGGATCTCTCACAAGATGTGGTTCGTAAACATCTAGTACAAGCTATGACTAATTTGGTTAAAGAGAATAAATTAGACTATCTAAAATGGGATATGAATCGACACTTAACTCAAGTTGGTAACTCATGGTTACCGAATATTCAGCAAGATGAACTTTACTATCGATATGTAATTGGACTATATGAAATCATGAGAGATTTGAAACAAAACTGTCCCAACCTAATTATTGAAAATTGTTCTGCTGGTGGCGGTCGACTCGATTTCGGCATGTCGTCATATACGAATCAAACATGGATCAGTGATTTAACTGACCCAATCGACCGTTCAAAAATCGAAAATGGCTTTAGCTATCTCTTTCCACAGAGTATTTTCAGTAACCATGCTTCAGTCTCCCCCAATCAACAAAACGGACGTATAACCAGTTTAAAAGTTCGTTTACAATCCGCTAGCATTGGACAAATGGGCTTAGAACTTGATATCAATGATTTGATTGAGTCGGAGAAAGAAACTGTTAAACAGCAGTTCAAGCAATATCAAAGTTACTGGCCAGCAGATTTTAAAGATGCCAATTTTTATCGATTAAATGATATATTATTTTCTGATAAAATAACTTGGCTACTAGTCACTCCAGACAAAAAACATGCGCTCCTATTCTATTCCAATGAACTTGCTTCAGCGGTCAAAGTGTCTCAAGAATTGCCACTACATTATCTTGATGACCAAATGCAGTATGAATTAAGCACTGGTGAACATTTCTTAGGTCAAGAACTTAACACTGTTGGAATTACAATCCAACCACCTGTTAAAGATTTTGAGACCAACGTTATTTTTATAAAACAAATTTAATCAAAAAGAAGCCTAGTAAATTTTACTAAGCTTCTTTTTCTTATTCATCAATCCCATGCCTGACGTGATAACCAAACTCATCACTTCTGGCTGTACTCAAGGTAAATTCAATCAAATGATTCTGTAAATCATACGTCTTACGTTTCAATAATAAGCATGGCGTTCCATCCGGCAATCCCATCACTTTACTATCGCATTCACTAATAACTCCGGAGGAAAAATATTCGTCGGCATAGTCAATATCTTCTTGAAATTCATCCTTAAAAACATCGTACATCGACCGATTTTGTAACATCCCCACACTCAGAGTTGGAAAGTATTTCAGTGGCAAATAAGTCCGCTCAAACATCATCGGTTCACCATCAGCCAAACGCAGACGTTCAACTTTGATAATAATTTCACCGTCCGTTAAATTCATATTTTCGGCAAAATAAGCGTTAACTTCCTTTTTTTCAAAACTAATTATCCGAGTAGTTGGTACTCGACCAAGCCGTCGCATCTGTTGACCAAATTTATAACAACTGCTGAGATCACTATCGAGATTCGTTCGATTAACAAAAGTCCCTTTGCCATGAATCCGGCGCACCAAACCAATCGTTTCCAAATCAAACAAAGCTCCCCGAATCGTATTTCGGGATACTTCATATTTATCAGCCAATTGGCGCTCCGACAACAATTTGGCATTAGGCTCAAGCCCTTGTACATAGCTGGTTAATTGGTTGATCAACTGTTCTTGAAGGCTAATTTTCATAAGAAATTTTCCTTTCTCGTACTTATGAATTAATTCTATTAAGTACCAAAAAAGCTTGCAACCATTTGGAATTTACAAATTGTCTCTTTCTGGGGTGCCGCCTTCGATTGTGAGGGATGGGCCTGCTGTGTGGAACGGCTCGAGCCAAAGTGCGGTCTCGACCCTCGATTGTGAGCCGAAGACCACGTCTCAAAATCGTCCTGTGCTGTAAAGGCTGAAGCCTTAACACCACTACCACTGCTGGCCCATCCCTCACAATCGAAGGCTAATGTATTTTTGGCTGATAGTTATATCACACTCCAACTGATGGACTCAGTTTCTAAAGAAAAAAAATAAAAAAGATTAGACGACCCCAAATTCAGGATTATCTAATCTTCCATATAAATATCTAAATTAATCAAATTAAAAAGTACATTCCAACTTACAAACTGAACCAACAATTATACATTGCATATTTAAAAAACCAGAGCCGGAGGGGACGAGTGATGAAGACCTGCTGTGCAAGTGTCGTTATGGCTTTAGCCATTACAACACCGACGTATTTTGAAATTCAAGCGGTTTTCTCGAAGTTCAAAATCGAGGCGCGAGACCTTGGCTCGCACCGGTCGCATAGCGGGCTTCATCACTCGTCCCCTCCGGCGGCATCCTTCAAACTACTCAGCCTTAGCAACAACAAAATAGTTGCCTTCAGGATCTTGGAAGTTAAACGTCAAAACACCGTTTACTTCGGTAATCTCGCCAGCACTGATCAATTCATCATGCAATCTATCGAAATCTTTCGAGAAAAACATCAATGAAGGTACATTTTCAGCAACTTCTGGGGAATAAATTCTAATATAATCGCGTGGAAAAATTGATAATTCAACTTCACTTGAAATACCAACTATCACATTTTGATAGCCACCGTTCAAAGTTTGTCTGGCCACTACTTGAGCACCAAATTCATCGGTCCAAAAGGCAACACTCATATCAACATCATCGACGTAAATCATAATTCTAGTTTTCATCTAAAAAATCCTTATCCCAGACAACTCCCATCGTCTTTTCACCTGTATGGACACTGATTGCTGGTCCTAAATGGCTCTTGGAAACTCGAGCTTCGGGGAAATTTTCTTGGAAGTCTGTAACCCATTTGTCTAGCAACTCGCGATTATTTGAATCAACCACGGTGATGTGCAATTTCCAATCGGGATGGGCGTCTGCGTATTTTTGAATTTCTGTTTGAATCATACGATAAGCGCGGCGCATGGTTCTTTCTTTGCCAATCGCATAAATTTTACCATCTTTAAAAGTTAAAAGTGGCTTCACATCTAACAAACTTCCAATAATAGCGGAATGATTGCTTAGGCGACCTGTTCGACTGAGATGTTTCAAGTCGTTGACCGCAAAATAAATATCAGTTGAATCACGTAAATCTGACAACTGTTTAACAATTTCTTCGGGATCGACATTCTTTTGAGCTAAGTCGCCAGCCAACATTACGAGATCAGCTTCAGCGGCACTGGCAGCCATTGAGTCGAACGGATAAACTTTGGCTTTGTCGTATTCTTTAACAAACATACGCAAGTTATCCATAAATGAAGTGATTCCCAATGATAAATGGATGGAAATAATCGTATCGTATCCCTCAGAAACAAGGCGGTCATAGGCTTCTTGGATTTGTCCCATTGAAACTTGAGCTGTCGTTGGCAACTCGGGCTCGTTGGCTAAATAATCGTAAAATTTATCATCTGTTAATTCTTCAGTTTCTTTATACTGCTTATCTCCTAAAATTACGGTGATTGGCAAAACAGTAATATTATATTTCTTAATTTGTTCAGGTGTTAAGTAAGATGCTGTATCAGTAACCACTGCGGTTTTCATGGCATTCTCCTCTATTTCCCGTTGCGGGCATTCATGCATATAATGATAACATTTTATTAAAATTATTAAATCCATAGACCTTGTTTTAATTGTCAGAAAGCGCTATCATTTTGTTAACTAAATATTTACTAAATGTGGAGAATGATTATGGATACTAACGAAATTTTGCAAGGCTTCAAGAAAATTTATGACAAACCAGCAGAAAGATTATTTTTTTCACCCGGAAGAATTAATTTAATCGGTGAACACACTGACTACAATGGTGGCAATGTCTTCCCTTGTGCTATCAGTTTGGGAACTTACGCTGCTTATGAAGAACGAATCGACCAAGCGGTTAAACTTTACTCTGACAACATCCCTGAAACTGGTGTTGTGACTTTCTTCCTTGATCGACTCGAATACGACAAGAAACATAACTGGGCTAACTATCCTAAGGGTATGATTTATTTATTAATGAAGGCCGGATACAATATCGATCACGGATTCAATATCTACTTCAAAGGTAATTTACCTGATGGAGCTGGTCTTTCGTCATCCGCTTCCATTGAATTATTGATGGGAAATATTTTGAACGATGTCTTCCACCTAGGTATCGACCAATTGGATCTCGTTAAAATGGGCCAAAAGAATGAAAATGAATATATCGGTGTCAACTCTGGAATCATGGATGAATTTGCTGTCGGTATGGGTAAAAAGGACCAAGCTATCCTGCTTGATACTAATACCATGGAATACCACTACGCTCCAGTTGAACTCGGCGACCACGCGATTGTCATCATGAATACTAACAAACACCGTGCTCTGGCTGATTCTAAATACAACGAACGTCGCAGCCAATGTGAACAAGCACTCGCCCTCTTACAAAAGAAATTGGATATTAAATCACTGGGTGAACTTTCAATCGATGAGTTCGACCGTAATTCTTACTTAATCAATGACGATATTTTGATTCGTCGTGCCCGTCACGCTGTCTTTGAAAATCAAAGGACGCTCAAGGCTATCAAGTACCTCAAGGAAAACAATCTGGTTGAATTTGGCAAACTCGTTAACGCCTCTCATGTTTCACTTCACTATGATTATGAAGTTACTGGTGTCGAACTCGATACGCTAGTTGAAGCAGCTTGGCAACAGCCTGGTGTCCTCGGTGCTCGTATGGTTGGCGCTGGCTTTGGTGGTTGTGCAATTGCCTTTGTTGAAAAGGACCAAATTGATAACTTCAAACAAAATGTCGGTCAGATTTATCAGGATAAAATTGGCTACGCAGCTGACTTTTACATCGCTGAAATATCTGATGGACCTAGTGAAATTAAAATCTCCGAGGTGGAAAAATAATGTCTTGTGTCGATAAATTTGTCGATCAAATTATTGCGTCCGATAACGATTATCAAGAACTCGACCGCACCTATTTGTACAATCGCATCTGTGCCCTAGTTGGCGACGATAATCATCAAACAGACGATGATGTCAAAACAGCCCTAATTGAAACTGCTATTAAGAATGAAAAAATTGACGGTAGTCAAACATCAAAAGAAATACTCAACGACCAACTGATGGACTTCGTTACGCCATTGCCTTCAAAGGTCAACGATAAATTCTGGAACCTTTATCAAAAGAGTCCTGAAAGAGCTACAAATTACTTCTATCAATTAAGTCAGACTAATGACTATATCAAAACTAAAGCTATCGCTAAAAATATTTCTTACACCGTCAAAACAAATTACGGAGATTTGGAAATTACGATCAATCTTTCTAAACCTGAAAAAGACCCTAAGGCAATCGCTGCAGCTGGTAAACAAGTCCAAAATGGCTATCCTAAATGTCAGCTTTGCATGGAAAATGAGGGTTATCTTGGTCGGTTAGGCTATCCAGCTAGAAGCAATCACCGTATCATTCGCTTTACTCTTGGCGGTCAAACTTGGGGCTTCCAATACTCCCCTTATGCATACTTCAGTGAGCACGCTATTTTTCTCAATCGCATTCACCAACCAATGATTATCAATCAGCATACTTTCAATAATTTACTCGAAATCATCCGTATCTTCCCACAATATTTTGTCGGCAGTAACGCTGATTTACCAATTGTTGGCGGTTCAATGCTCAGTCACGATCACTATCAAGGTGGCCGTCATGACTTCCCAATGATGAAAGCTCCAATCGAACGAGAAATCGAGATTCCGGTTGATAATGTCAAAGCTGGTATCGTGAAGTGGCCCCTATCAACCATTCGTTTAACAAGTAGTGATCCTGAAAAATTGGTCAAAGCCGCAACTTTGATTCATGAAAATTGGATGAATTATACCGACGAATCTGTTGATGTTAGAGCTTATACGAACGAAACTCGTCACCACACAGTCACACCGATTGCCTATCGCAAAGGTGTTGACTACGTCTTAGATATTGTTTTGCGTGACAATCAAACTTCAGCCAAATATCCCGACGGAATTTTCCATCCTCATCAAGATGTACAACATATTAAGAAAGAAAATATCGGTCTAATCGAAGTCATGGGACGCGCTATTTTGCCCGCTCGTTTAAAGGATGAATTAAAAGAAGTCGAAAGATATCTTTTGAAACAACCAAACAAGATGACCGCATATCACAAAACTTGGGCTGATAAGTTAGCAACTAAATATGAATTTACTGATGATAACGTTTCTGAAATTGTCGCTCAAGAGACTGGTTTAGTCTTTGGCAGAGTCCTCGAAGATGCTGGTGTCTTCAAGTGGAACGACCAAGGTCAAGCCGCATTTGATAAATTCATTGAAAGTCTCGAATAATGGCGACTTTACGGGATATTGCCAAAAGAGCTAACGTTTCACCAGCAACCGTTTCTCGAGTTTTAAATAACGACTTAACGCTCTCCGTCACCGACCAAACTAGAACTAATATTCTAAAAATTGCGACCGAAATGAACTATCGCAAAGCCAATCGCCGCAACACCCGTTTTCAAAAACATATCGCCCTGGTGCAATGGTATTCGGAATCTAAGGAACAAGACGATCTCTATTACATGGCCGTTCGTGAAGGTATCGAACAACAAGCTCCAACCTATGGCTTTGAAGTGAGTCGAATTTTCCACAATGATTTATCTGAAATCCCCGCCGATATTGACGGTATCATTGCCATCGGAAAGTACAGTCAAGAACAAGTCGACCAAATGATGCAAATTAGTCACAATCTAGTCTTCATCGATGACGACCAATTTCCACAAGGCTTCGATACTGTTATCACTGACTTCAAGTACAGCACCAAGCAAGTTGTGGATTACTTCGTTGACCAAAACATTAAAGACATTGGCCTTATCTACGGCGAGGAAACATCGACCGACAATCTACGGACCATTCCCGACTTGCGCTACAACAATTTCAAGGATGCCATGATCAGTCACGATATCTTTCGCCTTGACTTGTGTTTCAAAGGTGACTTTACCAAAGGTGCCGGCTATAAACAGATGAGAAAGGCTATCCAAACCTTGGATGACCTACCACACGCTTTCTTCGTCACAAATGACCCAATGGCAGCTGGCGCATTAAAAGCTTTACAAGAAGCTAACATTGCCATTCCTGACCGTGTCAGTATTTTCAGTTTCAACAACACGACATTAGCCAGTTACGTCAACCCAGAGCTCACTTCAGTCGATGTAGCAACAGTTCAAATGGGTGGAGCCGCCGTCGATTTGATGCAGGATATTTTGACCAATCCCAGACACGTTGCTAAAAGAATGGAGCTGGCAACTAAGCTAGTCTTTCGCCAAAGTACACTTTAATTGCGACCGCCCGACACCCCCTATATAATGTAGTCAAAACCATTTAAGGAGATGGACATTATGATGGGATTTGGAAATTGTCATGCCGGTTTCGGTGGTATGGGGTTTATGGGCGGTGGATTCTGGTTATACGGAATTATTATTTTACTTGCCATTATCCTAGTCGTTTATTTAATTAATAATAATCACAATAATCGTAATAAAGTTAGTGCCTTAGAAGTTTTAAATCAGGAATACGCTAAAGGCAATGTTTCTGATGATGATTATAAGAAACGTAAAGAAAATCTAAACAGTTAAGGATTCCCGCCTCCGGTTGCCAGAAAATTTCTTCAGCTATGAGGACCGGCGCGAGCCAAGGTCTCGCGCCTCGATTTGAATCCTTGCCAAAGTTCGGCAAGTATCCAAACTCGCCCTGTGGTGTAATGGCTAAAGCCATAACGCCACCTCCATAGCGGATAAAATTTCTGGCAACCTCCGGCTAGTTTAACTGGTATTTTCTTGGTTAACTTGATAATAATAATTAGAATATAAATAAAATATGAAATGAGTTATATCACTTTTGATTGGTTCAACTGTGATATAACTCATTTTTTTGTAAAAATAACAAATTACAAATATTTCATAATATAGAATTACCGGAATATAAATACACTTGAGTATTCTTAAATTCAATTGATAGAAATTAATTAGTCGGAAGGTTTGAGAAAAACAATGTTATGATAGTCTCCATTGGAGGAATTTATTATGGTTTGGTTATGGACACATTTAATTACTTGGCTTGTTATGGCCGTGATGATTTTATTGGTATTATTTACAAATTCGAATACAAAGATTTATGAAATGATTACTCGTGTCGGCTACATTGTTATAATCGCTACTGGTATTAAGTTGGGATTGCATGCTTGGTCAGTCGAACCTACGTTGTTGATTGTTAAAGTTATTATTGCTTTGATTTTCATCGGCTTGGTTGAAATTGCTTTTGCTCGTAAGGAACAAAAGACGCTCAATAAAACTTTAGTTTGGGCTGTGATTGTTTTCTGTATCGTTACTGCCTTGATTGGCTTTGCTTTAGCCGGTTGGTATCCATTCGTTAAACATTAAAAAAAGTATCTTCGAGAGTAATCAATCTATCGTGATTGCTCTGAAGATACTTTTTTTATTTCAAGAATATTCTACCTTTAGTTAACTCATATTTAGTCATCTAATACCTAACATATTTCAGATCAATAGCTACCGGATTACAGTGATGAAGACCTGCTGTGCAAGTGGAGTTAGGACTTTAGTCCTTACTCCACCGACGTATTTTGAAATTCGCGTACTTTGCGAAGTTCAAAATCGAGGCGCGAGACCTTGGCTCGCACCGGTCGCATAGCGGGCTTCATCACTGTAATCCGGTGGCGGCAATTCTCAACTTATTTTTTCCACAAGAAATTGATTAAAAGTTTATCAACCTGTTTATTTTCATGTAATTTACTGTGTTGTCCCATCTTGCCTTTAATTTTCTTCTCTTTATAAGATTTAGCACGTCCAGAAACTAGATACTTCAAGGATTTAGACGATGCATTGCTAACTCGACCATCAGAATTGGTGCCATCTTCAATATCCCCATAAATGTTCAAAACCTGTGCATTAGTTGGATAATTTTTTCGTGATTTCAACAGTTGCTTATAAGACTTATCCATCTTGTCAGGCTTGCCATTTTTAGCTAATTTCATTTTATTAGGCTTGTCGTCCATCCCTAAAATACCGTTAAAATGGCCCGCAATATCAACAACTTTATTAACTTTTGGCAGCCCTTTTTTGCCAGCATTTTCCATAATGTAATAGTTGATAGCCATGTTCCCCATCGAATGCCCGACCAAATTAACACTCTTAAACTTATACTCCTCCTGCAAAAGTTCGATCACATTCTTCGCCCATTTACCAGCCGTATAATAATCAGTCATTTTATTATTATCAAAATTCACTTCAACAAGCGGATTCTTAGCATTCTTCGGAATCGATCCAATCAACTTCGCATAACCATTCGGACTAACATTGACCCGCACAATTTTTCTAGTCACACCAGCATCCTTAATCGCTTCAGTCATCTGCGTTTCAGCGTTAAAACTACTGCCATACCCATGGAAAAATAAAGTCGGTGTCGAACTCTCAACATATTTCCCAGCATGAACAGCCTGAGTATGCCGACTGAAACCAAAGAACCCACCAATCAAAATTAAAATCGCCAGTACAGTTGAAAGAATCAATCTTTTTTTACCCATAATATTAACCTCTAAAGTTTCCACATCTGTTTTAATATAGTTTTTATTAATCAATCTATAAACGAATATACAGACTAATCATATCTTTTATAAATGGTATGGAAAATTATTAGAATGAATGTGCCATCTAAACAACAGTGAATTTAGTCTCAGGATTACAGTGATGGAGACTGCTGTGCAAGTGGAGTTAGGACTTTAGTCCTTACTCCACCGACAAATTTGAGATTTGCGGTCTATGCAAAGCTCAAATTTGAGGCGCGAGACCTTGGCTCGCACCGGTCGCATAGCGTCGGAATCACTGTAATCCTGAGACGGCCTATTCAATACACCCCTATTGTATAGATAGAAAACAAGCAATCCTAAGAAAAACCCTTACATTAGAAAAAATTAGATTAATTCCAATTTATCATTGACACTTACCAGCTCATTAATTATGATAAATCTAATAAATTTAATTTTTCTTTAATATACTTTAATATATTAGATTAGATTTAACAAAGGAGATATAAAACATGGCAAAAGCAGATGCAACAAAAATTGATTGGAACAATTTAGGTTTCAATTATATGGATTTACCTTACCGTTTCACTGCCCATTGGAAAGACGGCGAATGGCAAGATGCTGGATTAACAGAAGATAGCACCCTTCACATCAGCGAGGCTTCACCGGTATTGCACTACGGACAAGCAGCTTTTGAAGGTATGAAAGCTTATCGTACTCCGGACAACAAGATTCAATTATTCCGTCCAGATCGTAATGCTAAACGTATGAAGGACTCATGTGAACGACTATTGATGCCTGTTTTCCCAGAAGACAAATTCGTTGAAGCTGTAAAATCAGTTGTTAAAGCAAATGCTGATTTTGTGCCTCCATACGGTAATGGAGCTACACTTTACCTTCGTCCATTAATTATCGGTACTGGTGAACAAATTGGTGTCCACGCTGCTCCAGAATATATCTTTACTGTTTTTGCCATGCCAGTTGGTAACTACTTCAAGGGTGGTCTAACACCAGTTAACTTCACTACTTCTCAATACGACCGTGCCGCTCACAAAGGTACTGGTCAAAGTAAAGTCGGTGGTAACTACGCTGCCAGTCTTTACCCTGGTGCCCAAGCACACGATAATGGCTTTGCGGATTGTGTTTACCTAGATCCAATCGAACACAAGAAGATTGAGGAAGTCGGTTCAGCTAACTTCTTTGGTATCACCAAAGACAATACTTTCGTAACACCAAAATCACCTTCAATTCTTCCAAGTATTACCAAGTACTCACTACTTTGGTTGGCTAAGAATCGTTTGGGACTTGGCGCTGAAGAAGGCGACGTCTACATCGACCAACTAGACCGTTTCAAGGAAGCTGGAGCCTGTGGTACTGCTGCTGTTATCTCACCTATTGGTGGTTTGGAACACGACGGCGACTTACACGTCTTCTACAGTGAAACAGAAGTTGGACCTGTTACAAAGAAACTTTACGATACATTGACAGGTATCCAATTCGGTACAGTTGAAGCTCCTGAAGGCTGGATTCAAGTCGTAGAATAAACTTCTACTCCGATTAACCTTAATTGATGTTTCACATAAAAAATCAAAATAAAAAGATGAAATTCTTAGTCTTAATTGACTTCGATTTCATCTTTTTTTTCGTACTTTTATTCTAGGAGACAAAATTGATGGAATTGAAAAAAACAATAACAAATAGCCTATAAACTATTGGTTAAATTCCATTCAATTTCGCCTTTATACAATCCTGCAACGTTACTGGAATTCAAATCCAATAAAACACCTTGGTTGTCATTCCAATCGTCGCCAATATGAGTTGTTTCAATATCGCTTTTATCTGAACTGCTTTGAATGAGCGTCTCTTTACCTAAATCATAAGTTTTATTATCCTCTGGCGAAATGAAAATCATATTGCCATCGAGTGTCTCTTCATCAGCTTGTCCAGCGTCCTTCACCATCTTGCCGGCTTTAGCAGTTAAAGTCCATCCCGTCATAACGCTCTTAACTGACAGATTCCACTTGCCATTGCGTTGAACGATATCAGGAATTCGGCTGGCTCTGACTGTCTTGAAACTATAATCGCCACTTTCCAATGAAGCAGTTTTATCAAGTACGATCACGTTATAATTTACCGGCTTCGATGTACGCCCATATGGATCCGAGTAATAGATTGAAACTGGGTAGCCTTCTTTGGAACCATTATCCATTCCATTAGCAGCAGGGTCGATGGTAAAGTCCTGACTAACCGGTGTGGCAACTGATGTATCGCCGTCATAACTTCTAATCGTCTTGTTGCCGTTAGCGTTCACGTACCATGTCAACTTACCAGGAGTCACTTGGTAGTCCCCTGGATAGCCAATATTGGCCGTTAAATTAATCGGTTCACCTTGAACAAAATTATAATCCGTTGTATCAGCTGTTAAAGTTGGCGTAATGTCGGGTACATTGACAATGACATCTTTGGACTGAGATTTATGTCCTTGTTCATCGATAACACTGATTGTTACAGTATTCTTACCTACTTTTAGCCCCGTGTTACCTTGGTAGTCGTCAATTGAGGTAGATTCATCTTTATCATAAGCATATGGCTTCAAGCTAATCTTATAATTACCATCGTTGTCTTGGTTCTCAACTACTTTCTTTTGAGGATCTTCGCCATCATTAGTAATTGTGTACGAGATTTCCGACTGACCATTTTCAGGAACAGTTGAACTGCCATCGGAATGCAAGTACGTTCCTTTAAGTTCCACAGGTTCATTGTCATTGACCGTTAATTCAGACTTTTCCGGAGTAATGACAACAGACTTATTCGTTACCTTAATGTGATATTCCAAAACATTTGAGGCTAAAGTTTCTTTGCCATTAGCACCCTCGTAATTATCATCAATTACCTGAACTTTAATCGTGTGATCACCAACATCCAATTGACCCGATTTAGTACCCGTTTCAAGGTCTTTAATTGTAAAGTCAGCTCCAGCAGTGCTGTCTTGACTCATAATCGTTGGATTATTATCAATTGTGTAATTAATATACATGTCATTTTTATCTACAGTTTCTTCATGTTCAAAGCTGATAGTACCCGTTAAATCAAACATATTGCCTAATTGAACTTCAGTCGGATCTGCCATATCAGTCGTGATATGTAACGTATTCGAAGGTTTAACAATATCGAATGAATCTGGTTGAATATTAACCTTGTAGTTCTTACCTTCAAAAGTATTCAAAGTTGATGGTACAGTCAATTTAGTGGTTCCATCAGGCAGGCTATCAGCGGTTGCATTCAGCTCAATACGTGCTGTTTCCCAATAGGTATTGCCTTCAGTCTTATCACCAAGAGTATCAATATCACAAGTCAGAACACCCTTGTCATCTAAACTATCTTTACCAATATTAGTCTCCATTTTTTGTACATTACCTTTATCATCGGGCTTACTAATATAGTAGATTTTACCAATATTATTGTCCGCATCAGGTGTCACAGTTACGTTATCGGGAACTTTAACGGTTGCTTTCATCCCATTTGTAGCTTCTTCACCACTTAGATAATGCAACATGTAGTTTAAAGTCAAATCATCATTAGGATGGACGGTCGTGGCTGTAACCATTGATTTTGCTTGGTCATCCATTAGTTGAGGATTTTGACCAGATTCCGAAGTGACATCAGTATCATCTTTTGTCTTAATCTTCGTATTATTAGTTTTATCAACCGTATAGGCATTGGCATCAGCATTTACTAAGGATGGCATTGATTCAAAAACAATCGCATTAGTAATATCAGCATCTGGACCAGTTGAGCCTGTGAATCCATATCTCAACTTATTGCTGCCGTTTAATTGAAATTCATCCAAATTAATATCTGCTGTAGCGTCAACTAGAGGAAAGCGTGCCGTTCCATCAACGTTTTTATCTCTAAACTTATAGTGTATTTGTGCATGCTTGCCATCACCATCTGGAGTATATTCAATCGTCATATGATTCCAAGCATCCTGATAAGTATTATTGCTATTTTTACCATATGAAAAATCGATACCGGCACCATTATATCTATTATCTGATCCTAAATGATGGTACATTCCCATAATCGAGTTTCCAAATAAAAAACTACCAAAGTTTGAGCTGAGTTGCTTATAAGTACCTGCTTCCGCAGGATAATTCCATGCAATATGTGGTCTCTTTAAATAATAATTGTCTCCTGAGTAAGGCATAGTATCAAAAGAATTTTCACGACCATTTAACAAAGAATCATCAGTATCGTCTTCTTTCCAATCGTGATTTTGATTCATATTTGCATAAGTATCAAACTCCAAAGCAAAGCTCTTTTGAATGGCCTGGCTTTGAATGGTATTCTTTCCAGTTAATCCCGTCGAAGTGGTAGAATCCAGTCCCCAGACACCTAATGACTGTCCGTGATTTATTTCTCCTTTAGAATTTTTCGAAATAGCACCTAGACCATTATCATCATTTTGTAAAACAAAAGCCATTCCGTCTGGAATACCAACAGGTAAAAGAATAGTACCAAAGTACATCCACATAGTTATAGTCTGTTTTTTATCAACATTTAAATAATTCTTACCATTGCCACCAATATCGGCAGCATTACTATCACTCCAAATAGCACCAGTCTGGTTTTTACCATTAGTTAACCTCACGACATCAACACCATTGGAGTTTGTCATAACTGTAGCATTGTTATCCTTAAAGGATCCTTTAAGGAAATAATCCTGTAAAGAAATACCACCGGGTGGCACATTTAAAACATTATCATCGGTAACACTGGCTTGTACTAAATTCGATGTTTTCTGCCAGATGCCAAAAAAAGCTATCATACCGAACAACAAGAACATTAATCCCTTAATTATCTTTTTTGCTTGCATGAAGTAACCCTCCCTCACAATACAATATGTATAAACATATTCTTTATACATATAATGCCATATAGCCCCCACTTTTGTGTAGCAATTAATGTAAATATTTTTATCTAATTATAAATTTTTAAATTTAAATGTTTCAATGTACTCAGAATAGATTCATAATATTCCTAGCTGTCGATAATATTGGAATGCTTATACATATAATTGACGAATTAATTTTAAAAATAGCAAAAAAATAAGCCTGACCGGGGAAGTCAGACCTATTTTTTGTTTCGTTATATTGTTGGGAAAATTAGTTGGGGAAATATTGTTTCCACGACTTAATTAATGAGGTAGCAAGATCCCGCTGACAATGTCCTCAATACCTTGGCTATGAAGAGAACCAAAGCTCATTACCAGTTGTATCTTACAAAGACATTGTATATTGATTAGATACTCTTTTGGAATCCGAATTCGCAAAAATATTTATCAAAAAATGGAATATTTTTTAAAATAATTAATGGTATATTTTTTATTCGCTTTTTTTCTGGTTTTATATAATTTTGTCCAAGTGGACTTTGCCATGCCGTCTCCAGATTTGATAGTATTCCCCTGCTGTGCGGACCGGTCCGAGCCAAAAAGCGGTCTCGAACCTCGGTTTTGAAGACTTACCAAAATACGGTAAGTCTCCAAACTCGCCCGGTGGTGTAATGGCTAAAGCCATAACACCACTTCCACTGCGAGTAAATACTATCAAATCTTCCGACTAGTTTATCTTTTACTCAACATTAATAAACACTCAAGGTCATTCACTCACATGAATAGTTACTTATGATTTTAAAATTAATTTCCATCTATATCTAAATTAAGACAATTCATTTTATTTTCATATATATAGAAGAAACTAGACAACCATTAAAAGCTAAACACCCCAAAATACCCTAGCCGGAGAGCGCGAGTGATGGAGTCCGCTATGAAAATGGAGTTAGGACGAGTGCACTTCTCGTTCTTACTCCATGGGCGACTTTGGAGACTTGCCGCACTTGCAAGGCTTCAAAACGAGACTTGAGACCTTGGCTCAAGTCGGTCCCATAGCAGACTCCATCATCTTGCGCTTTCCGGTGGCAGCCCACCAATACAAAAAATCCTTCATATTATTATGATTCCAACCATGATAAAATATTACAGAACAAATAATAGAAAGAGGGATTTTTATATGAAAATTTATTTTGCCAACGGTTTATTTGCCCTAGCCGACAGAATGTTTAATGAAGTAGTTGTTGATAAAATCAGAAAGATGGATGGTAATATTGAAGTCTATCTTCCCCAAGAAAATGGTGATATTAACGACAAAATGAACTACGCTGACTCAATTAAAATTGCTCAAGAAGACAATAAAGAGCTCCTTTCTTCCGATTTAGTCGTCGCAATTCTTGATGGTGACACAATGGACGATGGCGTGGCCTCAGAAATTGGTGTAGCTTACGGTAAAGAAATCCCTGTAATTGGTGTTTATACTGACCTACGTCAACATGGTTTCGAGAACCCCAAAAAGCTTGAGGCTGTAAAGGGAATCGGAGAAAATCCTTTTGCATATATCAATAATTACACGATTGGTTTGATCAAAATGAATGGTATTATGGTCAACAATATTGACGACATGTTAGATGCCATTAAGAAATATACCGAAAAATAATTTGTATTTTTTGACTCATTTGTATTTCAGTTCAATTACGTAGCCTTTACAGTTAAGTTATAACTAATTTACAGTTGAGTTATAATCAACATTTCATGGTCTAGACGTTATATGATTACTTCCGTTGAGAAAATTAGATTTAAAATCGTGTTTCAAATTCGGGGGAATCTCTTTAATGAAGATCAAAAATTTCGTAGCATCATTATTAACAGTCACATCACTTGCACTTGTTGGTGTAAGCGTACAATCACAAACTGTAGATGCCGCAACAGTTTCAATGTCAGATACTAGTAGTGTTATTTATATCGCAAATGCTAACGGAGCTACACTTTACACAACTCCAGATAGCCAAGGAAATATGAGTTTCGCCGGTGCCAGACTTCAAAACAAGACTGCATGGCGTACAAACAAGATTGCTAACGTTAATGGCGTTACATACTATCAAGTTGCCAACAACGCATGGGTAGCAGCTACAGACTCTTCAAGCACTGCCCCTGCCGTTGCCTTAGACAAAGACATGTATGTTAAAGCTAACGGTGGCGTAAACCTTTATGATGCTCCTAACGGTGGCTTTAACGGCTATTCAGTTACAGGTGGAAATATGGTTCACGTTTACCAAAGCCAAACTGATGCCAATGGTACAACTTGGTACGATGTTGGTAAAAGTCGTTGGATCAAGGGAGACTATCTCTCAAATGACAACGTTAAACAAACACTAACAATGAATGCTACAGCCTATGACCCAGCCGTTTTAGGTTCAAGCATGGGTTACAGTGGTGTTGCCGCTAATCTATCAAAATTCCCTAAGGGTACACACTTAAGAATTACAGCCAGCAATGGTCAAACATTCGACCGTGTTGTTAATGATACAGGTTACTTCGCATACAGTAACCCTAACCAATTAGACATCGCTATGCCTAATTCACAAGCATTACAATTTGGCCGTCAAAATGTTACCGTTCAAGTAATTGGCTAATAAAATATAATCGAATATCAAAAAGGATTGAATCTGTGAGGGATTCAATCCTTTTTTTGTTTGCCATCTCCAGGGATGAGAAATATTCACCTGCTATGCGGACCGGTCCGAGCCAGAGAACGGTCTCGAACCTCGGTTTGAAGCCTTACCAAAATACGGTAAGTCTCCAAACTCGCCCGGTGGTGTAATGGCTAAAGCCATAACGCCACACCCATAGCGGGTGAATATTCTCATCCCTTCCGACTCATTTTATTTCATAAATAGTACTAACGTTTTGAATATGTAAATAATTAATCAGTATAGCCTTGGTCTAAATACAAATTAGAGATCGAGGTCTTTACTATGAAATACTTGAAAATTGAATACCAAAGACTATATCTAATCCACTGCCCTATTAAAAAAACAAATCTCTTTATTATTGAGATACTTTAGCCTTCGGGTTCCAGTGATGGAGACCTGCTGTGCCAGTGGAGTTAGGGATTTATCCCTTACTCCACCGACGTATTTTGAAATTCGAGCGAACTTCTCGAAGTTCAAAATCGAGGTGCGAGACCTTGGCTCGCACCGGTCGCATAGCGGTCGGAATCACTGGAACCCGAAGGCGGCATTCCAAAAAAGTACACAATAAAAAAGAGCCCCCAAACACCGGGGGCCCCTAGTTAGATATGAGTGGTAAGATGAAATTTACTGCAGTTTCATCAACGTTAAAATGAATCTAAACTTTAAATGAATCTTACTACTGAGAGACATATCTTACTATAAATATGTATTGCTTGTTCAACTAATGGATCCTAGCGCAGCATGTATTGAGTTTGCGCGACTACTTTTTAGGTCGATCTTATGTTAACTTTTGGCACTAGTTCCAAAAATGTCGTTGAACTGTACAGACTCTAACTTTCCTTTGTTTTTTACTAATCCTACCATTCTCTAAAACGATAAAACTTTCTTAATCAAACTATTTTTAGGGCTACAGTTCCTGACATTTCATCTTTACCACATCTATAATATAACATTCTCGGTAAGCGTTTACAATATTTTTGTGCTACTATTCTGCATAATCAAAATAAACGATTAAATCAGTTCATACCAAAGAGTCGGAAGAAATGAGAATATTTACCAGCTGTGGGTGTGGCGTTATTGCTTTAGCAATTACACCACCGGGCGAGTTTGGAGACTTACCGAACTTTGGTAAGGCTTCAAACCGAGGGACGAGACCTTGGCTCGGCCCGGTCCGCATAGCAGGTAAATATTCTCATTTCTGGAGATAAGGACACTAAAAAAGGACTCTACTCTTGGAGAGTCCCTAGTTAGATATAAGTGGTAAGATGAAATTTGCTGCAGTTTCATCAACGTTAAAATGAATCTAAACTTTACAATGAATCTTACTACTTAAAACATATCTTACTATATGAATTGTTCAACTAAAGGATCCTAGCGAATTACGTAATGAGCTTTGTGCGACTAACATTAATTAGGTCGATCTTATATTAACTTTTATCACTAGTTCCTAAAATGCCGTTGAACTGTACTACCTTAATTTTACTTTGCTTTCTACTAATCCTACCATCTCCTAGAAACGATAAAACTTTCTCAATCAAATTCTTTTAGGGCTACAGTTCCTGACATTCCATCCTTACCACGTCTATAATATAACATTCTATGTAAGCGATTACAACGGTTATTTATTCTTTTTATAAAGTCGTTCATTTTCTTTGATTTCACTCAAATAAAACTTGGCATCGACGCCTGCTGGATCAACGATTGTACCATCTTGATATTCAACTTCATACATTTTTTCGTAATCAGAAATACTCATCTTTTGACGATTATCAAGCATTGCTAAAATAGCGTCTTTATCGATAATTTTCTCAAAATCTGGTTGGATTTCACCACTGTAAATTTCGCCAACAGCACCTGAACCATAACTGAAGAATAGCATCTTTTCGTTAGCTTCAGCGGCGTTAACTAGGTATGATAACAGTCCGAGATAAAGTGAACCTGTGTAAAGATTACCAACTTCACGACTGAATTTAACACTGGCTTGATAATGTTCTGTTAATTCAGCGTATTTCTCATCCGACAACTTACCATCTAGTGTACGCAAGGCCTTAGTTCCCATTTTTGTATAAGGAATGTGGAATAACATAGTTGAAAAATCATCAGCCGTAACCTCATATTTAGCCTGAAATTTATTCCAAAGCGTCGTGAAAAAGTCGACATAAACCTCATTTGAGAACTTTCCACGGGCAAATGCTGTCTTTGAGAAAGTGGGACGCCAGAAGTCACCAACGTTACGTGTCATATAAACTGACTTGTGGTCGAGTTTCAAAACACGAGGGTTTTCACTGATCAGCATAGCGACTGAACCAGCACCTTGAGTAACTTCACCGGGAGTTTTGATACCATAACGAGCAATATCGCTAGCAATAACTAGGGCCTTTTTACCCGGATTGAGACTGACAAAATCATATGCTGCTTGCAAACCGGCTGTAGCGCCGAAACAAGCTTGTTTAATTTCATATGAACGGATATCTTCTGGTAAATCCAACAAGTCCATTAAGAAAGCGGCTGTAGACTTAGATTCATCGACACTGCTCTCTGTTCCAACTATCAATAGACCAATATCTTTTTTATCGTCAGTTGTTAAAATACTATCGGCTGAACTAGCGGCTAGTGTAACTGCATCCTGATAAGGTTGCGGAACAGCTTGCTTATCTTGACCAATACCAATTGTGAATTTATTAGGATCAACATCCCTAGCTTTAGCTAACTCCACAATATCAATATAATCTTTTGGTACATAAAAGCCTATTTTATCAATACCTACATCCATTATTTTTTCCTCAACTCTAATAAAATATTCTCTGCATTCTGCAATGTATAATCTTTAGTCTGATTCAGTTTATGAGCTACTTGATCGATTTCTGGGCCGACTGCACCGGCTGACACCGCGAGAGATTTACTTTGCAATCCCATGTGTCCCGCTTGAATACCAGTCGTGACCAAAGCTCGTAACGCTGACAAATTGTTAGCTAATCCGACTGCACCAACGACTGACTGCAACTGTCGGCTATTTTGAATCTTCATAATTGCTAAACTCAACTGTGCCATGGGTAAAGCCCTGATAGCTCCACCGACACTGCCCAATTCAATTGGCATTTTTAACGTTCCAACTAATTTATTATCAGCAATACGCCACTCACTAAATGGTTGGTACTGCCCAGATTCAAACGCAAAACTATGTGCAGCTGCTTCTTGAGCACGAAAATCATTTCCCGTTGCCAATAATACAGCGTCGACACCATTCATAATGCCTTTATTGTGAGTAATAGCCCGTTTAACCGACTCTTTGGCAAAGGTTGATAGTTTGACTATCCGACCAGCAACTTCCTCGCCAGACATCGTTTTAGTAGCTAATTGCTCATAATCAACTTTTGCTTCTACTGTAATAACCTGACCTACTCCACTATTGGATAAAATGCTGCACAAAACATCCCCAGAAATCATTGAGGCAATCTTATGTGCGGTCTTTTCCAAAATCGAGTTGACCATATTAGCTCCCATGGCATCAACGGTATCGATTCCTAGTTCAACCTCTTCAAAATGTTCGTAATGATTGAACTTCAAAGAAACGACCCCACCGCCACGTTTAATTAAACTTGGGTGAGCTTGCTGAGCAAATTTCAAAATTTCTGAATCATGTTGTTGCAACTCAGCAATTTCAGCTGCCGTCACATTTTCCAAAACAATTTGTCCGTAGACGATTCTGGAGGTTGGGAAAGTTTTAAAGCCACCACTTTTTTTGACACGTTTAGCTGCATTAGAAGCTGCCGCAATAACTGAAGGCTCTTCAATCACCATGGGCACTAAATAATCAGTTCCATCAATTAAAAAGTCAGTCGCAAAACCATATGGCAAACTAAAACTACCAACCTGATTTTCACTGAGACTGTCGGCTAAATCGGTTGAAATAGTCTGACGCTCACGCAATAGTTGGGCTTGAGTTTCATCAATATACCCGCCATCAAGCAGATACTTAATCCGTTGCTCATCTGTCATTTCGTAAATTTTCATAGTAATTTGATTCCCATAGCCATTGCCATACCACCACCGATACAAAGTGATGCTAAGCCATTTTGCTTGCCTTCTTGTTGCAATGAATTGATCAAAGTAGCAATCATTCGAGTTCCTGTAGCGCCAAGTGGATGCCCTAAAGCAATCGCTCCACCATAAATATTCAAACGGTCCTCAGGTAACTTGAGGTCACGACTAACCGCAACTGCTTGAGCCGCAAAGGCTTCGTTGACTTCAAATAAATCGTAGTCATCAACTGTTGTCTTATAGCGGTCAAAGTATTTGTTGATGGCGTAATATGGTGCATAACCCATATAATCGGGGTCGATTCCGATTTCTGTATAACCAGTAATTTCAGCCACATAATTGAGACCTAATTCTTTAGCACGACTTTCACGCATCAAAATTACGGCAGCAGCACCATCGTTGATTGGCGATGAATTTCCAGCAGTAACTGTTCCTTTTTTATCGAAAACAGTTCGTAATTGACCCATTTGTTCCAAAGTCGTTGTTGGACGAATCGATTGATCAGTGGTAATTTCTTCACCATTAACTTCAATCGGAATAATTTCTTTGGCTAATTTTGCTTGAGCCTTATGTGCTTTTTGATGTGAATCAAAAGCAAATTTATCTTGTTGTTCACGAGTTACGTGATATTTACGAGCTACATTTTCAGCCGTGATACCCATTGGCAAATGATTGAAAGCATCGTTCAATCCATCATTGAACAAACTATCTGACAACTTAGGACTAACTTCCATCTTGCCTGTTCTTGGTGCATAAAATGGTGCATTTGACATGCTTTCTACACCACCGGCAACAACAATTTCTGCGTTACCCATAGTGATAGCCGAGACACCTTCATAAATGGCTTTCATCCCGGAACCACAAACTTGATTGACGGTCATGGCCGTTGCGTCGACACGTCCGTCTACATTTAACTCGATTTGACGAGCTGTATTTTGACCCATACCAGTTTGATAAACATTTCCAAAAATAAATTGATCAACCATCTTAGGGTTAACTTTATTTTGGCTAAGTAGTTTTTTAACAAGTTGACTACCCAACTCAACCGCCGTCATATCAGCAAATTGTCCGCGGAATTTGCCAATAGCAGTTCTTTTTGCATCTATAATTACAATCGGATCCATAATCTTTTCCCTTCAAACTTGGTAGAATATCCTTAAGCCTTAATGATAATTTAATTAACCAATAAAAACAAATAAAAGTGATGGAAAATTCTTATGCGTACTATTGATTTAATCTTATTACTAAATGATTTCAAAAAAAATAACCGTATATTCGTCGAAACCGGCGATAAACGATTACCTGTTGTTGACCTTGAAGTTATCGATGATGAAATAATCCTCAAGACATCCACTAAAATGCATGGTTTAAAAAATTGGGAGTTCTTAATTCTGCTCAATAAAAAAGAATATTACGAAATGCCTGTTTTTTATAATGATGAATCTGGGCAGAGACAATTGTTTGGGTTTAGAGTATCGAACGATAGTTTGTTGTTGGGGTGATGATTACTGCCGCATCCGGTGACAAGTGGTTTTGCCTGCTGTGAGACCGCCCCGAGCCAAGGTCTCGGAGCTCGATTTTGAGCTTTGCATAGACCGCAAATCTCAAAATACGTCTGTGCTGTAAGAACGACTTCGTCGTCCTAACACCACTGTCACTGCTGGCAAACCACTTGTCACCGGATGCTAGGGTATTTTTTGGGAGTTTTTAATGTGCTCGAGTGTATTTTTGTAGACCCCCAAATATCGGATTAATTCATCCATATTCAATTAATCATTAAATTTGAAATAACTTTAAACATTCAATTACTGTAATACTTCTTAACCACATATAAATTCAGAGTTGATAATTAATATTATACATATCAAAAAAATATCTAGCCGGAGGGCGCAAAAAAAGTCTACCAGCTGTGAAATTGGTAATAGACTGGCAAGATTTTGCCAGTCTATTACCAAGGACGTATTTTGAAATTCGCGCACTTTGCGAAGTTCAAAATCGAGGTTCGAGACCGCACTTCGGCTCGAACCGGTCCCACAGCAGGTAGACTTTTTTTGCGCCCGGAGGCGGCATTACAAAGCATTATTTAGTATTTTTCTTACTCTTATCTTCAGCTTGAATTTGTTTAGCAAGATCAAGAATGTATGGCTTCAATTCATCCTTTACTTCTGGGTGAGTCAATCCATATTCGATGTTTGTCTTCACATAACCAAACTTGTTACCAACATCAAATCTTTGTCCCTTAAATTCGTGGGCGAAGACTCTTTGTGTCTTGTTCATGCGATCGATAGCGTCTGTTAATTGAATTTCATTACCAGCACCTGGTTTTTGAGTTGCTAGTAGGTCAAAAATTTCTGGTGTTAACAAGTAACGTCCGATAATGGCTAAGTTACTTGGAGCATCTTCAACTTTTGGCTTTTCAACGAATTTCTTAACGTTGTATAATCCAGGGGCATTTTCGCCTTCTGGGTCAATTACACCATATTTAGAAACGTCTCTTTCAGGAACCTTCATAACGGCAATTGTTGAAGCATGAGTCTTCTCATAGTCATCAATCAATTGCTTTGTCAAAGGAACCTTGTCTTTCATCAAATCATCACCAAGCATAACGATAAATGGCTCGTCACCGATAAATGATCTGGCTTGTGAGACAGCGTCTCCTAAACCATTTGGATGTGCTTGACGACTGTAGTACAAGTTAACGCCCAAGTCAGTTGTAGCTTGAACAACTTTTAATAATTCAGTCTTATTCTTTGATTCAAGGTTTTGTTCCAATTCTGGTACGGAGTCAAAGTGATCCTCGATTGAACGTTTATTCTTACCAGTAATGATCAAAATATCTTCAATACCAGAAGCTTTGGCCTCCTCAACGATAAATTGAATTGTTGGCTTATCAACGATAGGTAACATTTCCTTTGCTAAAGCTTTGGTAGCTGGCAAAAATCTTGTTCCCAATCCTGCTGCTGGTATAATTGCTTTTCTAACTTTCATTAATTATTCTCCTTTTCATGCGACTGCAAATAACTAGTTAATCTACCAGTACTTATCCTTAAATATGGACCGCCGAAGGACTCGGCAAAAGCAACATTAATAGCATTTCCAAATAAAAAGATTGTCACTGACATATTCACCCAAAGCAAAAACACAATAATCGCGCCGATAGCACCATAGTTGTCCCATGCTGACCCAAAATATTTCAAATAATATGAAAACAATTGCGACAGACCTAAGATACCGACACTGGCAATAAAGGTCCCGGTTAAAATGTAATAAAGTTTCAAATGGATATTAGGTAAAAAATAAAATAAAGCAAACATGATCAAAAACATTATAACAATTGCAAAGGGCCATTTCCATCTAGTAAATTCATCTATCCAGCGAGAATTCACTCGTAGCAAGGGAATCAACCAGTTCAAAAAAAGTTGACCAAATGTAAACGTTATAATAGCTGCCACAGCAATAACGATTAACATCAAAGTTGTAACAAATGCTAGACCACGACGAATGATATAGTTTAAAAAAGTTTTTTCAACAAATAGACTGTTTACGTCCAAACCGTATGCTTCATTCATCGTCATTTGTGCAATATTTAATCCACGAGAGATTGCCCAAAGAGACACTAGAATACCAACTGACAAGATACCTCTATTGGAACTAGATAAAACCTTAATAATTGTCGGCAACAAGTAATGGTGCAAGTCATCTGGCAAAATAAATTCAATATAGCCGATAACTGTCGGTTTATCTAAATGTAATAGTGGAATCAAATTTCCAATAACAATGACAGCTGGAAATAGTGACAACAGGATATAATACGTAATTGCTTTCGAAGCCATGGGTACATTTGAATCGCTCACTGCTTGTGTAACATACTTTACGAAGCCGATAAATTTTTCATGTTTAGATATCGACTGTTTAAATAATGGTACCTGCTGTGTATTTTCTTCCATTATTCACACCGATTATTAAAGTAGATATTTAGCATCATATTCAGGATCTTGTGATGTTAGAATTTTAGGACCATCTTTAGTAATCGCAATTGTATGTTCATATTGAGCGGAATCAGTACCATCAGCGGAAACAAAATATTCCCAACCGTCAGCTTTGACAAACTTATCTTTGATTTCCCATGTACCTAAATTAACCATTGGTTCAATTGTAATCGTCATACCTTCACGTAATCTTAAACCTTGGCCAGGTTCACCATAATGAGGCACATTTGGAGCTTCGTGCATTGTAGGCTGGATACCATGTCCAATCAAATCACGCACATCACCCATATGATTTTCATCTTCAACATAGTGTTGAATAGCGTAACCAATATCGCCTAAACGATTACCAACAACGGCTTGGTCAATTCCTAAATAAAGGGCTTTTTTAGTAACGTCCATTAATTTTTGATCTTCAGCTGAAAGTTCTCCAACCGCATAAGTCCAACATGAATCACTTTCATAGCCATCCAAGTTGACTGTCATGTCAACCTTTAAGACGTCCCCACTCTTCAAAATCAAGTTTTTACGAGGAATACCATGAGCTACTTCATCGTTAACACAAACACAAGTAGCGTATTTGTAGCCTTCGAAGCCTTTTTCTGATGGGCGACCACCGTGTGAAACGATATAGTCGTTGGCAAAATTTTCAATTTCCATTGATGAAATTCCTGGTTTGATAATGTCACGCAAACCGATATGTGTATTGGCAAGCAGTTCTCCGGACTTTCTCATTCCTTCTATTTCTCTTGCAGATTTTAATGTAATCACTTTATAACATGTCCCTTCAAAAAAAATGTTAATCTCATTATAACATTGTCGCTGTTTTTGAATTGCCTTTAAAATATGGTATTGAGGGATATTTAAGGATGCCGCCTCTTGGTTCCAGTGATTCCGAACGCTATGCGACCGGTGCGAGCCAAGGTCTCGCGCCTCGATTTTGAGCTTCGCATGGTTCGCGAATCTCAAAATACGTCGGTGGAGTAAGGACTGAAGTCCTAACTCCACTGGCACAGCTGTTCTCCATCACTGGAACCAAGAGGCTCGTTTTTTTATAGATTAGTTGGGTGCGTTCAAAAAAGTTTCATTTATAGAAGATATAAATATTTTTTGCGAAATATTTTTTGTTCAGTATTTTAAAAATCAAATATCGGTCGCAAGAAATTCTAAGTTACCGTTATTTATTAATAAATCAATCCCAACCAATTCCACAGCAGCCAACAAAAAAACTAGCCTTCGGGTGTGAGGGATGAAGCCCGCAGTGATAGTTATGTTAGGCCGGTGATTTTCCGGTCTTACATAACAGGACGTATTTTGAGACGCGGTTTTCGGCTCAAAATCGAGACTCGAGACCGCCCCTTGGCTCGAGTCGGTCCCACAGCAGGCTTCAATCCCTCACACCCGAAGGCGGCATATAAAAAATAATTTCCAACTTTTAACCTTTCGATTATTGATTTTTGCTATAATTACTCAAGATATGCATTTATGAATGAGGCGTTAATATAATATGACAAAAGTAAAAATTGTCTTTGCCAGCATTACTGGTAACGATGAAGATATCGCATACGTTTTAACAGAAAAGTTTGAAGCACTTGGTTGCGACGTTGATATGAGTGAAGTTTCTCAAACCGACGCCGCTGATTTTGAAGATGCCGACATTTGTGTGATTGCTAGTTATACTTACGATCAAGGAATCGTACCCGATGAAGCTCTAGATTTTTACGATGATATGCAAGACTTAAATCTCAGTGAAAAAGTCTACGGAGTCTGTGGCTCTGGCGATACCTTCTATGAAGATTTTTGCCGAGCTGTCGATGAATTTGCCAAAGTTTTTGACAAAGTTGGCGCAACTAAAGGTGCTGAAC
Source organism: Companilactobacillus heilongjiangensis (assembly GCF_000831645.3). Classification (NCBI taxonomy): domain Bacteria; kingdom Bacillati; phylum Bacillota; class Bacilli; order Lactobacillales; family Lactobacillaceae; genus Companilactobacillus; species Companilactobacillus heilongjiangensis. The sequence continues at coordinate 1,953,170 of NZ_CP012559.1, forward strand.
CCGTTAGAGTTGAACTGGACCCCGAACAGGATGACATCGATCATCTCGATAACTTTGCGGAAGAAATTTATAAAAAGGCACAAGAAATGGATCTATAAAAATGGATTTTATTAAAAAATATCGTAATTTTTGGGTGTATTGTTTCTTCGGGTTCTTGGCATCAATCATCAACATCGGAATCTTTGATCTTTCACACAATTATTTCCACATACCTTTGTGGATAGCTAACACGGTCGCTTGGTTCATTTCCAATTTCTTTTCCTTTTTCGTTACCAAGCTCTACGTGTTTAAGTCCGAAATGGAAGGTTTAAAAAAACTCTTTCATGAAGGAATCATTTTCCTAGTTTCACGAATTTTCTCACTGATATTTGATGACATCTTTATGATTGTGGCTGTTCTGATTTTTCCTTGGAACAACTTGATCATTAAGGCTATCGATCAAGTGATTGTCGGATTATTCAACTACTTCTCTTCTAAACTGATTTTCAATTACAATAATCGTCAGTTGATTGAGAGATTTAAAAATTTAAAATCAAAAAGAAGTCGAAATGAGTATTAATTCATTTCGGCTTCTTTTTTGGAATATTCCGCCTCATGGGGATAAAAATGCAGTTCTGCTATGAGGACCGGTCCGAGCCATAGTGCGGTCTCGAACCTCGATTTTGAGCTTTGCAAAGTTCGCAAATCTCAAAACTCGTCCTGTGGTGTAATGGCTAAAGCCATAACGCCACCTCCATTGCAGACTGCATTTTTGTCCCCATGAGACTGGTTTACTCTTCGCTTATTTGTTGGTTTGATACTTAAAATAACATGGTAAAAAAGACAAAACACCACTTAATGATATTTTGTCTTAAATAAAAATAGATTATATGTAAACACTCATTTAATAAATTAGTTGGAAGAGCAGAGAGTATTCACCCGCTGTGGGTGTGGCGTTAGAGCTTTAGCTCTTACACCACCGGGCGTGTTTGGAGACTTACCGTACTTTGGTAAGGCTTCAAACCGAGGATTGAGACCGAACTGTGGCTCGATCCGGTCCGCATAGCAGGTGAATACTCTCTGCTCTGGAGACGGATCCTATTCAAATTCGCTAGGACGGTCTGTTGTTTGCTTGAAATAGTAGCTCAATGAATCAAGAATTCTGTCTGATGCTTTTCCGTCACCATATGGATTCTTGGCATTTGCCATTCTATCGTATTCGGCTTTGTCTTCAATTAAACGTGTCATTTCTCTTTCGACTACTTCGGCATCTGTTCCGACTAGTTTCAAGGTTCCAGCTGTAACACCTTCTGGACGTTCAGTTGTATCACGCAATACCAATACTGGCTTGCCTAATGATGGAGCCTCTTCTTGAACACCACCGGAATCGGTCATGATGAAGTAACTTCTTGATGCTAAATTATGAAAGTCCACTACATCTAATGGTTCGATCAAATGTACACGGTCAACGTCGCCTAAAATATCTTTAGCTGTCTTTTGCACAACTGGATTCAAGTGAACTGGGTAAACTAGTTCAATATCGTCATGTTTTTCCACAACTTTCTTCATAGCACGGAAAACTTGTTTCATTGGTTCACCTTGATTTTCACGACGGTGCATTGTGATTAAAATCATCTTTTTATCTGGATCGATAACGTCCATAACGTCGTGATGATAATCTTTGTGAACGGTACTTCTCAAGGCATCAATGGCCGTATTACCAGTTACGAAAATATGGTCTTCCTTGTGATTTTCCTTCAACAAATTAGCTTTACTTTCAGTTGTTGGTGCAAAGTAAATATCCGTTAAATCGTCAGTCATTTGACGGTTCATTTCTTCTGGCCATGGTGAGTACTTATTCCAAGTTCTCAAACCAGCTTCAACGTGTCCAATCGCTGTTTGATGGTAGAAAGCTGATAATGCGGCACTAAATGTTGTCGTTGTATCGCCATGAACTAACACGATATCAGGCTTTTCTTTTTCAATAATGCTATCTAATTCTTTAAGAACCAAACCAGTGATACCACTAAGCGTTTGGCGTTCCTTCATAATATTCAAATCGTAATCTGGCTTAATATTAAAAATTTCCAAAACGGAATCAAGCATCTCACGATGTTGGGCTGTCACTACAGTAACAGTCTCAAAACGGTCACTATTTTGCTTCAATTTCAAAACTAGCGGTGCCATTTTAATTGCTTCTGGTCTCGTACCAAAAACAGTCATAACTTTAATTTTATCCAAAATTATCACCTCAATAAATTAGTTCCAGTATATCAAAGTTGGGGTTATTAATATAGGTAGTGTTTTCCCGTCTCCAGGGATAAGAAATATTTACCTGCTATGCGGACCGGCTCGAGCCACAGTGCGGTCTCGAACCTCGGTTTGAAGCCTTACCAAAGTTCGGTAAGTCTCCAAACGCGCCCGGTGGTGTAATTGCTAAAGCAATAACGCCACACCCATAGCTGGTAAATATTCTTATCCCTTCCGCCTCATTTTTCTGGTCAGTTTCATTACTTCTACCTAAAACTTTGAACACGAATTTATAAATAATACCGAATGCTATAAGTTATCGGTAGCCAACACAACTTTCAAATCAAATATATGTAATCCATAAAGTATGACATCAATCCAACATGACACTATATACATTAAGTAATATCAAATCAGCCCCAAATACATTAGCCAGAGGTTGTGAGGGATGGAGCCCGCAGTGGCAGTGGTGTTAGGCCGGCGATTTTCCGGTCTTACACCACAGGACGTATTTTGAAATTCGCGTACTTTGCGAAGTTCAAAATCGAGGGTCGAGACCGCACTTCGGCTCGAGCCGGTCCCACAGCAGGCTCCATCCCTCACAACCTCTGGCGGCACCCAACCCCAAACATTTTCTACTATTTTATGAAAACTTATGTTTATAATGAACCATTATGATAAATCTAACTCTTTTAGTTATTTTAAGCATCCTAACAACCCTCGTTGCTTTCTTCGCGGTCATGTCAATTTACAACACTGTGATTAAATCCCGGTACCAAAAAAATTGGTGGTATATTCTAATAATTTTAATAATCCTATACCTATTAGCCTTTTACATGTATTTTCATTTTAGATAAAGCGCTTACTGAAATAGTTTTGTTAAAAGATGTATTAATTTTATTCACTTTGAGTTAAAATTACTAATGTATTCAAATAAATGAATGAAATTTTTGGAGGATTATCGATGGTTTTAACAAACGGTAACGAAATTTTCAACAACGCCCGTAAAGGCAAATACGCTGTTGGTGCTTTTAACATCAACGACTTGGAATGGACTCGTGGCATTTTAGCTGCTGCCCAAGAAACAAATACACCTATCTTGGTTCAAACATCAATGGGTGCTGCTAAGTATATGGGTGGTTACGAACTATGTCTACACCTTGTACAAGACACAATCAAATCAATGGGTATTACAGTTCCAGTTGTAATGCACTTGGATCACGGTAACTACGAAGCTGCTAAGGAATGTATCGAAGTTGGTTACAACTCAGTTATGTTCGATGGCCATGACTTACCATTCGACGAAAACCTTGAAAAGACAAAGGAAATCGTTAAATTAGCTCACGCTAAGGGTATGTCTGTTGAAGCTGAAGTTGGTTCAATCGGTGGTACTGAAGATGGTATTACTGGTCTTGGTGAATTAGCTGATGTTGAAGAAGCTAAGACACTTGCTGCTACTGGCGTTGACTACCTTGCTGTTGGTATTGGTAACATCCATGGTGTTTACCCTGACAACTGGAAAGGTTTGAGCTTCGACCGTCTACAAGAATTAGCTGCTGAAATCTCAACACCACTTGTTCTTCATGGTGGTTCAGGTATCCCTAAGGAACAAATCGTTAAGGCTATCTCAATGGGTATTTCAAAGGTTAACGTTAATACTGAATTACAATTGTCATTCGCTAAGGCAACTCGTGAATATATCGAAGCCGGCAAAGACCAAGATATCGATGCTAAGGGTTACGATCCTCGTAAATTGCTTGCACCTGGTACAAAGGCTATTACTGACACAACTAAGGAACGTATCGAATGGTTCGGTACACCTTCAATCAAGTAATAATTTGATTAATAAAAAGACAGGAACTTTGGTTCCTGTCTTTTTTTGTGCTCTTCTTTGTCTCCTGAGCTGGCAGTATTCGAATAAAGGATTTTAACAATGAACTCTAAACATTTAAACAAATTATAGTGTTAGTCATCTCCTCTTTCTGATTCTTTAACTCAATTATCACCTGCAGTTACCAGAACTTATACATATTTAGATACCCATATCCACTCGAATACTCTTACGCTCAATTGATATAGATTAATTAGTCGGAAGAGCTGGGAAATATTTGTGTGCCGTGGTTCGAGACCGCATTCTGGCTCGGACCGTTCCGCACAGCTCGAGAATATTTCCCAGTTCTGTAGACGGAATATTTAACTATCACTACACATTAATTGCCAACCGACATTAAGAATACTATTCGTCTATAGCCAGTTTTCTAAAAACATTATTTTGATTGTGAAATATTTTCAAATAAATAAAAATCTATTTAAAGACGCCCTATCACCTTATAACTACCGTCCTATCTAGCTTTTGGCATCAAAAAAATATAAAATTTCACAATTATTTATATTGTGAAATTTACAAAAAGTTGCTATACTATGTTTGTACCAATAAAGAAAGCGCTAACATAGAGAAAGGAGGGGCTAAAATAGCAACTTTGTTAACATCTGGAATAAGTTATCAAAGCCTATCTGCCTCCCGTATAGAAAAGATTCATTTTATATAATTCTATGACTAGATGCTTATTCTAGATACTTAGTTGATTTTTTGTAACTCCCAATTACAATGCGATAGAGGAGAAAAAAACTCATTTCTTAAGTTTGCCCAAATACAACGGACCATAATAATCTCCCCGATTCATTGAATACCCCATCATTCAATGACGAATAATTAATTTCTTGCCTCTATCCAAAATCAACCATATAAAATAGATCAGTGGGTTCCCCGCCTGCTGGTCTTTTTGTTATGCTTTTTTCTTGGTTTCTTACTGTTCACTGCCGCCGGGGAATTTCAGAGATTTGAGCCTGCTATGCGACCGATTCGAGCCATGGTCTCGAATCTCGATTTTGAACTTCGAGAAAATCACTCGAATTTCAAAATACGTCGGTGGAGTAAGGGATAAATCCCTAACTCCACTTGCACAGCTGTCTCAATCTCTGAAATCCCCCGGCTCTTGTCTTTAAAAAGGATAACAAAATTGTTTTTTTATATAATATTTTGCTCAATTATTTCATTCTTTAAACTTGTAGGGCCAACATTAAATTTACAAAGAAATAACATTGCATACCATTCAATTAAAAAAAATTAGATTAAATCAACTAGCCTCCGGTTGTCAGTAATACAGTACGCTGTGGAGGTGGCGTTATGGCTTTAGCCATTACACCACGGGACGACTTTTGAGATTCGCGTACTTTGCGAAGCTCAAAATCGAGGGTCGAGACCGCACTCTGGCTCGAGCCGGTCCCCATAGCGTAACTGTATTACTGACAACCGGAGGCGGCATATTTCAAAAAACAAAAAAAAATAGACCACCGATTGCTCGATGATCTAACATTACTTACATTTAATTTTCGTCGTCTTCTTTAGCAATTGCTTGTTGAGCAACCAAGTTTAGATAATTAAATGGATTATCGTAATTTGGTTGGAACAACATATCAACAAAGGCTAAATCGTCGATTGTATTTTCATTTTGAATACAGATTGAAATGGCATTAGCTGATTGAGCTACTTCATGCTTACTGAATAACTGAGCACCAAGTACCTTTCTCGTATCTTTATCATAGATAAGATAAATTGTCAGCATGTCGGTCGTTGGCATATAACTTGGACGATAGTAGTCGTGGTAAACTACGCAATCCGCATTCATCCCATTAGCTAGGGCCTTTTTCAAAGTTAAGCCTGTTTCGGCTAAAGTATAACCAAAGATTTCCATTCCGGTCGTTGCTTGAGTTCCCATATACTTACGGATATCGCCAAAAATATTGATACCTGCCAGGGTCCCTTGACGAACGGCTTGAGTGGCTAGTGGAATATATTTCAATTCACCAGTTGGATTAAATTTAACAACACAAGAATCACCGGCACCATAAATATCAGGGTCTGATGTTTGCATGTAATCATTGACGATAATAGCACCGTAGCCGTCCATTTGAACTTGACCACGTAATAAGTCGGTATTGGCAAAGAAACCGGTACAGACAATGACTAGGTCGGCTTTATAGGCATGACCTGCTTTAGTCTTGATTGTTAATTGCTCGCCATCCTCAATCTCAGCGACACGTTCACCCAAGCGAACTTTAACATCATGATCTTTTAATTTTTCAATGATAGTTTCTGACAAACCATCATCAACGTAGTTATTCAAAATTTGTTCACGTGATTGAATCAAAGTTACATCATGAACTGTGTTGGCATAACTTTCAGCTAACTCCACGCCAACATACCCAGCACCAACAATAGCAATGCTAGGGTAATTTAAAGCTGATTCATAAATCTTCTTAGCTTGATCGTAACTCTTACACAAGAGGACTCTTGGATTGTCCATTCCACCAATTGGTGGAATACCAACCTCAGAACCAGTCGTCATAATTAATTTATCGTAAGTATCTTCAACAATTTCTTGAGTTTCTAAGTTTTGAACAATGACCTTTTTGTTTTTTGAGTCTATTTTTAAAACGTTATGTTTCATATGGACTTTAGCACCATAGCCCTCAAGCGTGGTAGGGTCAGCATAAAACATGTCCTCAAGATGATTGACGATTCTTCCTAAATACAACGCAATTCCACATGATAGAAACGCGATATTATCTTCACGTTCGTAGACAGTTACATCTGTTTCAGGATGCTTCTTTAGTATCTGTTCAACTGCAGCTGTACCAGCATGTGTACATCCGACAACAATAACTTTCACCAGTCGGTTCCTCCTCTTAAGTACCATTTTATACTAGCTTTCATTCTTTACAGCATACCACAACACATACCTAAATTATATCAATCGAAGTTTATTTCACTTCCAAGAAATCGTAAATTTTTATATTAAATATCGAACATTTTTCTTCCTAATTTTGTAATATAATTAGATTGTATTGACTTTTTTAAAATGGAGATTGCTATGAAGGAAATTAAACACAGCCGTGGCGCTGATTCAGACATCTACCAAGATAGTCTAAAAATTAGAAAAGCTGTTTTCGTCAAAGAGCAGCATGTACCACAAAATTTAGAAATTGATGATTCAGAAAATAAATGTACTTATTTTAATATTTATCTCGATAATCAAGCAGTCGCTACTGCCCGTTTCTCTCCCACTGAAGATAACGGTGTTCACATTCAACGTGTCGCCGTTTTAAAGGACTTTCGTCAGCAACATCTCGGTTCGGAATTAATCGAAATTATCATTAAATATGCACGTGAACATAATTATTCTTATGCAATTTTAGGAGCTCAAGATCACGCTCAAGCTTTCTATAAAAAGTTAGGTTTTGAAGTTGTTGGTGAACAATATACCGAAGTCGGGATACTTCATCATGACATGAAACTTAAGTTGTAGTAGTATTACATTTAGTGTTGAAATAACCGCTTAGAAATATAGGGAATGCTGTAAAGGAGGTTGAGCATGTATAGATTTTTTATTCAGCCCCAACTAGACAAAGTTAATAATTCGCTAATCGGCTATGAATTATTGATGAAAAAAAAGACTGCCGAAGGTTGGCGTCCACCCGCTAATTTTTCCGACGTGCCTTCACATACAATGGCTTCACTTTTAATTGCGACAACCAAATTATTGTCACTAAAAATTGGTTCAGTTTCAGTTAATATCAACCGTAACCAATTAATGGATAAAGAAGTCCGCGATGCCATTATCGAAGCCCAGAGTATTTTGCGACCATTGCGTTTGGTAGTTGAGTTAACTGAGGATACACCAGACCAAGACTGGCCAAATTCTGAACTAGTGCCTTTGATCAAAGAATTTATCAATTACGGTATGGACTTCAGTCTCGATGACTGTGGTACCGGTGTTAACCAATTGGACAATATTCAAGAACTAGTTCCATTAGCTTCAGAAATCAAGTTTGCCATCCAAAACTTTGGTGAGAAATTACGCGATCCAGACATCGAAAAGAAAGTAATCTTCTGGCGTGATTTCAGCAATAAAAATAACCTTCGCTTTATTTTGGAAGGTATTGAAGATGACCACGATGACGCATTAGCCGATTCATTGAAGATTGACCTCAGACAAGGTTACTTCTATGGCAAGCCTCGCCTACTTAAATTAAAGCCAGACGATAATAAGTTTTAACCGATTGCAGATAATTATATATCTGCAATTTTTTTATTTTCCGTTCACTGCCGCCGAAAGATGCCAGAGAATTTCACCTGCTGTGGGACCGGTCCGAGCCGAAGTGCGGTCTCGGGCCTCGCTTTTGAGCCGAAGTCTCAAAAGTCGTCCTGTAATATAAGGACTCACGTCCTTATATTACTTGCACTGCGGGTGAATTCTCTGGCATTTTTCGGCTCTTTCTCTTTTGGGTGACTGATTTAAATTGAACTTAGTCTGTACAACTTAGGATGATTTAATGTTCCTACACAAAGGCTTCAAGGTTCATTAATATTTCGAACAAATAAATCATCTGTCCAAATATACGAAAGTAATATTAGTATCATGTTCGAAACTATCTAAATAATAATTGAATTATTTATTAACCTTAAAACAATTCAATCTAACGAAAAAAATACACTAGCCGGAGATTTCCAGAGATGGCAGCCAGCAGTGGGAAGTGTCGTTAGGACGAGCGAACTTCTCGTTCTTACAACACTAGGACGACTTTTGAAACTTGCCGCTTTTGCAAGGCTCAAAATCGAGGCCCGAGACCGCCTTTCGGCTCGGACCGGTCCCAGCGCAGGCTGCCATCTCTGGAAATCTCCGGCGGCATCATACACAAAAAGCTCCGAACAAAGATTAAGGAAATCTTTATTCAGAGCTTATGTTTAATTTATTTACGTTCTTTAGCAACAGCTTGTTGTGCAACTAAATTCAAATAATTGAATGGATTGTCATAGTTTGGTTGGAATAGCATATCCATAAATGCCAAATCGTCTATCGTATTTTTATTTTGGATGCAGACAGAGATTGTATTGGCTGATTGGGCTACTTCGTGCTTACTGAATAATTGAGCCCCAAGAATCAAACGGTTGTCCTTATTGTAAACTAATTTAATCGTCAACATTTCTGTAGTAGGCATATAATTTGGACGATAGTAGTCGTGATAAATTACGGCATCGGCGTTTATTCCGTTGTCCAACGCGTGTTTCAAAGTTAAGCCGGTTGAAGCAATCGTGTGTCCAAATAATTCCATTGCTGATGTGGCTTGAGTTCCCATGTACTTTTTAATATCACCAAAAATATTGATTCCGGCTAAAGTACCTTGACGGATTGCATTTGTAGCCAATGGCATGTAAGCTGGTTTTCCAGTTGGGTTAAAGTTAACGGTACAAGCATCCCCAGCAGCGTAAATGTCAGGATTTGATGTTTGTGTATAGTCGTTAATAATAATTGCCCCATGGCGGTCCATATCAACTTGAACACGTAGCAATTCTGTATTAGCAACAAAACCGGTACAGACGATAACCAAATCAGCGTGGTGATCTTTTTCATTAGTTTCAATTAAAACATTGTCATCATCATCACGGTCAAAACCAGTTACTCTCTCATTCAAATAAACGTGAACGCCATGACTCTTTAGTAAATCAATTACATTTTGTGACATATCTTGATCAATATAATTGTTTAAAACTTGGCCACGTGACTGAATCAAAGTTACAACGTGTTCCGTGTTGGCATAACTTTCAGCCAATTCAACACCGATATAACCACCACCAACGATGGTAATATGCTTGTGATTTTGAGCTGTTTCGTAAATGGCTTGTGCTTGTGCATAACTCTTACACATTAAAATACGAGTATCAGAAATACCCATAATTGGTGGAACTGCTACGGTTGAGCCCGTTGTCATAATTAATTTGTCGTAACTGTCATTGATAATTTCATGTGTCTTCATGTTTTCACACATAACAGTCTTGTTCTTTGAATCAATTTTCAAAACATCATACTTCATGTGTACCTTGGCACCCATTTTTTCTAGATCCTTAGGAGAAGCATAGAACATATCTTCAAGGTGCTTTACTTTTTTACCCAAATAAAGCGCGATACCACATGATAGGAAAGAAATATTATCATCACGTTCATAAACTGTAATTTCTGTGTCCGGATGATCTTGTAAAATTTGTTCAACTGCTGCTGTACCAGCGTGTGTACAGCCTACAACGATAACCTTCATAAAATTTACCCCATAATTCATAATTTGTTTAAACTATAATATGATTTTTTAGCAATAAATTAAAAAAACTTCACTAACTCTTTCATTATAACCCCTATATTTTTATAAATAAATAAGTGTATAGTATTTATACGTAAGTTAAAAAATTATAATTAATTTTTAGTATTTCGTTGATATTGATTTTATCTAAATTTTATAAAATTACTATTTCGGTTATAATAGAAATTGATATAAAAATCTGAATATTCAAAATAAAAAGCAATTGAGGTTTTAATTTGCCAGACAATATTTTAGAAAAAATTGTTAATAATTATCTAAACATAAATTCAGCAATTATCACCCTAGTGACGATTGGCTTAATTACTATCATCACTATTGTCGCTTATTCGCTGGAAAGACGTATCGGTAGATCTTCACCGCTATACCAAAGAGTCGCAATTCACGTTATTGAGGGTGTGATATTAGCCTCCAGTATGATTATGCTTGAAAAGATATTCTTTATCTTGAACAGCGGTACCATCAACAATGGTTGGCTCTATGCCAATGCTCAATTAACCATTTTGCTCTACTGTATGTACCTAATTCGTAATAAAATCACCTTGCTGATTAACCTGTTTATGCCACTACTTTACTACCAAGCAAAGATTTTAACTCGCTTTAATAACAAAGATTTACCTTTATTCATTGTTTCTTATTTATTCCTGATTGCAATTATCATTTTTATTTACAATCAAACGGAAAAGTTGCAAGACAATGAGTGGAAATACGTTGGTATGCAGACATTGTTCGGTTTAGCATGGTGGGTCCTAATTTGGACAGATCATACTTTCCCAGCTTACGAAATTCTCAACATGTTGGGTGTTTTCTTAATCTACATGACGATTATTCGATTCTGTGCTCGCAAGCTGCAAGATACAATGTTGACATACAATGATTTACAAGTTCAGGTAAACTATGATGAACTAACAGGCGTCAGGAACCGTGCTAACCTTGATAAAACCTCATAGGAAGTTTTTGAAACCTATTCCAAAGAAGAAGTCCCACTAACAGTCACAATGTTTGATATCGACCATTTCAAGGAATTTAACGATGAGTACGGTCACTCAACTGGTGATGAAGTTTTGAAACACGTAGCTCACACTATGGAAAGAGAAATGTTTCTCACTGATACTAAAGGACAATTATTCCGTTTTGGTGGTGAGGAATTCATCATTATCTTCCGTGGTAAAAAGCCATCTGAATGTATTCCTATCGTATCCGATTTACGTAATACGTTGGTCAATACACCTCTAGTTCTCAAGAGTCAGCGCCTGGATATCACCATATCCTTCGGTATTTCTGAATTAAAGCAGACCGACAATGACTTCGACGATTTATTCAACCGAGTTGATCAGTTCCTTTATGAATCAAAGAACTCTGGTCGTAACCGTTTGACAGTTGAAGGCGTTACATATAACTTTGATGATTTAGCTGAGGAATAATCTCCGAATACAAGAAAAGATCCATCTGCCGTGCGACCGGTGCGAGCCAAGGTCTCGCGCCTCGACTTTGAGCTTCGCATAAACCACGAATCTCAAAATACGTCGGTGGAGTAAGATCTTACGACCTAACACCACCTGCACTGCTGATGGATTTTTCTTGTATTCTCCGACTGACATTATTAACTTTAAGCTCCCTTTAAATATGTTCCTAATACCAATAAAGCAAACGACACTAGCAATCATTTTTGATTGCTAGTGTCGTTTTTTTGTTTTTTTCCCAAAAAAATAGTGAGAAATTAATCTCACCGTCGGGAAGGAATCAGTTGTTTTTGAATCTGGTAGTCCCTACTAGTCATACTAAACCATACCGACTTCTATCGCAAGCGAATAAACAAATAATTTTAACTCTTTTCGGTATAAATTTATTAATATTTACAGACTTTTAACTAGTTTGTTACCAAATCTTAAAATGAGTAATGATGCTTTAACGATGGTAACACAATCTTATCAGAGTATCCGATTACAATTCCTTGGAAAAACATCGCTAATACGGTTCCAATTCCGACTGACAAAATATGTCCAGTTATAAAATAACAAATAATCATAATGATCACCGGTGGCGTATAACTGAATAATTGTCCCCAGCCAGCTGACCCATGTAAATATTTGAATCGGAGTAAATATGCAAGTTCGTCATTAGGATGTTGAATCAAATTACAACGTTGATAAATGGAAGTCCCGACCGAGACACCAATCAATCCCAAAACGTCCACAGACAGCCTCAAAACGATTGGTAACGCATTTAATTGGAACGGATCAAGTATCATTGAAAAGAACCCAACCAAATAACTAAATGGCAGCGAGAATAGTAAATTGGATAAGAAAATATGTCCATCAAACTTCCCTAGCAAAAATTGATTCACAACAGTCACAATAACCGCGTAAACGAATAAAGTCGTACCATAGGTCGAATGTAAGAGGTGCGAGATATTGACCGCAGAAGCCGTCCAAACAGCACTCCCCATATTACTATTAATCATTAATGAGTTGGCAAAGGCATCTAAGACAATGGCGAATGTCAGATAACCCAAACGTTTTTTAAAATTCCCTTGTTTCACAATAAAATCTCTTTTCCCTCAAGTAAAAAGCTTATATACAGCATTATGGCATACTTTCTTTACTTTTTTAATGATGCCGTCTCCAGAGCTGAGAGTATTCATCTGTTGATCGAGTAGGAGGTATCTCACGATACCGACCTCTCACACCACCGTACGTACGGTTCCGTATACGGCGGTTCATTAATTTAAGCATTTTGCAAAGACTGGAGTCTTTTGGTCATGTCTATTAGGCCAAAAGATTCTAGCTTTTTCTTGCTTAGGGCGTGTTGCACCACACTGCTGTGCGCTGTTCGCCAGTATCCTTTACTGGAGTTTGCACAGATAAACGCTTGACGCCGTGTCACGCCTAATTTAACCAACTTCCTATACTTTGCTTTGGGTCTTTTCCATGACTTCCAAATATATTGTCTAATACGTGCTCGCAACCAAGAATCAAGTTTTCTGATAAAATCCTTCATCGCACCAATTCCATAGTAATTGAGCCATCCAACCATCTTTTGTCTTATTTCTTTCAGGATAACTTCAAGCTTTCGACCTCGATTCCTCTTTGTGAGTTTTCTTAGCGATTGCTTGACCCTCTTTTCGGCTTGATAGCTCGGGCGTAAACATACGCCCTTGTTGGTAAAGCCTAAAGAGAATCCTAAAAACTTTGACTTTGTTGGCACTGTAATTTTGGTCTTTTCTTGGTTTAAAGTTAGCTTTAAACCACTTTCTAGGAACCTTGAAATACTATTCAGGACTCTTCTTCCTGCTCGTTTACTTTTGACATAAATATTACAGTCATCAGCGTAGCGGACGAATTTATGACCACGGGTGGTCAATAACTTGTCCAGCTCATTTAAATATATGTTGGCCAAGAGTGGAGAAAGGTTACCGCCTTGAGGCGTACCTTTTTCCATTTCTTGAAATAGTTTTCCATCCATTACGCCACTGGTTAGGAACTTACGAATTAGATTTAACAACCATTCATCATCAGTATATTGCTTGATGAACTTGATAAGTAAATCATGGTTCACCGTGTCGAAGTAAGACTTTAGGTCAAGGTCTATCACAACGTGATAGCCTTGCTTGTAAAAACTCACAACCTGTTTTACTGCGTCATGGGCACTTCGATTTGGTCTAAATCCAAAGCTGTTGTTAGAGAAGATTTTCTCAAAGATAGGGCTCATAACCTGCGCCACTGCTTGTTGTACCACACGGTCGAAGACTGTTGGTATACCAAGCTTACGCATAGTCCCATTTGGCTTAGGTATTTCTACCCTTTTGACGGGGCTAGGTTTATAAGTTGAATCACTTAAGGACTTAAGTAGTGCTTCCTTGTTCTTACGAATATAGTCGAACAAGTCATAGACAGTCATTCCATCTATGCCAGCTCCACCCTTGTTTTCCTTGACTCGCTTATAGGCTCTATTGAGATTATTTTCATCTAAAACTAGTTGCTTAAATGAAATGCCATTCTTATTCGTATTTTCGCCAGAAGCGGCGCTACGTACCATCATTTGCTCACATATGTGAGCATTAAAATGGTCGAATTTACATTCTATTTTCTGCGATTGTCGCATCGCTTCCACCTCCAATATCGAAAAGAATTATTAATGTTCAGTCCTTCGTCGCAAAGCGACTACTATGACCTCTGCTGACTTCTGCATCGTTCAGTTAGACATCACGGCCTAATTTGTCTGTAGGACTCATTTCGAGTCCTTGCCAGACATTCGATACAGACCTCCCTGGGTAAGAACGTTAACTTTCGTACCATGTAGCTGTTGGCTCTACTTGATTTGCCCTTGCAGTAGTGATCGGATTTGAATTCCGCGGCACCCTTATCCTGCAAATCCAGCCTTATAGCCACTTCTTGTACATCAGCTCGGTACTTTGCCTTGGACTTCCTTCAGATTCCACCTCACGATGGACACCCTTGTCCTAAGCTAGTGATTCCGACTACTACGGTTCACAGAGGACTTTCACCTCTAAGTTAACGCCCATGCCAGGCGCACCGCGGAACGGTCCGAGCCAAAGAGCGGTCTCGAACCTCGGTTGAAGCCTATCCAAAGACCGGAAAGTCTCCAACACGCCCGGTGGTGTAATGGCTAAAGCCATAACGCCACTTTCGCTACTGATGAATACTCTCAGCTCTTCCGACTAGTTCTTTAATTGGATAAATAATCAAATAAAAATTATTCTGAATAATTTGCAATTTTTGAATAACCTACAACCACAATTATATCCAACTTATATTTTTTGAACTTCAGCAATTGATTAAAAAAACCAATCTCAAACATATTTTTGGGATTGGTTTTTGAATTATATTTAAATTTATATACATCAATACTACGAAATTAAATATCGACTAAATATCAAATTATTAAAGAATACCTAGCCTCCGGGTGACTGAGATTCAGCCAGCAGTGAAATGTATTGTAACGGCAACGCCGTTATAATACAGGACGATTTTGAGATTCGCGTATTCTGCGAAGCTCAAAATCGAGGGTCGAGACCGCCCTTTGGCTCGAGCCGGTCCCACAGCAGGCTGAAATCTCAGTCACCCGGAGGCGGCAGTCCTTCAATACCAAAGACTATTTAGATGGATGTTGCATTTCGTCCATACTGATTAAGTGATATTCGTGCTTTTCATTAGGATCATAAGCTTCAATTTGAGCCATCATACCCGTATCCTCATGCTCAAGGATATGGCAGTGATACATGTAAACGCCAAATTTAGTGAATTGAACAGCGATTCTGACAGTTTCACCAGCATTGACACCAACTGTATCTTTCCAGCCATGTTCGTTAGGATATGGAGCTTTACCGTTACGACTAAGAACTAGGAATTGGCAACCGTGCATGTGGAATGGATGAATCATACCGCCATTCATATCGTTGGTATTAACAACGTCCCAAAGAACAGTATCGCCAATCTTTTGTTTCCGGTCGATTCTTTGCATATCAAAGAGTTTGCCATCAAGACGAACCTTGTCATCCATACCTGACATAACGGTACGTGTAACGGGTAATCCTGGAGTAACCTTTGGTGCATCGATAGTTGTAAGGTGTTCTGGCAATTCAACGTCTTCACGTTTATAATCACCAATCTTAAACTTCATAATTGGCATATCGTCAGTCATCAATGTCACTACATCGCCAGGCTTTTTGTCACCAAAATCAAGGATAACTTCAGCACGTTCAGCACAAGTTAACATCAACTTAGTCAATTTAACTGGTTCAGGCAATGTACCGCCATCTGAAGCAATCTGAGTAAATTCATGATTATCATCAAAGTGTAGTCTCCACTCGCGACGGTTAGAGCCGTTCAAAATTCTGAGACGAACTCTTTGCGTTGTAACGTTGAAAACACCATTGATTGTGCCATTAACAAGCGCATATTTACCCAAAGTACCATCCATATCATAGTCAGCTTTGTAATCTAGTTGATTATCGTGGTAGCTTCTATCTTGTAAAATAACGGGAATATCATCAACACCATAATTTCTTGGGAAAGGTAATTTAGCTTCATCATCATCAGTCACAACGACCGCTGCGGCCAAACCATTCCAAACTTGGCGAGCTGTATTTGGACATGGATGTGGGTGAATCCAATCAGTTTGAGCTGGTTGATCCAAGGTAAAGTCGATATCACGACTGCCACCTGGATAAACTGGAGCGTGTGGGCCACCATCAACAATTGGTCCGGTAACATTCAAACCGTGCCAGTGGAAAGTAGTAACTTCTGGCAACTTATTTACGAGGTGTACATGATAGTGAACACCCTGCTTTAAAACAATCGTAGTACCAAGCAATGAGGCATTGTATCCCCAAGTCTTAGTTTTAGCACCGGGCAAAATTTGAGTTTCACCTTCCTGTGCAGTAATTGTGTAATAGACATCGTTGCCATCCACCTTATCAGGCTTCAAAGCAGCAGGAATATTCAAAGGCTTATCTGGTACATCGGCCTTTTCTAGTGGAACATACCCACCATCGTGCAAATCAAATACTGGTTCATCAAAAAAGTAATCCGTGTAAACTTGTGATTCTGACATTTATAATCGCCACCCTATTTAGTTTTTGATCGAAACGTGAAAATACAATTTACTAAAGCCTCTACAAACATGCCAATAGCCATCATATACATCGCAATCATGTTTTTATCAGCGAAGACAAAATACAATAAAATTGCATAAAAAATTAGCATGAGAACAGAGAACACTTTAGATCCACCTGCCATGTTATCACCACCAAATTTTTGATACGACTCCATTTTAATACAGTTAAGCCTAATTGTATGCGATTACGGAATATTTAGTATTCATAAATAATTAACTGATTATCAATATAATTGGCCATGTAAACCTCAGATATTTCTAAATTACGCTTTTTTAACTCAGTCTCTAGCCATTCATCATCTTTATGAATGCTGCTCAACTCGTCAGCGTCAATTTTTCCATCCAAGATGATTGGATACTTAATACTGTCTTCATTTTTCATAACTAAAGTCAATTGACCGTTACGTTCAAAGACTGCACGTTTAACATTTCTAACATCCATAACCCCGGCCTGACGGAGTTTAAATGATAAATCATTGGCGGATAGACCGTTACGTAACGCCAAATCAACATCGATTTTTCCATTTTTAATAATTAACTGTGGTGTTCCTTCAATCACTTTTTTAAAGAGATTATTATGATTAGTCATAAATTTAGCTATAAAAACGACCATCGTCCAAATTAATAAAACCAGTGAAAATTGTAAAATAGTAATAGCAGAGTTGTAAATCATACCACCGACAATTCCACCAAGAACATAGTTTTGAAGCTGATCAATCGCACTAGTTGGAGCAATATTGCCACGACCAAAGAGGTTAATCTGTAAAACCATGAAGAGAAATCCAATAATAAACTTTAAAGTTAAATCTCCATATGATAGAACCATTTTGTCACCTACTTATTAATTAATTTAATTTCTTGCGAACTAATAATATTGGCCTTCGTCAACGTATAACTACTCTGATTATTATCGAAACTGACCCGATAAATATTGTTGCCAGATTTTATCAACATACCTTCGTTCAAACTGGAACTATTCGAATAAAGATTTTTCGTCGAAAGTTTCTTATCCTTGGCAACCGAGCGCATCAATTCTAAAGTCTGGTTAGTCTTGTTGTTAACATCAAGTTGTTGCTCATAATTGTTGTAATTTATACCAATAAATAAAATTATTCCTAAGGCAAAAATTATCAGCAGATCTCGGTATTTATTATCCGAACGATTTCTGAAGTACAAAAGACTCGTAATGAAAATGGCCGCTGCCAAAATGATAATTCCTATAATAAATAAGAAATTAGGTTCATTATTGTGGTCAATTAAATATTGATAAGAATAAAAATTCATATAAATCCCCTCGTCTATTTTTCTACGTCCAGTATAGCAAAAAAGCATTCTTTATAACGCATATGAGTTTGAACATTCCTAGTCTTCTTTGCTTGCGCAAGCAACAGATAAGTTTCATAATACATGAAAGTTAATAATTTTTATAAGAGGTGATTATTTTGGATAATAATTCCAATCTCTGTACTTGGTTAAATATGAAACACTTCGAAAATGATATTCAAATCAAGTTGGAAAAAGCTCTGATTAAATATGATTTATCACCTGTTGAATTTAGTTTTCTCCATTATCTCTACGATCAATATGATTCCAAAGCAAGTCTGTTAGAAATTAAGGACTCATTGGAACTCAGTTCCGCCGCCGTCTCTCGCATGGCAGTTCGATTGGAGAATAAAGATTGCAAGCCTATCGTGCGCTATCACAGTGAAGATAATCAAAAGGAAGTCTGCTTGAAAATCACCAACTCTGGTATCAAACATTTTAAAGAAGCCTCAGTTGTCGTTGATGATGTCTTAAATAAATTTTTCAGTAATTCGGACTTTTTAGCTTTGAGAGATATGATTTTAAATACCAATACTCAAGCTGAAGATTAAACTAATTTTAAAAAAAGAGAGCTAGTAAACACACTTTTTGTGATTACTGGCTCTCTTTTGGTTTCTCTTATATATAGGCAGTGGCTCTAAAACAGGCTACGACAGGGCAACTCCTTCCGGTTAAGTCAACTTTCTCTGCTGTCTGCTACGCAGCCAACTGAGAAAGTAGTCTTAATCCTCGGGAGCTGACCGCCCTGTCTTCACCCTCTCTTAATCTTGCCAAGGAAACTTCAAACTAATATTCTGATTAAACTTCTCTTGTTTCATTAACTTAGCCAATCTTTCAGCCTGTCTTTCATGATATCCGCTACAAACATATTCTGCTTCATCATTATCAGGAACAATTCCCGGTAAAACAACACTCTTATCCGTTACAACGAAGGTTGAAAAACATGTTAATCCCAAAAATCTTTTACCAGTCTTCAAATGTTCACCGATAATCTTAGTGAAAACCTCGATTGAACGGCTTCCGACACCGGAAACATACGATTCAGTGCACATTGAATCCTGCAATCCAAATGGCAATATGAAGTTTACTTGATCAATAGAAGCAGTAACTGTCTCAATTCTGGCTACACGTGACGCCGCTATGGATGAGTTATCATCGATGGTCATTAACGTTCTGCCACCAAAAACTGTATTATGTTCATTCAAATCAGATGAAAATACCCGATGATTACTGATTGAAAGTGTTTGACTACATTTGATTGTTTCCATTATTTGACCGCCTTTATTTTACTAATATAAATTCTATTTTTAAATAATGCCTAATCGTTTAAATCATTCCATAATTCGTCAATAAACTTAAATTTTTTCAACTTTCCAGATTCAATTTCTTTCTTAGCCAAAATATTTTCTAAATTATAAGTATCTGATTTAAAATAGCTTGATGATTTATTCACTAAATTAAGTTCCATTTTGGTATCAACATCTTTATATGATTTTTTCATATATAACACCTCATACGATATTCACTAATTTTTATAGTATGAATTCCATAGTCGGAAGAGCTGAGAATATTTACCCGCTGTGGGTGTGGCGTTATGGCTTTAGCCATTACACCACCGGGCGAGTTTTGAGATTCGCGTACTTTGCGGAGCTCAAAATCGAGGTCCGAGACCGCACTCCGGCTCGGACCGGTCCGCATAGCAGGTAAATGTTCTCAGCTCTGGAGACGAGACGACAAATCAATATATTGAAAAAATAAACCATAATCAACAATTGATTACGGTTTATTTTTGATTTATCGTCTGATAACTGATCCCTCCCGGAATCGAACCGGGGACCTACTGCTTAGGAGGCAGTTGCTCTATCCAACTGGGCCAAGGGACCATAAAACACACTTCTTATTTTAACTCAAAAAGTGTGCAGATACTAAATTAATCTTGTTTCTTATGGAAATTACGCTTACCTTTATTCTTTTGATCACGTAAACGTTTCTTAGGTTTGCTTGTTTTTTCTTGTGGTTTTGTAGCGTTATGACGCTTAGTCTTGTCAAAAACAGGTTTCTTTGAAAGCTTACCTTCGTGGTCAACATAAGCCTTAGTAATGTCAGCTTCGACCATATCTTGCAAGTTTCTCATATCATGGCTGTTACCAAAAGTAATTACGTTACCGCTCTTACCCATTCTACCTGTACGACCTGAACGGTGAATATATTCACTGTCATCACGAGGCATCATGTAATTAACAATCATATTAATATCGTCAATATCCATACCACGAGCCGCTACATCAGTTGTTAACATCAAGTTAACTTTCTTAGTTGAGAATAGTTGTAACGCCGTTTTACGTTGTTGTGAAGACATCTTACTATCGAGTGAAACAAAGTTAGTCTTATTATGGTTCATGTCACTGATAGCTTTGTGAAGCGAACGTGAATTACTGAAGAAGACGATACCCAAGAATTTCTTGTTATGAGCTAATTCTCTTAAAATTGCGTTCTTAATAAATTCATTATTGGCATCCACAAAATAATGTTTGATACCGGCTGTATAACTCGTATCATTTCGTTGATCGATTACTAAGAAGTCTTGTCCAAACCACTTGTGCATGTCTTGGAAAATATCGTTGCCAGTAGCTGAAAAGAAAGTCATTTGAACATCAGCTGGCATTTGTGAAATTGTACTACGAACACTTTCAAGTTTTGATTCATTCAACATTTCATCGGCTTCATCGACGATAACTGTATTGATTTTACCTAATTTCACTTTACGAGATTCAACTAACTCGTTCAAACGTCCTAATGTAGCAACGATAATCTCAGGTTTTTCTT
The DNA here is from genome assembly GCF_000831645.3 of Companilactobacillus heilongjiangensis. Lineage (NCBI taxonomy): Bacteria > Bacillati > Bacillota > Bacilli > Lactobacillales > Lactobacillaceae > Companilactobacillus > Companilactobacillus heilongjiangensis. Next base: position 1,974,401 of record NZ_CP012559.1, read on the forward strand.
TCAATTTCTTCAATTGACGTGTGGGATTAGCACCACCTGTCAAAGCTTGAACTTTACAGTCGATTAACTTAGCAAGTGGTTGAATAACATCACGAACTTGCATGGCTAATTCTTGTGAAGGTTCCAAGATCAAAACTTGGAGTCCGTCTTTAGGAACCAAGGTTTCTAGCATTGGCATCACGAAACCTAATGTCTTACCTGAACCTGTTGGTGCCATAGCTACTAAATCTTTACCTTCTTTGAAAGGCATGTAGACAGCCTCTTGAATCTTAGTTAATGTTTCAAATTGATTTGCTTTAAAGTAGTCTTGATATAATTTTGGTATTTCCAATTTATTTTTCCTCATCTGCATCAAAAACAATACCGGCACTTGTTCTTGCTTGCTCTAGAATTCTATTTACCGTTCTGGCGTATTTTAATAGTTTATCATAAGTTGCTTGATCCTTTTCGGTCATTATTCTAGCAAACTCACTAGCCTCAGAATCCATCGGATTTTCAGCCTTCAAAGCTGGTACATCGGTAATATTCTTATTATCGTCGGCCCAATCTAAATGACTGATATCCCCACCATTATCTAACAATAAGGTATCACGACCAAAGTAAATTTCTGACGACATGTAGGAATTCTTTGTCTTACCAATAATAATATTGACGTCAAAATCAGGATATTTCAAAGTTAAAGCCCCACTGCCATCAACCCCGGATGCTAGAAATTCAGCGTCATAGTCAACTTTTTCTGGTTGACCAAATAGTACAACGGCGTCATAAACTGTATAAACTCCTAAGTCATATAAAGCCCCACCAGAGAACTTAGTTGTGAAAATATTAGGATTCTTGCCTGCTAAGTAGGCGTCATAACGGCTCGAGTATTTCATATAAGAAAAACTAGCACCACTTAATTTTTCCCGATTCTTATCAACAATTTCCTCAATCTTCTTAAAGATCGGTTCATGAATATGTCTAGCTGCCTCAAATAAGTAGAGACCATTTTTGTGAGCCAAATCGTCCAATAAACTAAACTCTTTGATTGTTGAAGTACTAGGCTTTTCAACGATAACATTCTTACCATTTTCCAAAGCCTGTTTAGCTTGAGCAAAATGTAATCCATTTGGTGAAGCAATGTAGACTGTATCGAAATCTTTCTTAAAGAAAGCAGTTAAATCTGTACTGATATCAATATCTTTCTTCTTCAAATCTTCAATAAGGCTTTCAGCTTTCGCTTCTGTACGTGAGTAAACGTTTGTTAAAGCAAAAGTTTTGGTTTCATCCGTTGCTTTAATAAATTGTTCTGTGATCCAGTTTGTTCCTATTATTCCTAAACTAATCATAAAATCACCTCTGTATTTAATTTTACTGATATGTAAGCGTAATTACCAACAAAAAAATACTCAAAATTTAATAATATGGTATATAATTTTACTTTATACCATTTGAGGGGAGTACTTTTTTTCAATGAACGATGAAACAGACAAATTTAGCCTGAAAAGGGATTTAGGATTCTTTCCAGCGCTATCAACAGTAATGGGTCTTGTAATCGGAGGTGGAGTATTCTTCAAAATCTCTAGTGTTACGGCCGCTACTGGATCAGCAAGTTTGACTATTTTTGTATGGCTCTTAGCTGGTTTTATTACTATCAATGCCGGACTAACTGTGGCGGAATTAGCTTCTGCCTTGCCAGTTGCCGGTGGAATTTACAAATATATTGAATATATTTACGGAAAAGTCCCAGCTTTCTTACTGGCTTGGGCACAGTCGGTCATTTATTATCCAGCTGGAATTTCCGCACTATCCATAATCTTTGCTACACAGGTGTTGAACCTCTGCAATATTCCACACGTTTGGCAAATCCCCATCGCTATCACCTTGGCAGTCTTTTTATTTGCCGTCAATCTTTTAGGTGCTAAAGTCGGTGGACGAATTCAATCAATTTCCTTAATTGCCAAATTAATTCCAATTGTTGTGATTATTGTTGTAGGAATTTTCACACCAGCAACACATCCCGTATCACTCTTCCCTGTTACTTCTGGAAGTCATCCCGACTTTTGGTCATCCATGGGTGGTGGACTTTTAGCCACAATGTTTGCCTTTGATGGTTGGATGAATGTTGGTAACTTAGCTGGTGAAATGAAGAAACCTGAGAAAGACTTAGCTAAATCAATTATCGTGGGACTATTCTTTATCACTTTAATTTACGTTTTGATCAGCTTTGTTTTCATCAAATCATTACCATTCCACTTGATTCCTGGAAATCAAAACGCGGCTTCTGAAGCTGCCATTCAGATTTTCGGTAATATCGGTGGAAAAATTGTTACAATCGGTATTTTGATTTCCGTCTTCGGATCCGTTAACGGCTACACAATGACCGGTTCGCGTGTCAGCTATGTTCTTGGTACCGATGATGAAATTGTTTTCTCAAAATTCTTTGGTAAATTAACTAATAAAACTCGTGTTCCTGCCAATGCTGGAATCGTCCAAACAATTATCGCTATCATTATGATTTTTATGGGAAGCTTCGATTACCTAACCGATATGTTAGTTTTCGTTATGTGGATTTTCTCAATGATGATGTTCATCGGTGTCTTTATCTTACGTCGCAATGAACCCGAATTGGAACGTCCTTATAAGATTAGTTTTTATCCACTTCCACCAATTATTGCCTTACTAGGTGGCGGATATATCATCATTTCAACCTTGATACGCCAGCCTGGATTGGCATTCATGGGTATCGGAATCACATTACTTGGTCTACCAATTTATTACATTCATTATTTTCATAAAAAAAGGTCGCTTTGATGGCGGCTTTTTTTGTTGGAGGTTATAATTTGCTTGGGATATTATTTGAAATGAATAGCAGGTGTTTTCATGAAAGTTCAATTCAACAGTAAGCTTGAGGAACGGTTGGTTCGAGGGACTTTAAAGATTCAAAAATTATTGATTTATCGAATTATTCAACGAACATTATTATTAATCTTTCCTTTTGCTTTATTCGGGAGTTTTATAAAAATTATTCAGACAGTCGTACTTGGTAAAGAGGGCTTTCTGACCGATGTTTTTCCAACGTTTGGAAATGATTTCTTTTACCGTTTAATCGAAAACGTTGCTAACGGACTGTACAACATGTCACTCGGTTGGGTATCAGTTATCGCCATCTTTGGTGCGGCTAAATATACCGCCAAATATTATCATCGTGACGATCAACTAGCCGGACTAACTGGTATCAGCTCCCTTTTGATAATGGATTACGCATATTCCAAGGTACAGCCCTTCTCATTTCACACTGATATGCTGGGTATGCGAGGACTCCTATTCGCCATTATTTCCGGTATGATTATCGGTTGGATTTTCAAGAAACTCAGTCGTCAGGCTCCCAATCTTGAAAATGAAAAACAAACTACCAGTATTTTGGAAAGAACTTTCATATCCCTAAAGCCAATCATCATTTCATTAATTATTGCAATGATTTTCAGTACATTAATCAACGTCACTTATTATTCTGAAGCACCTGGTAACTTCATCAATGCCCTCTCGACAGAGTACACTTCCAAAAATAATTGGACACAAATTACTAAAACTTTAGTCTTTTCTATTTACACATTAATCATGTCATTTTTCGGTTGGTCAGGAACTTACTCCGCTCTGGGTGTGGAAAAAATGGACGTCCTATCGACCATCAACCTAAATTATGCTCTTCAAAAACACACCGCTTGGAACGCTCCCAATCCATTTACCAGTTCAACGTTATATCACGCCTTCGCAACGTATGGTGGAACTGGTTCAATCCTCGGTTTGATCATTGCTATCCTAATTATTTCTAAGGATAAAGACTTTCAAACTGTGGCACGTTGGGCAATGATACCAAGTATTTTTAATATTAGTAGTGGCGTTATGACGGGTATACCTGTGCTATTCAACGTTATCTTTCTCATTCCATTTCTATTAGCCCCCTTGGCTAACATGTTAATGGCAGCACTCGCTATCACCCTACATCTGATGCCACCAAGCGTTTATCCCGTACCAGTTGGTACCCCTGGACCACTGATTGCCTTCATCGGTACCAATGGTAGCTGGCAGGCTCTAGGATTCTCTATCCTGGCGATAATTATCTCGGTATACATTTATATGCCTTTCGTTAAAATGGCCGCTAAGGTCAAATTATTAGACAATCCCGGCATTGAAGAAGGTGAAGTCTAATGCGGATGCAACTACGCAATTTAAAGCAGAATAAAAATTTCAAATACCTATTAAGTTTAGGCATTATCCTGATTCTACTTGGTATTCCCTCATATCTATGGACTAAGAGCAACGTTACGACCTTAGCTGGGCGTTACAACTCGCCAATGTCACCCGTCATTATGATTCCCGGTAGCAGTGCGACAGCCAATCGTTTCGATGATTTGGTCAAAACAGTCAATCGTCAATACGGCGAACATCACAGTTTACTCAAGATGACCGTTCACACCAATGACACCATCACCTACACTGGCAGTATTCGTCCCAACGACACACGCCCCTTTATTGTGGTGGGGTTTGAGAATAATAAAGATGGTTATGCCAATATCAAAAAACAAGCTGCTTGGTTCAATCAGGCTTTCAATAAGCTCAAGGCTCGTTATCGCTTCAATAACTTCAATGCCTTTGGACATTCAAATGGTGGTCTGATTTGGACTTACTTTTTGGAACATTATTTTGATGACTCGACGATTAACGTCAACCAGATGTTAACCGTTGGTACGCCCTACAACTTTGAAGAAAAAAATACTTCCAATCGAACACAGATGTTAAACGACCTAGTTAAAGATCGAAGCAAGATTCCAACTGATTTAACTTATTATTCAGTTGCTGGTACGCAGTTGTACACAGATGACGGAATCGTTCCGCTCGGCAGTGTCGATGCTGGTAAATATATTTACGAAGGCCACATCAAGCGTTACACATTGATCACCCTTACTGGCGACAAAGCTCAGCACTCTGATATGATTGCTAACACCCAATTTATTGACATCTTCCATCAGTACATTGTTGGAAATGGTATAAATAACTCAAGCAACAGTCGAACAAGCAAAAAAGTCCCAGACCCTCAACCATAATTAGCTTGTATTAAACCGATTTTTTAAATACAATTAGCGTATGGTATATATAGATTGGGAACTAAGTTTTGTAGCAGATTTCTTTATCTTATTTGCAATTTTGCAGATACATCGCTACTTTTTAAACTCATTTAATATAGGACATTTAATATCCGATGTAACCATTTCTTTAATATTTGGTTATATCGGATTATTTGTCGATGATATTTTTATTTTATTATTCGTCTGCTTTATCTTGCTGTGCAATTGGGCTTGGAATAAATTCAAGACGTTAGATATGCAAAAGTCGATTTCACTAGTCATGGCTGCCAATATCGAAACTGTCTTGTTCAGTTTAGCAACTTATACAGCCAGAATTATCTTCTTTATTGCCCTCAATGAGTGGAAATTACAAATTTTAGAGGAATTCCAGCAAAACTTTATCCTCGTTTCATTATTGATCAACGCAATATACATCATCATCTTTTTACTCTTAACCAACGTTTATCGAGCTCCTACAGTCAAACTTTGGATTCAAGTCGAACAGTATCATCTAGGTAGAAGGGTCTTTACGATGTCTTTCAGCGTCTTTGTGGCCTTCATGGTAATTCTACTAGTCAGTGACTTGCAATCCGTCACAGCGACGTTACAGTCCATTATTCTGGTAGTCTTCACCGTTATCATTACTTTGACATATCGCCAATTAATTTTCTTTGTTAAAACTATTGCCATTCAACGACAAGCTCAAGCTAAAGTGATTTATAACAAGCAATTGAACGATTATCTAATCAGTGTGCGCCAACAATATACCGATATACGCAAGTTCAAACATGACTTTCAAAACATCATGTTATCGATGAAAACATTCGTTGATCAAAGCGACTCCGCTGAATTGAAACAATATTATCAAGATATCGTGCAATCCCAAGCCAAGTTATTGCCAACTGACAGCGGAAATATCGCCCAAGTCCAAGCTATCGACAGCGACGCAATTCGGGGAATATTGATTCAAAAGTTTTTCTTAGCAAGAAATCAAAAAATTAATTTTCAAATTGAATTGAATCAAGACCATTATCATTTCACAACCGAAATTTTAATTATCGTCAGAATTTTAGGCATTCTTTTAGACAATGCTTTTGAATACGTTCAAACAATCGCTGAAAAAGATGTCACCTGCGCCATTACCCAAGCTGACAATATTACTGAAATAACTATCGACAATCCCATCAAAGGGAATTTAAATTTTCGAGACCTATTCCAGACGGGTTACACGACTAAAGCCAATCATCTTGGTTTCGGTTTAGCAAATACTCGCCGTTTAATCTCGGAAACTGATAATCTATACTTAGAAACTAAAATTATCCATAGCCATCTGTTGATGACATTAATTATTGTAGGGGGTGATTAAGTGTTCCCAGTTTATTTACTCGAAGACAACTCCATTCAACGCCAGAAATACGCTGAATTTATTAAAAATGGTATTTTGATCAATGACGCCAATCTTGAATTAAAATCAATCTCCGATTCAGTCGAGAAATTTTACCAAGATTACACGCCTCAAGAACAAGGCCTCTATTTTTTAGATATGGAAATTAATGATGACAAAATGGCCGGCTTAAATATTGCGGAAAGAGTTCGTAGAGATGCCCCGATGGCTCAAATTGTTTTCATCACGACCCACGACGAATTATCTCTAACTACACTCGAACGTAAAATTGCTCCGATGGATTACATCTTGAAAAATAAAGGTCTCGATGAAATCAAACATCGCATCACTGACGACATTGAAATGGCAAAAAAGAATCTTCAAAAATACAGTCACTCATCGAAAAACCTGTTAGATTACAAGATTGGCAGCCGTTATTTTTCCATCATGATGGACGACATTATCATGCTGTACACACAAAAAGACGTCCCCGGCCGAATATTTATCATCACGAAAAATCAACTGGCCGAATTCAACGGCTCCCTAAACACCTTCGAAACCGACTACCCCAACCTATTCCGTTGCAATCGCAGTTACTTAGTCAACCTAGAGAACGCAACAACATACGACAGCCATTCAAGAACACTGTCATTCACTGATGGATCAACCTGTGAAGTTTCATTCAGAAAAAATAAGGAATTAACTAAGCTACTTTCCAACAAGAATTGATTAAAAAAAGGACATATCAAATGTATACAAACATTTGATATGTCCTTTTTTCATATATATACGCATGGTACTAGTCGATAACCCATTACAAATATTTCATAGTCTAAAATTGTTTAAATGCTTTCACACTCAACTAATAACGATTAATTAGTCCGAAGAGCCGGGAAATATTTTCCAGCTCTGGAGACGGCATACTTAACTAGCACCACGCGTATATATCAATACAAAAAAGATGCTTAAACCTTTGCAGGCCAAGCATCCATCTATTTTCTTCCAACTAATTTATCCAAACTGACTTCGTAAACATCAGCGAATCGCATCATCATATAGATATCGGGAGTTCTCGTGTTGTGTTCATATTTTGAAATCGTCGTAATATCGACATGCAACATTTTAGAAACTTCACGTTCCGATAAATTACAATTTTTTCGACAACTTCTCAGGTTATCACCTAAGAAAACTTTTTCATGATCCATGATATCCCTCAATTCTTACTGCTAACAATATTATATTTCAGAAATAATAACCAAAACATAAATTGTCTTTAAACGTATTGTTTTTCCCGATTAACGTAAAGAAATCAAAGTTTGAACACCATAAACCAACAAAACAGCCGCAAAAGCCAAACTAGCAATCGTAGCAATTAAGGCAAAAATCAGTGGACTAGATTGTTTCTTGAGATTATTAAAATATTGTTTCGAAACATAAACCTGCCAAATACCAATTAAAATAGCACCAATTCCAAAAATTAATTTCATAATAGTTGTCCTCTGTCGCCTCCAGTTTCGAGTATGAAGCCTGCTGTGTGGACCGTTTCGAGCCAAAGTACGGTCTCGAACCTCGCTTTTGAGCCGAAAACCACGTCTCAAAAACGCCCTGTGGTGTAAGAACGGGAAATTCACCCGTCCTAACGCCACACCCACTGCGGGCTTCATACTCGAAATCTCCGGCTAATTTAATATTCAATTCAATATTAATCTATCAGTCATACAATTACTATTATCCAAATTTTCATCAATTAAATAATTAATATAATTGAACAAAACAAAAAAGCATTCAAATCACAGATAACCCGCTGATTTGAGTGCTATTTATTTTAAAATTATCATCAATCAAAAAAATACATTAGTCGGGGTGGGACAGTGATGGAGCCTGCGGTGAGAGTAGCGTTAGAGCTTCAGCTCTTACACTACTGACGTATTTTGAAATTCGAGCGACCTTCTCGAAGTTCAAAATCGAGGCGCGAGACCTTGGCTCGCACCGGTCCACCGCGGCGGAATCACTGTCCCACTCCGACGGCAGTCATAAAACCTATTTCAAAGTAAGTTTTGTAACACATTCGATATGGTTAGTCATTGGGAACATATCAACAGGAGTTACATCGCCAATTTCGTATGTATCGCTCAATAGTTCCAAATCACGTGCCAAAGTAGCAGGATTACAACTGATATAAACTATCCGCTTTGGTTTGATGTTCTTCAATGAATCAATCAATGAATTAGCCAAACCTTTACGTGGAGGATCAACCATCAAGACGTCGACTGAAACTTCATTCTTAGCCCAGTCATTCAAAACATCTTCAGTCTTACCAACGATAAAATCAGCGTTAGTAATATTATTCAACTTAGCATTTTGGTCAGCATCTTTAACGGCATCTTCAATAATTTCGATACCAGTAACGTGCTTAGCCTTGTTAGCTAATGAAAGTCCAATTGTACCAATTCCTGAATAGGCATCGACAACGTTTTCCTTACCTGTCAATTCAGCTTTATCAATTGCAAGTTTGTAAAGGTTTTGAGTTTGAACAGGGTTAACTTGGTAGAAAGATTTTGGTGAAATACGGTATTTATGTCCCAAAATTTCATCATCAATATACTTCTTACCACCGAGCAATGTCATCTTTTGACCAAGAATAACGTTAGTATTCTTAGAATTGATGTTCAAGAAGACAGACTTAATCTCGGGGTTAGCCATAATTTCTTTAGTAATGTCTTTATAGTGAGAAATATCAGGTGTTCTTGAAACTAGAACGACCATCATTTCACCAGTAAAGTAAGCACGACGAACCATGATTGTCTTGATTTGACCCTTTTGATTTTGTTCATCAAAACCACGAACGTTATATTTACGCAAAATATCACGGACACGGATGATTTCAGCATCAATCTTAGGATCTTGAATCAAGAAGTTTTCCATTGGTACTAAATCGTGTGAACGACGACGATAGAAACCAGTTGTCAACTTGCCATTAACTTGGCGAACTGGAACTTGTGCCTTATTACGGTAATTGAATGGTGATTCCATACCCAAAGTATCGTTAACAGTAACATCTTTCAAACCAATCTTGTCAAAATCAGTTACGACTTGGTTGTGTTTGAATTCAAGTTGCTTGTCATACTTCAAGTGGCTCAAAGGAGCGATTCCTGTTTGAGCGTAGACAGCGTCAATATCGTGGACACGGTCAGGAGATTCTACTAAAACATCAAGTGTTTTAGCAAAGCCAAAGTTCTTGTTCACACGTGTGATAACAGCTTTAACTTTTTCACCTGGCAATGCATTGTCAACGAACAATGTGAAGTCATCGACTTTAGCAACACCTTTACCCTCATATGAGAGATCAAGGATGTCTAATTCTATTTCTTGGTTCTTTTTCAAATTTGGTTTTTCCATTTTTCACCTATACATAGAAAAAAGAAGTGTCCAAAATCGATACACTTCCTAATTCTTATTTATTTATCTGTTTCTTTTTCTTTATCGTTATCTGATTTATCTGAATCAAGGTTCTTTTCTTCTTCGATAATCTTCTCGCCAGCATCTTTTTCACTGAGAGTTGATGTATCAATTGCTTTGAGCGGAATCGAATCAACGTTGGCGTAAATATTTAGATGGTTATGCAAGTTAGTAAATTCCATCGGAGCATCCCCACCATATTCACCATCCAAGTTGACCATGACACGATTTTCATCGTTAGCTTTAACACTGATTTTTTTAGTCTTCGTGTAAATAACCTTTGGATTATAAACATGACGACCACCGTTTAGAACTAAGGCAATCAAATGAACAAGATCACGCAAGTTAGTTTCTTTAACGATAATCAATGAGAAAGTTCCATCACCAATAACTGAGTTGGGCGCAATTTGTTCCATCCCACCGATTGAATTAGTCAATCCGATTAGAAACATCGTTGCTTTCCCGTCAAAAACACCGTCGTCATATTCGATGTGCATGTCAATAGGACTGATACGAGGCAACATTTCTGCACCTTTTACCAAGTAGGCCAAGTAACCCAAGATTGACTTATAAGCTGAAGGAACTTCATAAGTCAATTCGGTCATTGAACCACCGCCGGCGATATTGATAAAGTAACTTTTACCAGCTTGTCCAATATCAACTGGTAACTTTTGACCTTTCAAAATCACTTTGGCAGCCTCTACGACATCATCACGTGGAATCTTCAAAGCACGGGCGTAATCATTCGTTGTTCCGGCCGGAATAATTGCCATTTCAGGACGGTGATCCAAATCGGCAATTCCGTTAACAACTTCATTGATCGTACCATCGCCACCAGCAGCAACAATCAGGTCAAAACCCTCTTTAGCTACTCGTCTGGCTTCATCTTTAGCTGAGTTTTTTTTCGGTGTCGTTCGATAAGCACTAGCCTCATAACCAGCTTTTTCAATAATATTCAAAATGTCTCCAACATTACTGTTCATGGTCTCGTGACCTGAAGTTGGATTATATATAAGTCTAGCTCGCATATCTTTCCCTCACTAACGACTCTTTAACTCTGCCATCAAAATCTTATTAACAACCTTAGGATTGGCTTGTCCATGTGTTTGTTTCATGATTTGACCAACCAAGAAACCAACGGCACGATCTTTACCATTCTTAAAGTCATCGATTGATTGTTGATTATTGTCTAGAATTTCTAAGATCATTGGCTTCAAAACAGCTGGATCAGATTCTTGGACAAGTCCCTTAGACTTAACCCATTCCTCAGGTTCTGTTCCGTTGCTGATAGTTTCTTGGAAGACCTTCTTAGCAATCTTCGAAGAAATTGTTCCGTTTGAAATCAAGTTAATCATCTTAGCAAGATGTTCAGGTGTCAACTTAGTATCAAGCAAACCAATTTTCTTATCGTTCAAGTAAGCATTAACTTCACCCATCAACCAGTTAGAAACTAGTTTTGGATTAGCGTCGTAACTAACTGCTTCATCAAAGAAGTCAGACATTTCCTTAGTATCTGTCAAAACACCGGCATCATATTCAGGAATTCCTAATTCGTTGATGTAGTGGTTACGTCTTACGGAAGCTGTTTCTGGCAAGTTAGCCTTGATTTCAGCAATCCATTCTGGTGAAATTTCATAATCTGGTAGATCTGGTTCTGGGAAGTAACGATAATCGTCAGCACCGGACTTAACACGCATTAAGAATGTTTCACCAGATTTTTCATCAAAACGTCTTGTTTCTTGGCCAATTGTGCCGCCTTGTTTAAGGATAGCAGCTTGACGTTTCTCTTCGTAAGCTAGACCTAATCTAACGTGGTTGAATGAGTTCAAGTTCTTCAATTCGACTTTGGTACCATATGTATCTGATCCAACTGGGCGGATTGAGATATTAGTATCAACACGCATTGAACCTTCTTCCATCTTAACATCAGAAGCACCAGTAAATTGAATAATCTTACGAAGATTTTCAAGATATTGATAAGCTTCTTCAGGAGACTTCATATCAGGCTTTGAAACAATTTCAATCAAAGGTGTACCTTGACGGTTCAAATCGACATATGAATAGCCGTTGTTACCGTGGGTATTTTTACCAGCATCTTCTTCGACGTGAAGTTCTTCGATACCGATTTTCTTCTTTTCGCCATCAACTTCAATTTCGATATAGCCATCGTGACCCAATGGTTTGTCTTGTTGAGTAATTTGGTAAGCTTTAGGATTATCTGGATAGAAGTAGTTCTTACGGTCAAAGTGAGTGTGATTTTCGATATTAGCATTCAAAGCTAATCCGACCATAACACCGAGACGATAAGCATTTTTATTTACAGTTGGCAATGTTCCTGGAAAACCAAAGTCAATAACGTTGGTATTGATATTAGATTCAGCACCATAAGCAACTGGTGAAGGACTATACATCTTGGACTTAGTCTTTAATTCAACGTGGACTTCTAGTCCGATAGTTGTTTCAAAATTCATTAGTCTTCCCCCTTGAGTGCAGTTGGTATTTGTTCATAGAATTTATTTTCTTCTTGTAAAGCATAAGCAGCATTGAAGACATCTTGTTCAGCAAATGGCTTACCAATGATTTGTAGACCAACTGGCATTCCGTCAGCTAAACCGGCAGGAACTGAAGCAGCAGGCAAACCAGCTAAGTTAGCAGGAATTGTCAAAATATCATTCATGTACATTGCCAATGGATCGTCAACTTTTTCACCAATCTTGAAAGCAGGTGTTGTTGTTGAAGGTCCCATAATTAAATCATAGTCTTTTAAGACGTTATTCATTTCATTGATAAAAATTGTTCTAACTTCAGCAGCCTTCTTGAAGTATGCATCATAAGCACCAGCTGATAGAGCGAAAGTACCTAGCATGATACGACGTTTAACTTCATCACCGAAACCTTCTGAACGAGAGTTAACGAACAAGTCTTTGATATTCTTAACATCTTTAGCACGGTAACCATATCTAACACCATCATATCTTTGAAGGTTAGATGAGGCTTCACTAGATGCTAGGACATAATAAACTTCAACGGCATGTTCCAATGTTGGAAGACTAACTTCCTCGACTGTAGCACCCATCTTCTTATAAGCATCAAGAGCTTTATTAACGTTAGCAAGCACGTCAGGATGAGTTCCTTCATGCCAGAATTCCTTAGGAACGGCAATCTTAACACCATGCATATCTTTGTTCAAGTTAGCACGGTAATCTGGAACTTCTTTTTCTGAACTAGTTGAATCTTTGTCATCATGACCAGCAATAACTGAAAGAACAGTTGCTGAATCTTCGACACGTTTTGACATAACACCGACTTGATCAAGACTTGATGCAAAGGCAATAACACCCCAACGAGAAACACGACCGTAAGTTGGTTTGATACCAAAGATACCATTGAAGGCAGCGGGTTGTCTGATTGAACCACCAGTATCTGTACCTAGGGCAGCAACAACTTCACCAGCGGCAACGGCAGCAGCAGAGCCACCTGAAGAACCACCAGGAACGCGACTGAAGTCCCAAGGATTAACTGAAGTTCCATAGTATGAAGTTTCAGTAGATGAACCCATGGCAAATTCGTCCAAGTTAGTCTTACCAACGTTAATAGCGCCGGCAGCAGCTAATTTGTCCATAACAGTTGCACTGTAAACAGGCATGAAATTATAAAGAATTTTACTTGCGGCAGTAGTCTTAATACCGTTTGTAACGATATTATCCTTGATACCCACTGGAATACCAGCTAATAAACCGTCAACACCTTCAACGTCAATTTTCTTAGCATCCTCAGTTGCCTTGTCATTGACAGTAATGAAAGTATTTAGCTTTTCAGCATCACCTTTGATATTGTCTAAAGCTTGGTTTGTAAGAGCTTCGGCAGTTACATCTTTGTTAACTAACTTCTCGTGCAAAGAAGCAATTGTTTCTTTCTTGATATCCACTATTCAGCGTCCTCCTTGTCAACAATCGTTGGAACTTTGATAAGGTTATCTTCAACTTCAGGAACATTTTCAAGCATTTGTTCTCTAGTTTCAGTATGGATACCTTTATCTTCACGGAAGACAGAGTTGGTGTCAGCCATATTGTAAGTTGGTTCAACACCAGTTGTATCAACTGATGATAATTTGCTTTCCATACCAACAATTTTATCTAGTTGGTCAACAAAACTGTCAACTTCATTATCTTGGAATTTTAAATTAGCCAAAGTGGCAACGTGTAAAATTTCATCTTTTGAAATCATTTGTTTCTCCTTTTTAATCTGCATTATAAACGTGTGAATAGAACTTACCGTTTGTACGTGTAACAACGGCTTGTTGTTCATCAACTGTTTGAATATTGATGTCTAAGTTAGCTCCTGATGGCAAGTACTTTTGGGCACTTGTCTGAACGAACTGAGTAAAACTAGTTACTTGAGCTAGCCCATCAAATTGAGTATTGATTGTAATATCCATTGCTTTGAGACTTGTTCCATCGTAGTGAGCTTGGGCAGTAACTCCCGAAAGATTAGGGAAGTAATTTTGAATATGTTGCTTAAAGTTGGCAAACGCATCGGAATCACTGCTACTGATAGCATTATCGCCGTTAACAGTTGGCAACATTTGATTCTTGTAGCCTAAATCACTCCAATTACCTAAACCATCGCTCTTACTCAATGAATATTGGAAATAAGTTCCCCCAACTAAAGTATCTGCTGGAGCAACTGAATATAAACCAACAACAATTGGAATATTACCGACTTTACTATCTTTACGCAAGCGTTGGACAACTTCTTTGGCAATTCTTTCACCTTGAGCCTTTTGCTCTTCAGTAGAAATCGTTGACTTGAAAGTGGCACCATATTGCTTCTTCTGATAGTAATCGATCTTATTCATTGCAATACCAATCGACATCCCAGCCAATTTATATTTTCCATCTTGTTTTTGAAGATAATCTTCCTCAAGCATTTGTTGGAAATACATTGGCGTACGTTTGTCAGGATCAGTTGAGCCATTAGATTCAGGATTCAAACCTGACTCATTCTTGCTGGATTTACGTGCTAACCAATCATTGACAGTACTTGCACTCAAAACTTGGCCTTCTTGGAAAACATATGAATTCGTTGAAAATTGTTTCTTCGACAAGCTCATAAGTCCACTTTCGAAACTTCTACTGTTGAACTGATTACTATTGTCAGCTGCAGTAAGTCCAGAAATAGGACTAGTTTTATATTTCCCATCACTTAATAAAACATCGTAGCTGCTTGAATCAGACGATGTTGTTGTCTGAACAGAACTCTTGGAAGAATCGCCACCACCTGATGACAAACTGGAATCTTGTAAATTCCCACAGGCAGCCAACAATAACGAGCACATCAGCAATAGCGATGTAGTTTTTAAGAATTTTTTCAAAACTGTTCTCCTACTCTTTGGCATCATCTAAATATTCAGACAATGTTGCTTCATCAATAATCTGTGTTCCCAATTGTTGCGCTTTAGTTAGTTTACTACCAGCTTTTTCACCGGCAATCAAGATGTCAGTCTTTTTCGTAACTGAACCCGTAACTTTAGCACCGAGATTTTCAAGCGTCTCGGCCAATTGTGAACGTTTATAATTTTGTAATGTTCCGGTTATAACAATTATTTTATCAGTAAAGTGACTATTTGTTTCATTAGAATTTGAACTACCGATAAAATTCATATTAATATTTACTGATTTTAGTTCATTAATAAGCTTTTTAACATCATCATTTGCAAAATAAGTTGCAATACTATCAGCAATTATCTCACCCATAGTATTTACTTCAAGGATTTCTTCTCTGGAAGCGGACATCAAATTATCTAAACTACCAAAATTCTCAGCTAAAATTCGACCGGCTTTGGCACCGACATGACGAATTCCTAAGCCGAAAAGTAATCTTTCAACGGAATTACTCTTTGAGTTATCAATTGCTGTTAATAAGTTATTGATAGATTTTTCTTTGAAGCCATCCAAAGTTTCCAAATCCTCAGCCGTCAATTTATAAATATCAGCGACATCTTGCACTAATTTCTTCGTATAAAGTTGCTCAATAATCTTGGGACCTAAGCCGTCGATATTCATCGCATTTCTTGAAGCGAAGTGAGTCAACTGTTCTTTAACTTGGGCGGGACACTTAGGATTGATGCAACGTAAAGCTACTTCATCTTCTAAATGAATCAACTCAGAATCACAGTATGGACAATGTGTTGGAATTTCAGCTGGCACTGAATCCTTGGGGCGTTTACTTAAAACAACTTGTGAAACTTCTGGAATGATATCGCCTGCTTTATGCAAGAGTACGGTATCACCAATACGAATATCCTTTTGACGAATCATATCTTCATTATGCAAAGTTGCTCGAGACACTGTTGTCCCAGCTAATTGCACCGGATCCATCACAGCTGTTGGCGTTAAGACACCTGTTCTACCAATCGTCCATTCAATATCGTGAACCACTGACTCTGCTTGTTCAGGTGGAAACTTATAAGCAATTTCCCAACGAGGTACTTTGACAGTATTACCAAGGTCTCGTTGAATGGCTAAATCATCAACTTTTAGAACAACTCCATCAATACCGTAATCAAGGTCATCACGAATTTCTCCGTAACGTTCAATGAATTCTTGAACACCCTTCAAACCAGTTGTAACTTCAGCTGTTGGGTTAACGTTAAAGCCTAATTCTTTCAAAGTTTCCAAAGCTTCATGTTGTGTGGAAACATTCAAATCGTCAAAAGTAACAATCGTATACATAAATGTATCCAATTTTCTGGAAGCAGTCACCTTCGGATCCAACTGACGTAAGCTACCGGCAGCCGCATTTCTAGGATTGGCAAAAACTTGTTGTCCCTCATTTTCACGTTCTTGATTCAAACGTAAAAATTCTTTCTTAGACATGAAACATTCGCCACGCACTTCAAATGACAACGGACGACTGAGTTTCTGGGGAATATCCTTGATAGTCTTAACATTCTCCGTCACATTTTCACCAATCGTTCCATTTCCACGGGTTGAACCTTGTACTAAGATACCATTTTCATAAATAAGTGACAGTGACAAACCATCAATTTTTAATTCAACATTATAATCGACCTCATGTCCAACATTTTTTTCAATTCGGTCGTTAAATTCAGCTAATTCTCCTTCAGAAAAAACATCCCCCATCGACAGCATTGGAATATCGTGGGTTACCTTGTTGAAATCTGGTAACGTGACATCACCAACTTGTTGCGAAGGTGAATCCGAAGTTACCAAATCAGGATATTGCTGTTCTAGAGCCAATAATTGATTGTAAAGTTTGTCATAAACATTATCTTCAACAACGGGTGCATCCTTGGTGTAGTAAGCATCGCGCCATTCATTCAATTGAGGACGAATCTTCGCTAACTCTTGATTAGCTTGTTCTTTTGTTAAATCTGCCATGATTTCACCTCTTGATTAATCAGTAACTTTTTTAATTGGGGCATATTCTGCCAAGAGACGTTTAATACCTTCACTCTTGAAAGCCACGTCTAACTCAGCGTTATTACCATCGCCATTAACTTTGACAACTGTACCTTGACCCCACTTCTTGTGTTCAACTTTATCGCCAACGTTCCAGTGCAATTTCTCCGCACCAGAAGCACCTTTGGCTTTCAAAGTTGGTGATTGGAAGGTTGCAGTAGTAGCAGCTACACGTCGACGGTCCTTATATGACGAATTGCGACCACTTGGACGACCAATATTACCAGCATTGCTGTTGACACGTTCAATAGCATCATCTTTAATTTCTTCAACGAAACGTGAAGTAGCGTTGTTTTGTAGACGGCCATAAAGCATACGACTGACGGCATTTGTTAAGTAGAGACGCTTTTCAGCACGAGTGATACCAACATATGCCAGACGACGCTCTTCTTCGAGGTCATCTTCTTTGAGCAATGAACGACCAAGTGGGAAAATTCCTTCTTCCATACCAACTAGGAAGACAACTGGGAATTCCAAACCTTTAGCAGCGTGCAATGTCATCAAAGTAATTTCTTGTTGCTCTTCTTCAATTTGATCTTGATCACTGACCAATGACAATTCAGTTAAGAACGTTGTCAAACGTGTCTCATCAACATCTGGGTCGGGTTCATAACCTTGGTCAAATTGAGTCGTAACAGTCAAAAGTTCTTCGATATTTTCCACACGTGCTTGTGACTCCAAGTTATTTTGTTGTTTCAAATCTTCAACATAACCAGAATCCTCTAGTAAGTGGTCCATCAAGATTGTCATTGACTGATCTTCAGCCAACTTAGTTAAATTATCAATGACTTTGGCAAAGCCACCGATAGTCTTACGGGGACGGGCAGCCAATGGTGAAAGCTCAATATTTTCAGCAGCTTCTAGCAATGACCAACTGTGTTCATCCGCATAAGCTTGCAATTTTTCAATTGTACCAGGTCCAATACCACGCTTAGGACTGTTGATAACACGTTGAAAACTCATTGAGTCATCGTGGTTAGCAATCAAACGCAAGTAAGCTAAGATATCCCTAATTTCCTTACGATCGTAGAACTTATGACCACCAATAATCTTATAAGGCATATTGGCTTGCATGAGTTTCTCTTCAAATGTACGTGATTGAGCATTTGTTCGATAAAGCACTGCAAAATCACCGTATTTAAAGCCTTCTTGCAATAAATTCTTCACTTGATCAACGACATACAATGCTTCATCTGATTCATTTTGACCACGATAAAACTTGATCTTGTCGCCTTCCTGATTATCAGTCCACAAATCCTTAGGCTTACGGTTACCGTTGTTGTTGATAACTTCATTGGCAGCCTTCAAAATTGTCTTCGTTGAACGATAATTTTGTTCCAACTTAATCGTTGTTGCTTCGGGATAATCCTTTTCAAAGTTCATAATATTTTGGATATTAGCACCACGCCAACCGTAAATACTTTGATCAGCATCACCAACAACACAGACGTTGCGGTACTTGGCACCTAATTGTTTAACAAGTTTATATTGAGCTTCGTTGGTATCCTGATATTCATCAACGTGAATATATTGGAATTTTTCTTGATACTTTTCCAAAACATCAGGACACTGGTCGAACAATTCACTTGTTTGCATGATTAAGTCATCGAAATCAAGCGAGTTGTTACGTTCCATCTCTTTAGCATAAACGTCATAAACGCTGGCAACTGTTTGTTCATAAGGTGAAGCAGCTACCTTGGCATATTCAGCAGGAGTCTGCAATTCGTTCTTAGCATTACTGATCGTACCCAAAATAGCACGCGGATCGTAACGCTTAGGATCCAAGTTCATCTTTGTCAAGATTTGCTTCATCAAGGTACGTTGCTCACCAGGATCTGCAATCGTGAACGTCTTAGGTTTGCCCATCTTATCGAAATCTCTTCTTAAAATTCTTACACAAAGAGAGTGGAAAGTTGAGACCCAGACATCATTAGCTGACTCATTTAGTAACTTACCGATTCTTTCCTTCATTTCCTTAGCAGCCTTGTTAGTAAAGGTAATCGCTAAGACATGCCAAGGCATGATATTTTTTTCTTCAATCAAATAAGCCACACGGTGAGTTAAAACTCTTGTTTTACCTGAACCGGCGCCGGCCATGATTAAAAGTGGTCCTTCTGTTGCCTTAACCGCGTCTTGTTGCTCGGGGTTAAGACCTTTTAGCATCGTATCGTCCAATTTTAAAATCCCTCAAATCTTTGTGTAAAAAGTTTTAGTTGTAACTAAAATAGCTGTTTATATTGTAGCAAATTTTTCTGCATAGAGCGAAAGACAACTCGCTAAAATTGAACATATGTTCCTTATTTATTTAATTTTAAGATGCCGACTCCGGTTGCCAATGATTTTCGCCTGCTATGAGGACCGGCGTGAGCCAAGGTCTCACACCTCGCTTTGAAGCCTTGCAAGTTCGGCAAGTCTCCAAAGTCGCCCTGTGGTGTAATAGCTAAAGCCATAACGCCACCTCCATAGCTGGTGAAATCATTGGCAACCTCCGTCTAGAGTTTTGGTTAACTCCAAATTTATCATTCTTAGGCGACTACTTTCCTCAAGCATCCCTACAACTGAATAATTAAATTTACGCCTTTAATAAACAATACGGAACAAAATTCAATTATCTAAATATTTTTCAAAATTAAATATCCTTACCCACCTAAAAAATCTCAACTGAAAAAATTCAGTTGAGATTTTCTTATTATCATTATTAAATCCACACTACCTATCGACCAGAATATCAGTCCAATCAAATAAATCCAAATCAACCAATACCCTAGCCGGAGGGTTCGAGGGAGTGAGTCAGCAGTGAGAAGTGTCGTTAGGACGGTGGTTTCCCGTTCTTACAACACTAGGACGACTTTTGAGACTCGCGGTTTGTGCGAGGCTCAAAATCGAGGGTCGAGACCGCCCTTTGGCTCGAGCCGGTCCTCACAGCAGACTCAACTCCCTTGAAACCTCCGGCGGCAGCTTATTATTCTAGTCCAACACGCTTAAATATTTCGTCAACGTGACGTAAGTGCCAGTGGTAATCGAATGCATCGTCTAAATCTTTGTCTGATAGCTTATCGGTTACTCTAGAATCATTTTCAAGCATTGTTCTGAAGTCTTTCTTTTCATCCCAAGCTTTGGCAGTAAATGGTTGCACGATATCATAAGCTTGTTCACGTGAATAGCCAGCTTCAACTAACTTCAACAAGACACGTTGTGAGAAGATCAATCCGTGTGTCAAATTCATGTCTTCAATCATCTTGTCAGGGAATACTGTTAGATCCTTAGTGATCTTAGTAAATCTGCGTAAGATGTAATCCAACAATTCAGTTGTGTCTGGAATGATAATTCTTTCAGCAGAACTGTGTGAAATGTCTCGTTCATGCCACAATGGCACATCTTCCAAGGCTGTGAATGCATGTCCTCTGATCACACGAGCCAAACCAGTTACGTTTTCTGAACCGATTGGGTTACGTTTGTGAGGCATGGCTGATGAACCTTTTTGTCCAGCAGCGAAGAATTCTTCAGCTTCACGGACTTCAGTTCTTTGTAAGTGACGTACTTCGAGTGCGAAACGTTCAATTGATGTAGCAATCAATGCCATTGTTTGAATGTATTCAGCATGTAAGTCACGTGGTAAAACTTGTGTTGAAATTTCTTGGGCACGGATGCCTAGTTTATCACAAACAAATTTTTCCACATCAGTTGGAACATTGGCATAACTACCAACGGCACCACTGATTTTACCAGCTTCAACGCCTTTAGCAGCATGGTCGAAACGTTCGATATCACGTTTGATTTCAGAATACCAGTTAGCTAAAACTAGTCCGAAAGTTGTAGGTTCAGCGTGAACACCGTGAGTTCTACCAATCATAACAGTATCTTTGTACTTCAAAGCTTTCTCACCGACTACCTTGAGAAATTCATTCAAATCTTCACGAATAATATCATTAGCCTGTTTCATCAAGTATCCATAGGCTGTATCAACGACATCAGTTGATGTTAATCCAAAGTGGACCCACTTCTTCTCTGGTCCCAAGTATCTGGAAACATCTCTTGTAAAAGCAACCACGTCATGTTTTGTTTCTTTTTCGATTTCAGCAATCTCTGAAACATCAAACTTAGCGTTTTGAGCAATTAACTTAGCATCTTCAGCAGGGATTTCTCCTTCTTTGCTCCATCCTTCAACGGCCGCAATTTCTACTTCGAGCCAAGCTTGAAATCTGTTTTGGTCTGTCCAAATTGGTTTCATCTGTTCAGTTACATATCTATCAATCATGAATTATTCTACTCTCCAAATATTAGTTGTTAGGATATCATTTTTTAATTCTTCGACATCGTCTGAGAAAATTGAAATATAACCGACATCCCGGTCGGCTTGATCCTTAGCTTTAAATCCGGTGTAATAATTAAATTTCCACTGGGCCTTTTCCTGGAGTAAATCCAAACTCTGTGGCAAGTTACCTTCAATAATTTTCAAGGTAGCCGCGTTGACCATTGGAAAAATCTCGGGAATTGGCCAGTCACAAATAGCTCTGATATGTAATTCAAATTGCGAAATGCCAGTTGCCTCTGGATAAACATTAGCTGAATAATTGATTCCTGGAAAGATTCGTTTGACGTACAAGACCCCGGATTGAGATAGGATGAAACCTATGCCAAAAATTCCCACGTAGTTAATATTTTCAGCTACCATCAAGGCAACTCGTTGCATTTCTGCTTCTACATCTGGATCATTCTTCTTATAAATAAAAGAACTCATCAAATGCGTACCATCATAAATCTCTTTGATCATTGGAAAAGTATGGATCTTTTGGTCCTTACTCTTGCTGATCATGATTGAATACTCAGTCTTAGTCTCAATCCACGCTTCAAGAATGTAAGTTCCATCTTGGAGTAACTTCTGCACACGTTCAACATCGTTATCGTTATAAAGAATATGACGTTTCAAAATCGTTTGGTTCTTTTGAATCGGCTTTAAAATACATGGGAAACCAATTTCTTCGACCGCTCTTTTGATATCATCTACCGTTACGATTGAAAAAAATGGTGGCACATTAATATTTAAATCATTCAAGAAGGTTCTCTCGATATAACGATCTTGAGCAATTGTTAACAAGTCAGCACCTTGAGCAACGTTGAAACTCTTAGCCAATTCCTTTAACAAACTGCTGTCAAAATTCTCGTCCATATACAAAAGAAGGTCACTTCTATGGCCCAATTCACTTAGATTCTCGATGTTTTCCAACTGACCGACTAAAAAGCTGTCAGCAGCCTGTGTCGCAATATCCTTCTCTTCATCGGTTAAAAGCATGGTTCTAAAGCCCATTCTCTTAGCTTCCAATTCAAAAATATATGTTTCACTACCGCCACCAATTATGCCTAATGTCTTACCGGGCGCAATAAAAGTCATAATTCCACCTTCTTAATTACTAGTCTTCTTCTTCATCGAAAACTACTTGTCCATTTTCAAAAGCTTTGATTTTAGCTAGTGAGCAGATTGGAATACCTGATTTATCAATCATTTGTCTACCCTTTTGGAAGGACTTTTCAATTACGATTCCAATACCAGCCAAAGTTGCACCAGCATCCTCAATAATCGTATTCAAGCCGTTAACAGCCTGGCCATTAGCTAAGAAATCATCAATGATCAAAACTTTGTCATCACTGGATAGGTACTTTTTGGCGATACTGATGTGATTAGAAGTCTTCTTTGTGAATGAGTAAACCTCTGACGTATAAAGATCATCACTCAATGTTACAGATTTGTGCTTTCTAGCAAACACAACTGGTACTTGGAACTGTAAACCAGTCATTACAGCTGGTGCAATACCTGAAGATTCAACTGTCAAAATCTTGTTAATACCTGAATCTTTAAAGTGTTTGTAGAATTCCTCACCCATTCTCTCCATTAGCATTGGGTCAACTTGATGGTTTAAAAAACTATCGACTTTAAGCACGTCCTTGCCTAAAACTCGACCATCCGTTCTGATTCTTTCTTCTAATTCCTTCATTACCGTTCTCCCTACATTTACATAGAATAATTAGAGTCTATCATACTTTGATTTTCACTTGATACCTTCATCGTATTTTTTCAGATTATATTTTTGAATAACCCGAATAATTTTGTTTGTGTAACCAGGATCAGTCGCATATCCATCAGTTTGTAAAGCCACTGCCGCATCAATATAATTCTTCGATTGGATAACTTGCCTGTACTGTTGCGAATTCCAGGTCGTACCATCAACTAGCAATTTTGTATGGTCTTTCATCGATTCACGAAAATCCGAATAAACTCGAAAACGTCCATTGATAGTTATCCACTGACCATTGGTGTATTCTTTCGTCTGTAAAACTTTCGTATTGGAAGGGTCTTCACCCTTGATACCAAAGTAATTGTTGTACTGACTAGCAAGTGAACTAGTACCCCAGTCGCTCTCCAAAATTGCTTGAGCAATCGTGATACTAGGTAAAACTCCATATTGTCTACCCAATTCAACTGCATACGGCGATACTTTTTTGATGAATTGACTGTGGTCTTGTTGGACCATTTCAACCTTTGACTCACTCTGATACTGGACATATCTTCGATAGCCAAAGAAGCTGACGACAAACACTGCGACAATCGCTATTAAAATAATAGTTGTCCGATTATTCTTGTTACTTTTGCGCCGATAGTTAGTTCGACGTGATTTGTATCTCCTCTTTTGTGGCAATTGATCTATCCTTTGTAAGTTTAATCTGCCTGCCGTCTCCAGAGCAGAGAAGTATTTCGCCTGCTGTGCGGAACGATTCGAGCCATAGTTCGGTCTCGAACCTCGGTTTGAAGCCTTGCAAGTTCAGCAAGTCTCCAAACTCGCCCGGTGGTGTAACGGCCAAAGCCGTAACGCCACTTCCACTGCTGGTGAATACTTCTCTGCTCTTCCGACTAATTTAACTGATATATAAATAGTTTAATGAATTAAAACAAAATCATTATCTGACTTTTCAAACCTCAATAATAATTTGAAACAGAAACTACCAAAACATAGCACATAAATTAGTTGGAGGGGATAAGAACATTTACACCACCAGGCGTGTTTGGCGACTTAACGCTTTTGGGTAAGCCTTCAAACCGAAGTTCGAGACCGTTTCTTGGCTCGGACTGGTCCGCATAGCAGGTAAACATTCTTATCCCCGTAAATGAAACGGAAAACCTTTAGTTAATAAAACTAATTATAGCCGATATACTTGAAGTTTTTGTGATTTAAAACGGAATTTTAACAATTGCTAAAAGTTTCAACTACTGTGTTTCAATTGCCGTTGTTTTGAGTAATACAGCCACGTTCCTAAAGCTATCAGCTCCAAAAATGCAGAGAAAAGGAAAATACTTTTATAGCCAAAGCCGATTGCAATCCATGCAGCAATCATTGGTCCCAAAACATTGCCAAACGACTGTGCCGATTGATTATAACTGAAAACTCGTCCAAAAATTGACTTCGGTACGTTTTGTACAGTTAAAACTTGTATCGACGGAATTAACGCCGCATCAGAAATTCCCAAAATGAATCTTAAAATTATCAGTTGCCAAATATTTTGCACCAAACTAGTCAACGCTAAACATATAATTGCGGAAATAAGAAATATTATCATGCTTCGTAAGGCACCAAGCCGATCGATCAAAACTCCAATGACCCCTGCCATCAAAATTGTAGCGAATCCGGGAGCTGCAGAAACTACCCCGGTCATTATTACCACGTTTTGCCCACTAGAGTTCAATTCTCGGACAAGTAAACTGAGCATCGGTGTAATTGCATTGGTTGTCGCTTGAACGGCTAAGAGCGACCCAAACAAGGCAATAAAGAATGGCCAACCGATTTTCTTCATCAAAGGAAGAGCTGGTTGGAGTTCATTTTTCGAAATCGGTGTAAATTCTTCCTTAACGCCAATCCAAGTAGTTAGAAAAACAATGGCCATCAAAAAGCTAGTCACAAAGAAAGCCCCCCGATAACCAAACCAAGTGGCCAAAAAGCCTCCAACCAACGGGCCCAACAGCGTTCCAGTAATACTGCCAGTCACTAATTTGCTCATTACCCGACCCTGAATTTTCTTAGGCGCAGAAACTGACATCAAGGCATTAGCATTGTTGATATAACCAGAAAAGGCTCCTTGAAGGACTCGAAAAAATAATAGAAACCAGACATTTGGCGAAAAGCCAATCATCAGAATAGTCAGCGTCATGACACCTGAAGCTCGCAAACACATCAGTTTACGCCCTTTTAAATCAGCTAAGCGTCCCCAAAAAGGCGAAACGATTGCTTTACTCAAATATGTTAATGAAAAAGCAGCTGCCCCCAGTAAATTCAATTCAGCTTTATTGAAATGACCCAAAGTATCAATAAATAACACGATAAAAGGTAACGTCATCGCATTGCCCATATCGGTGATCAAACTACCAAACCATAAAATTCTAAAATTATTGCGCCAATTTGCTTGCATAGCGTAACTCCTGAAATTATTTAAATACCCGGGCTCTTCCGATTAGTTAATCAGTAATAACTGAATATAAAGGGATTAAAGTCTGTTTATATTCAAACCATTTTAGACATCAAAACATAATTAGTAATAAACGAGTTGGAAGAGCTGAGAGCATTCATCAGCAGCGAAAGTGGCGTTATTGCTTTAGCAATTACACCACCGGGCGTGTTGGAGACTTGCCGGTTTTGCAAGGCTTCAACCGAGGTTCGAGACCGCACTTCGGCTCGAACCGTACCGCGCAGCAGATGAATGCTCTCAGCTCTGGAAACGGCCACAATATAAACAATAGACCAACAAAGTAAATTTCTTGTAAAGTTTATGTAAATTCGAAAAAAGTGCAAAAAAAAAAGCTAACTCTGCGAGTTAGCTTTTATCAAACTTATTTTTTATAATTAAGCTTTGTTAACGTTTGAAGCTTGTGGGCCACGATCTGAATCTTCGATATCAAATGTAACTGCTTGGCCTTCTTCAAGAGTCTTGTAACCGTCGCCTTGGATAGCTGAGAAATGTACGAATACATCACTACCATCTTCGCGAGTAATAAAACCATAACCTTTTTCTGCGTTAAACCATTTAACTGTTCCGTTTTCCATGAACTTTTCCTCCTGATAAGAAAATATTTTTTGTGCATTATTTCGTGGTACATCATGGAAGAAAGTCTAAAATACGAAACATTCAAACCATTCGAACCATTCACCATTCAAAAATACAACTACTATATTAACATGCTTGATCAATTATTTCAATCCGCTAAGCGTAAAGTTTCTTTTACAAATACTTAAATTTCAACATCTCTTAAATGTGGAATCGAATTCTGAGCACCTTGCGTTTGAACCGTAATGGAAGATGCTTTACTAGCAAATTTCATTGCTTCTTCGATATTATCTAAATCTTGATTTAGCTTTGAAGCTAAATAACCGATAAATGTATCACCAGCGGCTGTCGTATCAACCGTGTTAACTTTGTAAGCATTAACAAAGCCATTTTTTCCATTCACTGAATAGAAAGCTCCATTAGCACCAACTGTTATTATAACATTTTTTACGCCCATGGTGTGCATTTTGTTTGCAGCTTCCACCATTGAAGGTTGATCTGTAACCTTAACTCCAGTAATTGCTTCAGCTTCTGTTTCGTTAGGAACGATAATATCGGTTAGCTTCAACAGTTCATCCGGAATATAAGTCTTGGCTGGAGCTGGATTTAAAATAGTTAAGACATTGTTCTCTTTAGCAATTCTAAATGCTTCAGTTGATGCTTCAAGTGGTGTTTCAAATTCAGTAATCAAACAGTCGGCATCAGCAATCGCATCTTTAGCGTTTCTGATATCTTCAGTTGTGATAGTTTGATTAGCACCACCATAAATTAAAATACTGTTTTGACCATTATCATCAAGTAAAATATAGGCTTGACCAGTACCAGCCTTGTCATCTTGTGTAACGTGATCAATGTTCAAACCGTCAAATTTGAAAGTATCCAACATAAAGTCGGCTGAACGATCTTGACCAATTTTTGCGATGAAAGAAGTTTCTGCACCAGCACGAACGGCTGCGATTGCTTGATTGGCACCCTTACCACCACCAGCAGTTGAGCGGTCATGCATTGCCATAGTTTCACCTGGTAAAGGTAAACGAGCAATATTTAAAATAATATCTACATTGATTGAACCTAGTACGACAATTTTTTTCATATTAAAGCTCCTCTAAAAGACAACTCCACTTTCAAGTAAAATATTTGAATATGGTGTCTCCTCACCTGTTCTAATGAATGCTTTAGTATCACTCAAATCTTTTTTCATTTCTTCATGGGGAATAAATTCAATTGGTGTATCGCCAACTAATTTCTTAACAGCAGCCAATTGTTCAGGGTTTTGGACCTTAATTTCCTCGGCTAAGTAAACCTTTTGAACTTCTAATTCACTCAAAACATTATCCAAAACTTGAATAAAGCTTGGCAAACCTGCTTCAACAGCTAAGTCAATTTTTTCGGTATCATCAGGAACAGGCATCCCAGCATCGCCAATTCCGATTGTATCGAAGTGTCCCATTTGGGCTATAACCCGTGATATATTTGAGTTAATAACTCTCGTTTTTTTCATGAAATTCTCACCTTTTCCGTAATCGTTTGCATCAATAATACTACCATGCACAATTATATCAGTATATATTTTAGCAATTTCATAATACTAGTAGCAAGTACATATTTTCATTGATTGCGCGGCAACTTAATTATATCCTTAAACAAAGATACATAGTTTTTACTTTTTTGCCGCCGGATGGTGCCAGAGATTTTCACCCGCTATGAGGACCAGGTCGAGCCAAGGTCTCGCCCCTCGATTTGAAGCCTTGCACAAACCGCAAGTCTCCAAAGTCGCCCTGTGGAGTAAGGACTAAAGTCCTAACTCCACCTTCATAGCAGGCAAAAAATCACTAGGCAACCTACGACTAATTTACGATTTCAAATAAATTAAATGAACTACATCACTAAATCTTTATTGAGATACCCAAAGGTTGACTGTTAATAGACTATTTTACTGAAAGTTTAAGAATACAATTTATTTAATCAAAACATTCATAAATTGTTTATACTAATTTAGAAAGCAAATTAGTCGGAAGAGATGAGAATATTAACCCGCTGTGGGTGTGGTGTAAGAGCTTTAGCTCTTACACCACCGGGCGAGTTTGGAGCCTTACCGTTTTTTGGTAAGGCTTCAAATCGAGGTTCGAGACCGCCTTTTGGCTCGATCCGGTCCGCATAGCGAGTTAATATTCTCATCTCTGGAGACGGTCAACTTTTCAATACCTAAAAGAGGACAAAAAATGACACGTACAGCAAAACTTAGTTTTTATTTCATTATATTTATCATCTTCGGCTTAGTTGGCATGTGGATGCCACTGTTAGGTGATGACCTGCATTGGGGAACTTACTTTGGTAGTAACTACTTCCCTCAAGGCATCTTCCTAAAATATGACGGCCGCTACCTTGGTGATTTGCTTGTTATTACGATGACCAAATTCAAGCCAATTGCCTTTCTTGGTTACGGAACTTTTATGACAACAATTGTCTATTTGATCCAACGAATTCGTGAACAGATCAAAGCTCCCAAGTCGATTGGTTTGGTCTCCGCATCCCTAGCAACCATTTTCATCCTATTGACTCCCAACACTATCTTTAAACAAATTTTAGGTTGGCACGCTGGATTTGCTAACTATGTTCCTTCATTAGTATTTCCATTGTTCATGCTTTATTTAGTTTTAAAAAATTATGACAATAAAAATATTCACTATTATCGCACTAGTACTTACCTGATATTCTTTGCGGCTATCTTTGCTCAATTCTTTGCGGAACATGTAACAATTTTGAATGTCTTTAACAGCATTCTCGTTTGGTTATTCTTAAGAAAACACTTTGGCAATGAATTTAAGAAAGTTCTGAACTTCATTTTAGTTGGTAATTTCATCGGTGCTTTCCTAATGTTTATCAACGGTGCCTACATAAAAATCCTATTTGGAACTGACTCATATCGCTCACTTAAAGGATCAAGTAATTCCGACACCATGATTCACTACATGCTCACACAATTTTCAACGAAACACTTAATCATGTTGATTGTTGCCATTCTGATTTTTACCGTGGCAGTAGTCTTCTACACATTGCGTGTTAGAAATACTAAGCAAAAAATTGCTAATTTTTCACTATTATTATCAAGCTTCGTTGTTGTTGCTCCATTCATCGTCGTTTCACCATTCGGTTCTAGATGTATGTTTGCAACCTACATGTTCTTTGCTACCATCTTCATAATTAACTTCGATATGCTATTAGATGGTTACGAAAAGTTTATCCTACCAGTCTTCATGGTTATCGCCATTGGCCTCGGTATCAAGACTGATGCAATGTCACATAATTATGGCAATACTTTTAAAATGCAAGTTCAATATTCAATGTATCAAAATAATGTTCAACGTAATTCACAATATTTCCTACAATATAAAGATACTAATCATATCTGGCTGACTGCTCAAATTCAAAACGATGCTAACTTCTCGGAACTTTACGTTAAGAACAAGGATCGTAACATGGTCCCAATCAACTATTACGACTGGACTGATGCTGAAAGAAAACTCAAGGGTAAGAAATTCAAAACTCATGATGACTACATGAGAGCCTTTGACCAACAAATTCTTAAAAAAGTTAAACTGATTCAAGCTAAGGAAAATAAGTAAATTAAAAAGTTCTAATTGGGATTTCTCCTAATTAGAACTTTTTTTGTACCATTCAACCACCCTATCAACTTGTGCTTGCGGTAAATATTTAACTTTTAAATTTCTTTCACCAATACCTGAACGACAACTTAATCGCAAATGAGCAAACTTCTTTCTACCCAACCAGATACTCTGACGGCGTTCTAATAACTGAATGCTGTTCTTAGGTACAAAATACGAATTCTTAGATGTCAGGTGATTATTCTGCAGGAAGACATATTTATCATCCATCACCGCAACGGCAGCTCTTCTAGCGTTCAAATACGCTGGAACAATCCAGATTATTGCTGAAATCACTATTACGACAAGCACTAAAATAACCGAGATTTTGAAGATAAATAAGCCAATTATTAAATCCGTTACCAAACTAAAAATTATGGCATTTCGTAAATCATAGTAATAAGTTCCGGAATTAGCAGCCAAAGCTTGTCCCTTTTCCACAGGAATATTAGGGAAAAACTTGTGCATAAAACCTGTTAATTTGACTGTTTCAATCACTGGCATAACGATAATATCTTTTTCCGTATCCTCTTTTTTAGAGTTGGAAATAATTACCAGTTTAACTGAAGCAATATTCAGCATTCTTCTCAACAAGGTCTGTTTAACTACAACTGCTTGAATACGACTTTGAGAAATACTCGTTTTCTTCGTCTTGAAAAATCCATATTGCATCTCAAATTGATTGTTCTCCATTGTCAGATGGAAGTGATAATATCGAGCAATTAAAACAAAAACTGACACAAGATAAAAAGCCAAAACTATCAGCAGCATACCCACAACAACTATGACCCAACCTAAGTGGGAAAATTCTTGAGCAGCCGCCGCGTACATTTGTGCACTGATTGAATGCTGTACCTTGCCATAAATCGCCAAAACAACTAATAATCCTGACAAAAATGCTGGTGACGTTAAAGAAAATTTGATCAATTCTCGCCACGTTATTGCATATGACTGACCGCTCAGAGTTGTTTCTTCATTTTCAACCACAGTCTCAGTAGTTTTGAACTGTTTACGATAGTTGTTTAGTTCATCCTTTAAATCCACTGAAACTGCCGCCAAACTCACTTCTGGTCCATCCGAATGACCAGCTGTTTCAATTTCTAGTTCTTCTAATTTAAATGGTCGCAAGAAGAACCATTGATTAGCTGTCACATTTTGAATTCGATCATAAGGAATATGATTAACTTTCTTAACGAAAATACCCTTTCTAACCAAAATCTCTTGATCAAAAAATTGATAGCTGAACGTCATATATTTCACAACATCGCCAACAACTACCAATAAAAAAAGGCTGACAAGACCGGTTATCGTCCAAAATCTAGCTTGTTGAAACGTCGCAAACGCAAATACAGCCGCAGGAATAAATAAGTTCTTAATATCTTTGTAAAAGAAAAATAAAATGGCAGCCGGGCTCAATCTTCTCGGTTTAGATATCATTTTTAGCCTCCTGAGCCAGCTTCATAATAGTCTCCTTCAACTGGTCAGCTTGTTCCGACTTGATACCGTCAATCTCACTACGACCTGATGCGGTAACAATAATTACCTTTTGTAAATCTTTCCAACGTAAAATTGGACCCTGTTTCAAAGTTACATTTTGAACTCGGGCAATCGGAATAATCACTTGCTTCCGAAAAAAATAGCCACTGTGCAATTGAACTTGTCGTTCATCAATGTAATACGTCCAAAATGCCCACAAATAATTGACCAGAAACAAACTTCCGATAAATATAATCATCCCTAATATCAAAATAATAATCATTATCAAATCAAAATAACCCTTAGCAGTCGATGATAATGCCAACCTAATAAAGCCTATTCCAATCATAATTAATGCAAAAATAATAAATTCAATCAACGCATGAATCCGCCAAATAGTTTTAATACCCTTGGGTAGCCTCTTAACTTTATCCATACTTCCCCCCTATATAAATATTTTCTTGAGTATATCAAATTTGCCATATTATAAAAAATCCCTCGTAATATTTAATTACGAAGGATTTTCTATTTATGCAAGATATTTAACGAATTCATTTGTCGCGATTCTTAGATATTCTTGTCCACCAATTGTGACAATTCGATCTGCTTTCCATGAACTACCAATAGGAAGTTTCTTAGCAGTTGCTTCACCTGTACTACTATAAACAGTTGTCTCAGACTCAGCTTTGTAGACAGTTTTAACCGGTTGATAAGTTGTGGAAACTTTCTCGCTAATCCAACCATCAGTTGAAACACGATACATTGTAACGCCGTCAATTACAGCGCAACCGTCAGTCTTCCAAACACTGCCACTTGGTAATGTCTTGCCGGTACTCTTGCCTTGAGAATCGTAAATCATTGCCTTTTGAGCAACGTTTACAACTGTTGACTTAGTGGCTGGTGTGAATGCCAAAGACTTGGCAACTGGAATAAATTCATTGGTAGCAACTTGATAATAACTAGCACCTTTAATCGTAACAATGTTGCTATATTTCCACTCAGTATTTGCCAACAATGATCTAGTCAAAGGCTCACCATAGGCATTTACAGGTGTCACAGCAGTACCAAAGGTTCTGACAATACCAGAAGTAGCCTCCTTAACAAAGTTGTAACTCGACGCTTCTACAACTTCACCAGAACTCAATAGGTAGAAAAGTTTTCCATGGATAGTGGCGGTTGCTTTAACGCCAATATGAGCTAAAGCGGCCTCAACACCAACGGAATCGTCTGGAATATATTGGAAATCCACCTTTTCGCCATTAGCTGTTTCACTTGGAACTTTGATGGGAGTTGGTTTCTTAGCTGGAGTCGAGCTACTTGAACTTGATGAATGAGGCTTTGGAATCTTAGCGTATGTCAAAGTAATCACTTGTGGGTCCTGAGTATACGCACCTTTCAAATCAGTTGTCGGACTGGTCAATTTATAACCAGCAACTGCGGTATCACCAGTTAAATCGAAGGCATCGCCGATATTTGTACCATTAACAGTCTTTGTCATAATTGATTTACCAGTGCTATCGACGTAGTTAATAGTTACATTGGGATGATCTTGCCAAATAATAGGTTGTCCGTTCATGAAGTTACTTATGAAAACACTCTTGCCATAATATTTCAAAGTAATTCCATCCAAACTAGTAGTTGGATTATAGTTAGCATTCAACCCAGCATTACCATATGTCAACGTTGTAGCACTGGTGTCAGCGCCATCCAATTCATATTTATCATTACCAAGATTTTTCAAATTATAGATTTTAGCCGTACCTGCAGGCACAGATGTTGAAAAGTAATAGCTGGATGCCAAATCTTCACCGTCTAGTCCAGTGAATGGCTGAGCGGTAAATTTAATCGGTTGACCTTTGACAGCGTAAATTGGCGTTGGATTATAGGAACCGCCAGTCACACTAATATTAAGGTTGGCTGTCCTATTAACACCTTTCAAAGGTGAATAATCAGTGACTGAAGTACTATCCAAGCCAAAATAATCGTATTGTTGACCGTTATTAGAATACGCTATTACCCACGGTGCAAGCGTCTTTAGTTCAGCATTATTAATACCGTTATAATCTTGATCACCATCAAGACCGACTCCTCCATAGGATGGAACTTCCAATTTAGTAATCTGATTTACATCTATTTCTTTCGCATTCGGATTACTAAAATTACCAACCAATGACAAATTATTAAATTTAATGCCATACAGAGGCGTCAAATCAGTATTGGCATTAGCATCTGAACCAAGTCTTACTCGCAAGTCAATCATATCCGAAGGCAAAAGTTTCAAATATTGAATCCCATTCAAACTTTCAACTGGAGTATATTGCGACGGCGTCAATTGGGATGTTGCCGGATTTGAAGCCATATAAGTTTGCTCATTGACCTCAAGTGTTACTGCTTTTGTATAACTTTTAATATCCCCGACAGTAATATTATCTGTTGATTTCAAGCCTAGTCCTGCCTTAACTAACGCTGCTAAAGTTGAATCGGCAAAATTTACCACTGTATCATTAGTAACATTGGCAGGAATTGAATAATCAATCGTACTCGTTGTGGGCGTTGTAGTAGTTCCAGTAGTTGTTCCGGGAGCTGTCGGTGTTGTCGTGGGGATAGTTGATCCTGGTAAAGTTATACCTGCTGTTGAACTACCAGTACTTGAAGTCGTGGTAGTTGGTGCAGTCGCAGTACTGGTTGATGTTGTGGTTGAAGTCGTTGATACTGGAGCAGTTGTAGTACCAGTTGCCGTTGTAGTTGTTGGTGAAGTCGTTGGCGCTGGAGCAGCAGTAGAACTTGTCGAAATTGTTGCTGTCGTTGTTGTTGTGCTGGTTGACGTCGCAGTAGCTGGAGCCGTAGTCGTTGTGGGAACAGTCGTAGTCGTAACGGTGCTCGTTGGTTCCACAGCAGTTGTACTGGTCGTCGGAGTTGCTGTCGTCACACTATTCAGTGCGGTAGTTGCAGTATCCGTTGAAGTCGTTGTACTGGCAGTTGTAGCTGCCTTAACTGTTTGATTTGATAAAGGTGCTAATAATATAGCTGAAAATAATGTTGCCCCTAAATAAACATATTTTTTATTTGATGACATAATGATTAACCTTCTTTCAGATTTCACCGCCAATTTTAGGTCGAATGACATCATATACCAAACAAAAAATATGTTATAATGAACGTGTGATAAATCTTTTGTTAGAGCCATAAAGGATTAATTAATCATAGCTATACCAATTGTAAGAAGTGCATAATTTTAGCTCTACTTTAAAACAAAAAAATCTATGGATTTATAACGTCCACAGATTTTATTCCACTTTTGGAAAACAGTTCTTACAAAAACTGAATCAAAATTAAGTCTAAATGATAGTACACTACGAATTGTATTAAGGAATGACCTCATATATATTAGATAAATTCTTAAAGTGCATTTGGCAGTGCACATGAAGATTGAACATATATATACAAAAAAAGATATCAACGGTCGGCATACCGAAGATATCTAGAGATAGTAATTCACACACACATTAAATTTAAATTAGATAGTAGCACTAAATGATTGTTCCACAACATCGTACATGGCAACGTACTGATCAGGGGCAACACGTAAAAATGGAACACCGTTCGAATAATTGATTTCAGTATCTGTAGCCCATTTACTATTGGCTGCAAGTTGAACATCATTTCTTTGAACTAAATTATGATCATAAACATTTACATCTTTATCTGCGCCGTCGAGTGATTGAACTTTGATAATCATTCGACGGTTTTTGTATGCAAAACTATCCTTTGCACTAAGATATCCATCAGATGAGACTTGGTAATAGTCGCTTCCGTTAATGCTTTGTGTCTTGGCAACTTGCCAAGTACTGTCTTTGTCCAAAGCAATATTAATTTTGTCTCCGTTTTGATTGTAAAGTTGAGCTTCATCGCTACTTACTTGAGCATAATTACCCTTTTGAGTAACTGATTGAGCGTTGACATTTGTAACAGAACTGGCTGCAGTGGCAACTGCGCTACCAGTACCTAAAAGTGCACAGACTAGTAGTAACATAGTTTTCTTCATAATAAATAACCTCGATATACATTTTTTAGTTTAATCCCTAGCACACCATTTTTTGGCAGAAAAATAGCGCACACAAAAATTGATTTTGATATACAAAAAATAGATTTTTTTATAATTCACACATTTGCTTATACAGATTCGGCATTATCATAAGCACCTTTATAGTACAAGGAATCGGTGATTATTTCAACAAAAATTTGTGAATAATGATATATTTCTCTATTAATTTTTTTATATATTTAATATAACTAAATTACGAAAGTGGTATAATCCCTTGACCTATCTACTTTTGTAAACCTATACTTCATGAATATAAAAAAAAGAGCTTTCCAAAAAAAAATTTGGATTACCCTTTTTAAAAACTAGTATTATCTTTCTGTAAACGATTGCTGAATCACATTCCACATACCAACATATTCATCGGTGGCAACACGGACAAATGGCATACCATCTGGAGTGGTAATCACACGATCAGAATACCAATAAGTACCTGGAGCCAAAGCAACACTTGAGCTCTCAACAAAGTCGTGGTTATAGACAGGAACATCTTCATCGGTCTCTACTCTAATAACCTCTGGTCTATCGCGATACATATAGCTATCACTGGAACTCAAGTACTCATTTGTTCCAATTTGATAGTAATCTTTGCCGTCGATAGTTGCGGTTCTCCCAAGATACCAACAACTATTTTCAGGCTCTGATTTTCCTAATGAATCGCCAGAGGAATTATATACTTCTGCAGAATGTGCGCTAACGTCAACGAAATATCCGCTAGTTACAGACTCAGCCTTGACACTTTGGATTGGTAAAAATGAAAATCCTATTCCTAGTAGAATCGTAAAAAACACTACTATAACCTTTCTTTTCAAATTACTTGCTTCCTTAGTCTCCTTAGACTATTCAGATTATAATATGTTTAAACATTTCTAACAACATTCTTACTTACTTAAATATTTATAAAAAAAATCATCAATCTATATAGACTGATGATTTTTTTGTTTATCTGTTAACGCATTTTGGCGAGCAATGATTCATTCTTATTCGACTTTGCTAAGTACAAGGCAAGATTGTAATAATCTTGATAAGCTTGCTTTTCATTATTGTCGTCCTTAATTGAATAGGCAGCTTGATAATTGAGTTCATCCAAGAAATAAGATACATGTCTTGTTTGAGCAATGTTTAATCCGCAACGACTGAAATCATATGACCTCTTATACAATCCCATGATGTTGTAAGATTTAGCAAGCGTCTTACAAATAAAGAGAATTTCCAAATCACTGGCATTTGAGATTTGAGAAACTTCGTCAACTGAAGTAGTGATCATTTTGAAATAATACTGAGCACGATCATTATGCTTTTGTCCTAAGTAATTCATCCCCTTGAACAAATATGCAAGCAAAGTGTAGATATCGTCCCCGGCGGACTTGGTATATTGCAATACCTTGTCTAAATCAAATAATGAAACATCGTAATTCTTGTTCCAGTAATCCATCACACCACTAATCAATTCATACTGCTTCATGTCATTATCGTTCAACTTACCTTCCAATGATGACATTCTTTCGTCGATATCTGAGATTTTCTCGAGCAAAACATCCTTTTCAATCGCATCCAAAGCACTCTCTTCCTTGACTGAAGATTCGGTAGTAAAATCACTGAATACATCATTCAACGTCAAGCTCAGCTTCAAACAAATCTTGATCAAAATGTTAACCGTTGGGGCTATATTATGCTTTTCAATCTTACTTATCGTATTTTGAGTACAAATATCGTTAGCTAACTCAATTTGAGTCAAATTCATTTCTCGTCTTTTATTATAAATAATAGATCCAAGAAACAATGGCAACACACTCCCATCTATCGTTATGATATTTATCAATAATACTATACCACCACACAAATATATATATGACAGTGTGACCAATAAATAATCCAATTGCACAAAAATTTCTTTCAAATATTTGCATATGCACAATTTTTTTTGTATTAAATGACGTAATTTATTTTGAAACGGAAAAATGAGAATATTGCATGAATAAATTTTGTGAAGAAAAAATTGGGTATTAAATAACTTATTTTTAGCATTATTTCTCGATATAGTATGTTGAAATACATGAATATTTATTGATTCAATATATCGGAAAATACTAATTAGATTTAAAGTCCTAATTTTAAAGCTTTTTATATAAATCTGCTACATCCCTAATCCGACAATTAATTTGAGATTAATTCCATTAGCATCAAATAATCTAAGATAACGTTTTTTGATTTAAAGAAAGCCTAAAATGCAATTTTTTCTAAATCTCCCTTTCAACTTTGCAGAACGATTCTTACCGTATCTGAAACATTCACAAACTATTGAGACCATATAATCGAACTAGTTTTTACATATTATAGAGGATGGAAGGTCAGAATATGAGATTTCAACAATTGAAAAGTGATTCGAACATAATCATGCGAAAAAAATTAGTTAAATCAAAAAAGAATTGGGTCGTGATCAGTAGTCTGATGTTTGCGGGTGGAATGCTTTTATTTGGTACGCCAGATATAGTTCAAGCCGCAGATGTTAAACCTGCTGTGACTAATTCAATGCCTTCAAATACTGGTGGGACTTCTTCTTCGCCTACCTTGAATCCTGTTAATAAAAATACAAAAGTTCCGGCAAAAGTTCCTACAAAAACAGTTAAAGAGGATGTCAAAACACCTGTTACTTCTATAAAGACTCCTACTCCATCAGCCGACATTTCTAAGAAAAAAGTTGAACCTGTAGCAAAATCTGCCGGTACACATATTAAGTCAGACGATTTTGTAGCTGATACATCCAAGAAACCAACTGAAACTACGCCAAAAACTGTTACTTCGACTAAATCAGCTTCAAACATACCTACAGATACGAAGTCTCAGGCTACCAAGCCAATTCAAGCTCCAGAAGTTTCTCCCGTTAAGGGGCAGGCAAATACCACAGAAATAGTCTCAAAAAATGATGACGTTCTTGGTTGGAAAGTCACTGATAACAATACTATCTTGCATATTTATGGACCTCTGACCGATCAAAAGGGTGGCAATACTGAACATTGGGGTGGTCATACAAAACAAATCACTACTATTAGTATTGATAAAGAAGTTAACGCTCCTCTGAATTCTTCTTACCTATTCGCCAATATGGAGAATTTAATCACTATTAATAACTTGGGGAATTTGAAATTTTTAAATACAAGAAAAGGTGTTTCTAATACAACTAACACTGAGGGAATGTTTAAAAACGATTCGAAAATAACGAAAATTGATTTATCTAAAAATAATGTTCGAAAAATACGCAATATAAGTCATATGTTTGAAAATGATACCTTACTTAAATCGATAACTCTTTCTGGCGATTGCTTTATGAATATTACTAATGGAAGTTATGCTTTTGCTAATGATGTAAATTTGAACAGTTTTATTAGTACTGATAGGCCCGATTCATCTAGTACTAATGCTTGGAAAATTGCCTCTGAAGATAAAAAAGATCCCGTTCTCTCAAAAAATTTAAAAGTAAATTTGCTATCTATGTTTAAAAATGATAAATCGCTAACTGATTTAAATATTTATTTATGGGACTGGCCAGTATTCACTGAAACTGGTGATTCAACTAAGGGTGAAGGTATGTTTGATGGGACTAACCTAACAAGTATCACTTTAAGCTCCAAGCTTCATTTCGACCTCAAAACATACCTAACATCCCAAAAAGGAAGCATTTGGATAGCTAGTTCAGTTCAGCCGATAGGTGAATTTAATCCTAAAACTTATAAAGGGCCTGCTAAATTTCATGGAATAACAGCAATTGATGATAAACAAAAAGTAACTGATGGTTTAGGGTTTCTATACGATGGAAATATACTAACGGGAAACGCAAAAAAGCTTCCTGACCGTGCGATTTATTGGGCAGTCCCAGAACCATCTGAAAAAGATGTAACTAACCAAGTTACGGTTCACACTAATCAAGGGGATATAACCAAACGTGTTTCTGGTAAGGTTGGGGATACAAAAATTGTTCATTTGGATTCTAGGTGGACAGCTTCAAATGGAATAATTTATTCCTTACAATCAGGAAGCTCCGTCAAAGTAACTATAGAACAAACACAAGCAGAAACTCCTAACGGTTATGAAGCTATATACAAATCAATCCCTGTTGATGGCGGCAGTACATACCTTAAGACAAATTTACCAAAAAAATTGGTCCATCTTGAAATTCCAGCAGGCATCGCTGGTGAAATTAAAACTATTACTATTACTAAAGATTCTTTACCTCAAGGTTACAAAATCAAAAATGGTACACCTAGTACTATCAAAGTAACTTACAGTGATAGTTCAGATAACCACTACACATTCGATTCGACAGAACTTGAGATTACTGGAATTACCATCCCTGGAATTTCTAACAAATCTATAAGTACACCTGTCGGGAAAAAATATTTCAATATTCCTGATGGTACAGTTGACACAACATCAGAGCCTTTTACTCTACCTGAAACTGATGGATATACTGCACCCAATATAACCGCAACTTACAATGCTAATGGCTCAATTACATTAAGGAGGTTCACTACAGGAAAAGACAATGGAGAGATTATTAATCCCATTGAACTAACTGATTCTAGTATTTATACCCCTAATGAAACCAAACCGGGATCATTTGTAGTGACTTTAAAAGACGGTTCAAATGGTTCAACTGATTATGGAGCTGAATATGTTGGAAAAACTATATCCATCGATTCTCCTGAAATTTCAGGTTACAAACCAAATCAAAAACAAATCAAGGGAACTATTGACGTCAACGGTAAATTTATTCCTGATCCCGATTCAAGCTATTCCTATACTGGAGACACAGTGAAAAAAAGTGAGTTAACGGTCTCTACTCCCAACGGTAACGAAACAATACCTATTCCCGAGGGTAATATTGGCACCTTCAACAAGATTTCTTTTCCAGATATTCCCGGATACACTCCAAAAAAAATCACAGTAAAATATGTGGTCGATGATAATAAACAGGAAACCGTTATATTTCAAGACTCCGACGGCAAGACCATTGACCCCAGTAAAATCAATAATTATCAAGGAAATAACACCAATCCTGGGACTTATACTTTCACTTTAAAAGATGGTTCCAAAGCCACAATTCCATATGGTGAAGAAACCGTTGGTAAAAAAGTACACTTCAAAGCCCCTACAATAAATGGTTATCACACATCGTCAGGTGCTCAAATCATCGGAACCATCGATGTCGATGGAAAATTTATCCCCGATTCATCCCCTGATTCAATCTATCAAGGAGATATATTTGAAATAACCAATCAATCAGTAAATACACCTAATGGTGCAAAGAATTTGGAAATCCCCAAAGGTACTGTTGGTACTTCAACGAAAATAGATTTGCCCCCAGTATCTGGCTATACGACTTCAAAAATAACAGTCATTTATAACGCAAACAAAACAATTACGTTAAAGGATGATAATAAAAAAATTGTCGACCTAAATAAACTTTCTAACTACACTGGAAAAAGATTCAATTCTGGAACTTTCCATTTCAAATTAAATGCTAATTCTGCCGGAAGCACTACTTATGGTCCAGTATCAGTTGGTGATTCTTTGAAGATTAAATCACCCGCTATCAAGGGATATACACCTGTAAATGAAGAAATATCTGGCAAAATCGATGCAACCGGCAACTTCATTCCGGATAATCCCAAAGATTTAAACTATACAGCGATTACGCTTACCGGACATTCTCAAATGATATTAACACCAGTAGGTAAAGAACCTCTCCAAATTCCAGACGGAAAAGTTGGAACTTCAACCTCCCTCACTCTACCAGAAGTGAATGGCTACACATCTCCAACATTTCGGGTTAACTATGGACCTAACGGTATAACAATCAGCGACATTGACAACAATCATTCAATTGATTTCGGCAACTCCAACTTTTACACTGGGGTTCCAGTCACCGGTGCAAAACTTATCGTCAAAAATCCTAATGGACTTGAAACAATCACCCTGACAATTCCTGAAGGAAAATATGGGGACAAATCGAAAACAATTTCAGCTCCAAACTTACCTGGCTACTTTGCCCCCGCAATCATCGCCACTTACCAACCCGATGGCACGCTCAAAATTATTGATGCCAAAAATCCAAAACTAGTAATTGATCAAAAACAGACTTTAACGTACAAAAAAAAGCCCTCAAGGGGCTCAAGTCATCACAATCTGAAACAACCAGATATTTCAGATATAAATCCAATCCAACAAACGATTTCAACTTTTGCGGATAAAACAGCTGTCCAAATTTTTCAACTGGATTCAAATAAACAAATGAATTTCATTACCAACCGTGTCCTAAATAATGCAATTAGTTGGAACAGTGATGCCAAAATAACGGTGAATAGTATTAATTACTATCGGATTGCTGCCAACCAATGGGCTCAAGCAAATCAAGTTTATTTATACAATCCAATCAATGAACGAATCAGAACTTACGACGATTCCGCCAAACTACTTTACCAAGCTGAAAATAAACTAATTTCTAATCGTGAGCTGTCCGTAAATAGTGCATGGATAACCGACCGTGAAACTGAAATTAATGGCACGAAATATTACCGTGTAGCAACAAATGAATTCGTCAACGCTGACGATGTCTACATCTACTCACCCGTGGATCTAATCATAACTACTCATAAAGTCCAAACTAAAATTTACACTGCTAAAGGAGACTTAGTCACTGACCGCTCACTTGCGAATAACACGAGTTGGAAAGTCGACAGCATCACTTATATCAATAACGAAAAATATTATCGCGTGGCCACAAATGAATTTATCAAGTCATCCGATATTGCAATTAAAGATGTTCATTAATTCTGGGGATAAGTTAGGAGAAAAAAATGGATACTGTTGAAATGAGAAAAGCTTATTTTGAATGGCTCAGAGAAAACGAAAAATATACCGAATTATCAACTAATTCAATTCGTATTGAAACTCCGTTTTTAGATAACTCGCTTGAACATATTGTTTTATACGTCACTAACGATAATCCTAAAATTATTATCACTGACAACGGTCGGACTTTGGATAATCTTGAGACTCATGGTTTCACCTTCAAAATAGGATCACCCAGATATATTTTGTTACATTCTATTTTGAAAATGTTTGATTTAGATATATTCGATGGTGAAGTACACATTGAGTGTATGGAAGAAGATTTTCCCTTTGCAAAACAGAAAATACTTCAGGGGTTAATCAGAATAAATGATTTAACATTTCTTAACGACGTAGACTAGTTATTAATTAAGAAACTGCTGTAGGATGGCATACTTCAAGACAACAAAAAAAAGCAGCTGAACAAAATCGTTCAACTACTTTGATGATGCGGGTAAGAAGATTCGAACTTCCACGGAGAAAACTCTCCACAAGATCCTTAGTCTTGCGCGTCTGCCAGTTCCGCCATACCCGCATGCACGTTCTATAATACACATAATTAAAAAATATTTCAAGCTGAAATATTAAGATCTTTAATATATTTCAACTTGCCGCGACAGATGCCACAGACATACTTTTGTGTATTCAACTTCTTAACGCGCCGATAGATATGATGACAGTTGCTGCATTCATAAATATGATAAGTTTTTTTCTTTACACTACTTTGAATT
Source organism: Companilactobacillus heilongjiangensis (assembly GCF_000831645.3). Lineage (NCBI taxonomy): Bacteria > Bacillati > Bacillota > Bacilli > Lactobacillales > Lactobacillaceae > Companilactobacillus > Companilactobacillus heilongjiangensis. Next base: position 2,017,791 of record NZ_CP012559.1, read on the forward strand.
GGTGAATATCGAAGTCCACCCACTTGCTGTAATAATACTTTAAAAGTACGGTCTCGATGTTGCGCTGGCAAGCCATCGTTATACAAATGATAGTGGCACAATTCATGTTTGATGACTCCAACTAAAGTTCCATATCCAAATTGTTCGTAAATCTTAGGATTGATATCAATATGGCGGTCATTCAAATGAAATCTCCCACCCGTTGTCTTCAAACGACTGTTAAAACAAGCTTGATGAATAAAAGGCTTCCCAAAATATTCTTGGGAAACCTTTTTTATTAACTCAGTTAAATCCTGATTATTCATTATGCCAAGTCAGTTAATTTTTGAATTAATTTAGAAAATCTATCCATATATTCGTCTTGCTTCTTTTCAGCTTCATCAAAAGCGTGACGATCAACTTGTTTGTCAGCACCGATACTGTCAGTCATTTCTCCACAACCTTCAACATACTTCTTGAAAGCAGAAACTAGTGAGATATGTGTTCCCATCAATCTTGCAGGAGCCTTGCCCTTTTCAAGTTTAGCTAGAGCTTCTTGATAGTTCTTAGTTCCAGTAGCGAAATCTTTTTGAATCTTACCGTATTCAACATCGTCCATCTTATCAACTTTACTACGATCCAAGGCACCACGAATCTTTTCGTATTCAGGGTTCAACTTATCTTGTTCTTCTTGGATTGCTTGAACAGTATTGTTAATTAATTGACCGTATTGCATTGCTCTTTTTTGTGCGGCATTCATAATAATTACCTCTTATTTTCTTCTTGTGTCTTCTCAGTATAAATATCTCGTTCGACCGTAAATCTAGGGCGTTGTTTAACCTCATTAAAGATTTTACCAACATACTCACCGATGACACTAATACTAATTAATTGTACACCACCGAGTGCCCAAATGGATATCATTAATGACGACCAACCGGGGATTACATCACCATTTACTTTCCGAATAAAACTATAAATCAACAATAATATACTGATGAATACGATGAAAAATCCTAACCCCATAATCAACTTAATGGGTACGATTGAAAATGATGTTACACCATCAACGGCAAATTTAATCATCTTGCGTAATGGATACTTTGATTCCCCAGCAAAACGTTCTTTTCTGGCATAATATACTTTGGCAGATTTGAATCCTACTAATGGAACAATTCCACGTAAGAATAAATTCCGCTCACGATAACTCAACAATACTTGGCAAGCACGTTGACTCATCAAACGATAATCAGCTGAATCAGGTACCAGTTTTACACCTAAAAATCCCATAAACTTATAGAATGATTCAGCTGTGCTACGCTTAAAAGCTGTATCAGTATCACGATTATTTCTAACGCCATAGACAACTTCGGCACCCTTAAGATACTCGTCGACCATCTTCGGAATCGCATTAACATCATCTTGAAGATCAGCATCTATCGTTATAACGGCATCAGAATCTTTTGATGCACTAGTAACTCCAGCTAATAAAGCACCCTGGTGCCCGAAGTTACGGCTTAGTTTAACTCCTGTAACGGCGTTATATTTTTTAGAAAACTCGTCAATCAATTCCCAAGTTTTATCTTTACTACCATCGTCCACAAAGACAATCTTACTTGTCTCAGAGATTTTTTTCTCATCCATCAAGCCTTTAACAATCGCTGACAGCTCTTTGGTTGTTTCGTGTAGTACCTCTTCCTCATTGTAACAAGGTACTACGATACTTAATTTAAATACATCAGACATTCATTCTACCCCACTTTGATCTCATCCATTCACAAATGGTAAATAGCCCTAAACCGCCTAAAATAGCGATAACTGGCAAAAATTCAAGTCGATATCTGCCTTGCACTTCAATTAACAATTGTACGACAGCGTAAGCCATCAGTGGTAGTACTAATAAGAATGTTTTTTGATTTTTATTATGCCAAAGTTTCAATGAACCTATCCATGAAAAAATAATCAGCATAACGGTGCCCATATAGCCTAATAATTTCGCCATATTGCTTACTTTTAACGAATGCTGGGTCTCAAATCCGGTAAAGTCAATTGTGGTTGAGCGACTGGCCCAAAGCGTTTCATTCTTGTTCCAGAACAATTTCAGCCAACCGTGAGTGGAATTCAAGTTAGAAATGTTCTCTCGGATAACTTGATGTTCCTGAGCACTCATCTTGGCACGGCTATCCTTCAAATTGAAACGATTAACCATCCCTTGATCATATGATCCATTGGAATTGGCATCTAGACCAACTACAAATTTCCACTCAGAATCACGATTAGTCAATCCATACTCATTCAAGCCCGAACTCTTAATTGTCATACCGGCAGCTGAGAATATCACTTGATAAATGACCAATGTAATCAGAATTTTGCCTAAGCCAGACCAATTGAATTGATTGTTGTGAATAAATAAGTACAACAAAGCATATACAACGATCCCGGCAATCACCACTGGTCCAATTGGTCGAATAATACTACCAACTCCCAGCGTTATACCAGCCAAAGCGTATGCCCAATACTGATTCTTCATAATCAGATAGAACGTCACTAGAAACAGCAGCATCCCCAAATATTGATTGTCTGCCTGACTGTTTAGAGCAAACCAATCTAAGTCAATCATCAAAATAAAGACTGTTAAACGGGCAACACTGACGTTTTTGAACAATTGCATTGCCAAAATATATGACATCAACAGAATCAAAACTTGATACAAGACGTTTAACAATTGAATGGCAATAACCTTGTGACCAAAGACTTTTACCACCGTCATAACGTAGACTAGATATCCTGTTTGGTACGCCCACTTGGCGAAATAATCATTGTCATACTTGTAAATAGCTTTACCCTCAAGAGCTTTCGGAGCAGTTCTCCAGAATGCCTTAAAGTCACTGACTTGTGTTTGTGGCACTAGTTTCAGCCAGATGATTGCCACAATGGCAAAGATTAATAAGAGGCTGATAAGAATTAGTCGGTTTAAATTGGGATCATCGTCACGGATACGATATAAGAAAAATCCGACCCCACCGACAAAAATAATTGCACAAAGAAAAACCAGTACTGTTAATACTGGTTCAACTTTTAAATAATTGATTGTTAGAAAGTGTCCCATCTGAATCAATACGACCGTCGTAAAGATTGCTAGGCACGCGATAATAATTTTACTAATAATGCCTTGGAATTTACTTAGCATTCTATCCCTCTATATTTGCTAATTTTTTTTGGTTTACCAAGAAACTTTGTAGTTTCGAAATACACTTGTTAATACTATCCATGCTTGCAGCATAGCTGAAACGCAAGTGACCTTCACCACCGATACCAAAGAAACTTCCTGGTAGAATTGCTAAATGCTCTTCTTCCAATAAATCGTTAGCAAATTTAACGTCGTCTTGTTCGTAACCTTCAGGAATTTTTGCAAATAAGTAAAAGGCTCCATCTGGCGTTGGACATTCAAAGCCCATGCCATGTAAGCCAGCATACAAGGCGTCACGTCTTTCTTGATATTGTACTTGCATTGCTTTTGGATCATCGTAGCCATTTGTATATGCTTCTAAGGCTGCATATTGGGTAATCGATGTGATTGATGTAGTTGCCAATTCATGGATCTTATTGATCTGTGAAATGACCTCTGCAGGCCCACAAACGACACCAAAGCGCCAACCTGTCATAGCATGTGACTTTGATAGTCCATTCAATAGAATCGTCTGTTCTGGCAAAATATTGCCAAATGAGACGTGTTTAAAATTATATGTTAACTCACTATATATTTCGTCACTGATAACGAAAATATCGTGATCTTTCAAAATATCTGCTAAAGCTCGTAATTCATCCTCAGTGTAACTAACCCCCGTTGGATTACTTGGGAAGTTGAGTAAAAAGATTTTGATACGTGGATTCGTTCTCAAAACCTCTGCTAATACATCAGGAGTGACTTTGAAGTCAGTCTTTGAAGTATCCAAGTAAACCGGTGAAGCTCCATTGAAATCAGCATCTGGACCATAAATGGTAAATGCTGGTGATGGAATTAAAACCTCGTCACCATCTTGCAAAATTGCATTGAAGGCTGAGAAAACACCTTCGGTAACACCAGTCGTAGCGACAATCTGCGTCTCTGGATCATAGTTCAAATCGTACTTGTCGTGCAGATAGTTAGCTACAGCAACCAATAATTTATGGTTACCTTCTGGCACTGTGTAGTGCGTGTGGTCATCTTCGATGGCTCTAATTGCAGCCTGTTTGATGTGTTCAGGAGTATGAAAGTTGGGTTCGCCAACGGTCATATTAACAGCTCCTGGTATTTTCTTGGCCCGCGCATTGAACTTAAAAATATCCTGTTGCTTAATTGCGACAACGGATGGTTTCATTAGGGAGATTAAATCACTTTTCACTGTTATACACCTCTTTTAGAAGATTACACTCTCATTCTAACATACGTTATTTCTTAAAAAAAAAGACATTCAAAAAATCTGAATGTCCAAATATGATATAGAACTATACTAATTGTCAAATACGGTATATGGAGAACGGCGCTTGTGAGCAGTCTTCTTATACCAGTTTTCAATGATTTCAGCACTAGCATCTGAAATGTCTTTACCTTCAAGATAATCGTCAATATCTTTGTAAGATACACCTAAAGCTTTTTCATCAGGCAAACTAGGACGGTCTTCCTCCAAGTCAGCGGTTGGTACTTTCTCATAAAGATTCTTAGGGGCATCAAGTTTGGCTAACATTACCTTGCCCTGGCGCTTATCCAAACGGAATAACGGCGTTACATCAGCGGCACCATCACCAAACTTTGTATAAAAACCAGTGATATTTTCAGCAGCGTGATCAGTTCCAACAACAACACCTTTGTTATCGCCAGCAATCGCATACTGAGCAATCATTCTAGTTCTAGCTTTGATATTACCTTTATTGAAATCAGAAATAGTTAAACCATTGTTTTCAACAGCTTTTACCATCGCATCGACACTATCTTTGATGTTGACCCGAACAACTTTATCAGCTTTCATCCATTCGATAGCTTGCATACAGTCAGACTCGTCAGCTTGTTCACCGTAGGGCAAACGAACTGCGATAAATTGGTAACTGTCGTCGCCAGTTTCAGCGCGTAATTCAGTCATGGCAATTTCTGACAGTCTACCTGCCAATGTCGAATCCTGTCCACCAGAAATGCCTAGGACAAGTGTTTTCAAAAAGCTATGTGTCTGTAAGTAATTCTTGAGAAAGTCCACTGAGCGTCTAATTTCAGCTTCTGGGTCAATCTTTGGCTTAGTATGTTCAAATTCAATAATTTCTTTTTGCAATGGTCTCATTTTAGTCACCTAATCTAATGTTGTTTACGTCATTTCTAATCTTCTCAATATACTTCATCTTGTGGCTGTATAGTTTTGAAGATAAATCAACAGGATAGACTTGAGGGTTCAAAATACGTTTGTATTCGTCCCAAAGTGAATCGAGGTTGTCAGCACAATACTTGCGAATTTCTTTAACATTTGGCAAATCATAAACTAATTTACCGTTAGTAAAGATGTCGTGCAGCATTGGCTTAGCTTGGAAGTCTTCCACAGTCTTATTGATATAAGTATATTGTGGATGGAACATATAAAGTGAACTGTGTTCTCTAGGATCTTCATTCCAGAAAGTTACATAGTCCCCTTCGGATTTATCATTCTTTTCGTTATTAGTAATTCTCCAAACTTGTTTCTTACCAGGTGTGGAAATCTTAGCTGCATTACTTGAAAGTTTCAAAGTATCCATCATATTGCCTTTAGAATCTTCGATACTTACCAATTTGTAAACAGCACCTAGAGCTGGTTGATCAAAGGCTGTAATAACCTTTGTACCAATTCCCCAGACATCGATTTTAGCATCTTGCATCTTCAAGTTTAAAACGGTCTTTTCATCCAAATCATTGGAAGCGTAAATCTTGGCATTTGGGAAACCAGCTTCATCAAGTTGCTTTCTGACACGCTTTGAAATATAGGCCATATCACCGGAGTCAATTCTGACACCTTCAAAATTAATTTTGTCGCCCATTTCACGAGCAACCTTGATGGCACTAGGCACACCACTCTTCAAAGTATCATATGTATCAACTAAGAAGACACAATTCTTATGTGTTGTAGCGTAAGCTTTGAAAGCCTCATATTCGTTACGGTATGTTTGCACCAAAGCATGGGCATGTGTACCAGAAATTGGAATACCAAACAACTTACCTGCTAAAACATTACTTGTAGCATCGAATCCTGCAATATAAGCGGCTCTAGTACCCCAAATGGCAGCATCGACTTCTTGGGCACGACGTGAACCAAATTCCATAACTGGATCATCACCACAAACGGTCTTGATACGAGCAGCCTTTGTAGCAATCAAAGTTTGGAAGTTAACCATGTTCAAAATGGCAGTTTCAATCAGTTGGCATTGTGCCAATGGTCCCTCAACTTGAAGGATAGGTTCTTCATTGAAGACCAAATCCCCTTCATAAGCTGAACGAACTGTACAACTGAATTGCATATCTTTTAGCCAACGTAAAAATTCTTCATCAAATTCCCCGTATTCACGCAAGTAATCGATATCTGAATCTGAAAAGCTTAAATTCTTGAGATAATTAACGACATGTTCCAGTCCTGCAAAAACGGCAAAACCGTTGTCGAATGGCAAGCTTCTGAAGTAAACTTCAAAAACAGCCCGACGGTTGTGCAAACCCTTCTTCCAGTATGTATACATCATATTTAATTCGTAATAATCCGTATGCAAAGTTAAATCTTCATTTTGAAATTGAGTCATCATAACTCCCTTATAAATTTATATTAATGGCCAGAGGTTTTTGAGGGTTGCCGCTTTCGGTTTCGAATGATTCCGCCTACTGTGGGACCGGCTCGAGCCATAGTGCGGTCTCGACCCTCGCTTTTGAGCCGAAAACCACGTCTCAAAAACGTCCTGTGCTGTAAGAACGGAAAACCGCCGTCCTAACACCACTACCACTGCTGGCTCCATCATTCGAAACCGGAAGCTAAGATACTGGTTATATCAGATTATTATTTCGATAGTCTGCAACACGAACAACCATACAAAACCTTCCAAGGCAAAGCCCAAATCAAACTCTGGTTAACAATCTATATTTTACATTAATCTGCATTTAAAGTCGCTTCGTATCCATCGTTTACTTTATGAGCTAATTCTTCGATAGAATAGTTGTCTCGAACCTCTTGATAAAGTGCCAATCCTTTTTGATCAAGGTTGCCATCACGCCACATTGAGTGGGCATCGTTCAAGGCTGCAATCAGTCCTTGTTCATCGCCAGAATCGACTAACCAACCAGTATCGTCATTGATAACTCTATCGGTAGCACCGACATTTGTCGCAATAACTGGTTTTCCATAAGCAGCTGATTCAAGGTAAACTGTTGGCAAACTTTCTGACTTCGAAGTTAGGACGGAAACATCACATTCTTGATAATAGTCACCGGTATTTTCACGGAAACCAACGAAATCGACTTTATCTTTGATACCTAATTCTGAAACTAACTTACGTAAATCGTCCATCAATGGACCATCGCCGACTAGTGTCAAGCGGTAATTGAACTTAACTTTGCTCAAGGCTTCAAGCAATAAACGATGATTCTTGACCTCAACCAAACGTGCTACTTCCAGCAAACTGAATGTTGGTTGGCGATTGAATCGCGGATTGATTCCAGAAAAATCGATGGCATTGAAAACTTCAAATGTTTTGCTTGATCTGATTTTCAATGATTCAAAATATTCTTCCAAATCAGGGTTCATGTAGAAAAGTGAATCTGCGCTTTTTAGAGCGTGTAGATTTAACTTGAGCATAACTTTACCTTTGATCCCTGAAAAGTCGATACGGGGGTCAGAATGGACTGTTATGACCCATTTAGCATTGATTTTCTTTCTAATCAAAGACACGATATAGTTAGCACGTGGACCATGTGTATGCACAATATCGAAGTGATTATTGTTAATATAGTTTGTTAATGGTTTTAGAATCGATAAATCAAAACGTTGTTTTTGTTTCATTACCGACACGCTCAAGCCATTTTCACGCGCCATCTTTGAAACTGGACCTTCTTGAAAAGTTAATAACGTACTCTTCTCACCAGTTAACTTTTGACCTTTCATCAGGTTAACAATATATGTACGAGCTCCACCGTCTTCATTGCCGGCATTAATATGTAAAACCCTCATTAAGACACCTCTCAAATTAATCTTTCTCGTGTATAATAATACATTAAAGGAGAACGCCATGCACAAAAATAGAGTAAATATTTTAGGTACAGAGTTTGATAATTTCACGACTAAACAATTTCATAAATACTTGGATGATGATTTGGATGTTAAAGCAAACAAGTTTATCGTAACACCTAATCCTGAAATTGTTCTTTCTGCTAGAAAAGATACCAATTTTTCAGAAATTGTCAATAATGCTGATTACGTCATTCCCGATGGAATTGGAGTTATCAAAGGAGCTAAAAGTCTGGGAACTCCACTCCACGAACGAATCACTGGATTCGATACTTTACAATATTTAGTTGAAGCGGCTAACCGCAAGTTTTCGAAAGTTTATTTACTTGGTGCTAAGCCAGAAGTTATTGAAGCTAGCGCTGAGAAAATCAAAAAGGATTACCCTCAAGTTGATCTTGTTGGTTATCACGATGGTTATTTCAAAGATGAAGCAGATATCGTAGCTGAAATTGCTGAAAAGCAACCTAACATCGTTTTCGTTGCTCTAGGTTCCCCTAAGCAAGAGATTTTCATCAATAAATACCGTAAGACAACTGATGCTATTTGGATTGGTGTTGGTGGTAGTTTTGATGTCTTCTCCGGTACTAAAAAGCGAGCTCCAAAGTTTTTCCAAGCACTTAATTTGGAATGGTTCTACCGTTTGATTAAGGAGCCTACTCGTTTTGGCCGGATGTTGGCAATTCCTCGCTATATGAATTTGATTAATAAAGAAAAGAAGAGCCGTAAATAGGCTGAATAACGTCTCCAATCTTCAATATATTTTTATTGGAAATCCAATTCAAAATTATCAAACTTACTTAAAAAATTAAAATAAAAAAGATTGTCATCCAACTTTTTCATTTCGTTGGATGACAATCCTTTTTTGTTTCAAGCATTATTTTTAGTTTATATAGGCAGTGGCTCTAAAACGAGTTCCACAGGCCAATTTCTTCCGCTTTGCCTACCTCCCCAAATCATCCGCAAGGTACGCGGATAATTCGTGAAGCTACGCAAATGCTCGGAAATTCCCGGGCCTGCTCCACTCTCTAATCTTCGACATCGATTGTCTCTGGATTCTGTTCACTTCTTACAAATATCTTTGCATTTAACATTGCATAACTCAGAATCGAAACGAAGTAAATACTTACTGAAGGTGCTTCGATAACGTGTCCTGTCATCAATGCCATTCCGAATCCTAACGCTACACTGGCTACTAACATTGCCCACTTAAAGGACCACATGTACTTGAATTTTCTCAAGAATGTGCCGACTAGATATAGTAAGCAATATAGCAATGGTGCTAAGTAAATGATTGTTCCAATGATACCAAATTGGAAGAAGATATCGATGTAGTCCATTTCGACTAACTTAGCTTTCTTCTCACTCTTAAAGCTTGTTGCATAGCCCATACCAAATGTCTTTTGAGCTATGGTTGCTTTCTTATAGTTGTGAGCAGCGTTTTCAAAGTAAACTGTCCGACCACTTAGTAAGTAAGAAACTGTCTTGTTAGTTTCAACGTACTTCTTCTGGTCTTTAGTAATACCTTTTTTAGTCTTAGCTTGTTTCTTCTTATACTTGATCATGTCGCTGTGCAATTCAGCAGTTCTGGAAACGGCCATGGCTGGATAAGCAGCGAATACTCCACCAAGTGTGATGACTAATAAAGCCACGATTCCGGCGTTGAATTTGCGATTGCCGCCATCTTGGAAGAAGTGAATAACTGTTGCCAAAATTCCCATACAAATACCGAAGAGAATTGCTAACAATGAACCTTTTGTACCAATCAACAATGCTGAGTAGATTGCCAAAATAATTGTTAACCAGTAGTAAACTCTCGACCACTTGTTAATTTTATTCAAGGCATACCAAATCATAATTGGAAAGGCGATTGAAACGATAGCACTCAACTCATTAGCAGCGTAGAACCAGCCACTCTCACCTAATTTATAATAGGCATATGAGCTGAAACTTGTGTTTGTAAAGTGTGCCACAATCATGATAATACTGATGATGTTAACGGCATAGAAAACTACTTTAGGGAAATAACGGTTGATAACTCGGTCTTCCGCCAATTCTTCAAACGCATAAAAGTATCCCAGCAACATGACTGGATAATACAAACTTTTTGCTAAGGTTGTTATTTCTAGTGATGGTATAAATAAAACTTTTTGTTTGTAATTAATGATTAAACTGATTATCGAAACTATTCCTAAAATCACGAAATACCCGATGACTCGAAACCCTTGTTTGTTATCCCGATTCAGTATCAGGAATATCAGGATATAAAACGCCGTAACGGCCATAACGGCCATTCGAATCAATACCCCAAAGGTTATATTAATATGTGCTTGAGCCATCAGTCCGGTAACAGCATCTAATACAGGCTGAAAAACGATATATAGCATCAAGAAGATACTGTACTTTTTTATAAAGCTTTGCATAAGTGACTCCCAGTTAAAAATTTAAAAAACATATCAGGTTATATCTTACCTTAAATCGAATTTTAAAGAAATTAATTATCCCAATTAAAATTCAAAACCTGTTTTATTGTGTACTTCCGCTTCCGGTTGCCAGAGAATTTCGCCTGCTGTGAGGACCGGTTCGAGCCATAGTACGGTCTCGAACCTCGCTTTTGAACCGAAAACCACGTTTCAAAAGTCGTCTTGTGGAGTAAGTGCTAAAGCACTTACTCCACTTTCACTGCTGGTGAATTCTCTGGCAACCTCCAGCTATAGCATTCTTTGGCTCATAACCAATCAAATTTCTTAAGTAACTATACCTATCCACCTAATTCATTATTAACCAAAGTAAAATCCGGTCTAACCATATAAGTATAAGTAAGACCAAAAATCTTAGTAAATAATACCAAAATCATTTTGAAATTTCACTTCGTAATAAAACATACACTAGCCGGAGGTTGTCGATGAAATGGAGTATCCCATGGAGGTGGCGTTATGGCTTTAGCCATTACACCACAGGGCGACTTTGGAGACTTGCCGAACTCTGGCAAGGCTTCAAAGCGAGACACGAGACCTTGGCTCGAGTCGGTCCTCATGGTAGACTGCCATTTCATCGACAACCGTAGGCGGCATATTTCAAAACCCAATTATCTCTCTAAGTAAAATTCAAAACGATCACCGGCATATTGTGAACGAACATATTCGAATGGACGTTCATCATCCAAAGTTGTAACTTGGCGAACTCGTAAAACGGCAGATCCACGTTTAACGTTCAAAAAGTTGGCAATTTTTTCTGAAGCAAGGATGGCTGAAACTGTTTGTGTAGCGTTACCTAATTTTAACCCAGCCTTGTCTTCAAGTGCTTTATAGAGTGAAGACGTAATGTCTTTTTTATTCAAGCTATCAACGATACCAATTGGAATAGTTGCGACTTCAAAACAGATTGGTTGTTTGTCTGCGTAACGAATTCTTTCCATTCGTAACACTTGGTCGCCATTTTTAAGTTTTAATTTTTCAATTTCGCTAATCGAAGGGTCAGCTACGTGATAGGACACGGTTTTACTTGAGGGCTTCTTACCCTGACTCTCAGTGATTTCAGTAAAACTAGTCGTTCCTGACATCTTTTCTTGAACCTTGCTGCTGGCAACATATGTACCAGAACCTACTTGGCGTTGCAAGATTCCCTCATCAACAAGTGTTTGAATCGCTTGGCGTAACGTCATTCGACTAACATCAAAATCTTGAGAAAGCTGTCTCTCTGATGGAATGCGTTCCCCCACAGCCCACTTGCCAGATTCAATTTCTTTTCTAATTTCGTTATGAATTTGTATATATACTGGTACCTTCATCATATGGACTCCTTTACGAGCATTACTTCTGTTAATTATACCGTATTTCTATAAAAAATTGAGAATTGGTATAAAAACTTAGAAAAAATAAAAAGGCAAAATTCAAATTATGAATTTTGCCTTTTTAAGTTATTGGGTTAGCTGGATTCGAACCAGCGCATGATGGGATCAAAACCCATTGCCTTACCACTTGGCTATAACCCAATTAATGGAGGGGAGTGGATTCGAACCACCGAACCCGAAGGAGCGGATTTACAGTCCGCCGCGTTTAGCCAGACTTCGCTACCCCTCCATGTGTTTAACACATGTCTCATTCGACTTAATAATATTACCGAAAATCCAGATTCATTTCAAGTGATTTTATAAACTTTTTTTATTTGTTCACTTCCGCCGGAGGATGCCGGTAATTTTTCGCCCGATGTGAGGACCGGTTCGAGCCGAAGCCCACGTCTCAAAAGTCGTCCTGTAATATAAGGACTAGCGTCCTCATATTACCTTCACTACTGGTGAAAATTACCGGCATCCTCCGGCTAGGTTTATTAAAAGTGAGCTTTAATCAGCTTAATACTCATATTCGTTTGAATTGGTCTAATTTATTCGTCATCAAAATAACCAAATATTTAATCCCCATCAGGTTTAAAAAATTAATCGAATCATTTCATATAAATATTTTTAAAATATCAAAGGTAACTGAATTTTTAATTCCAATTTTCCAAGAATTAATTCGATGCAGTTTTAAATAATCCCCCTTAAATATTCAGAATCATTAAACATACAATATTAACCAAAAATACCAGAGCCTCCGGTTGCGAGGGATGGAGTACGCTGTGGAGGTGGCGTTATGGCTTTAGCCATTACACCACAGGGCGACTTTTGAGATTCGCGTACTCTGCGAAGCTCAAAATCGAGGTTCGAGACCGCCTTTTGGCTCGAACCGGTCCTCATAGCGTAACTCCATCCCTCGCAACCGGAGGCGGCATCCTTAAAAGAAACAAAAAAAGACCGCAGACAACAAAGTCTACAATCTTTAAATAATTTTTTTAATTAACACCTTGCATCATCTTTTTAATCCATGGAACACAAAGGATTAACAATACGGCTGCAACTAATGTAACGATACCTGTAACACCGAAGAACATCATTTCGTTATGTGGATCTCCAGGTACGAATAACTTAACGATTTGAGCATTAGCAGCTTGTCCAGCTGAATCAGCTAGGAACCACATACTCATCATTTGACCAGAGAAAGCCTTTGGAGCCAATTTAGTTGTGGCTGACAATCCAACTGGTGAGATTAACATTTCACCAATTTCGATGATACCCCAACTTAGAACTAACCAAAGTGGACTAACTTTTCCACTAGGACTTAATCCAATTAAAGGAATGATCAAAACAAAGTATGAAATTGCTGTGGCAACTAATCCCATCCAGAATTTAGATGGTGATGATGGTTGTCTCTTGCTCAACTTAATCCATAACCAAGCAAAGAATGGTGTATAGATAATGATGAAGAATGGGTTAAGCATTTGGAATTGTGGTGCTGATAAATGCAATCCAGCGAAGTTTAGTTGTGTTTGTTCTGCAGCAAACAATGCCAAAACAACTGAACCTTGTTCTTCAATTGCCCAGAAAATCATAGCGGCAATGAACAATGGAATATATGCAAAAACACGTGATCTTTCAACTTTAGTAACTTTTTTACTCGTTAGCATCATGATGAAGTAACCAACAGGCAAACCGATACCCAAGATACTGATGATCGTTATAACGTTGTCAATTGTAAAGGCGCGTGCAAAAATCAATGCCACAACAATGATAACAATTGCTACAACTACGATTGAAACTCGTTTGATAAATCTACCACGTTCAGCATCCGTAATTGGATCTGGAGCGTGCAAACTTGATTCTGGCAAGTACTTACGTCCGTCCCACCAGTAAACGATCAAACCAATGAACATACCGATAGCAGCTAATGAGAAACCAGCGTGGAAATTAAATGCGTTACTCATACTGTTAACAGCTTGTGGAGCAAATAGTGAACCCAAGTTGATACCCATGACATAAATACTGAAGCCGGAGTCACGTCTTGGATCTCCCTCAGAATACAATCCACCAACCATTTCGGATACGTTTGGTTTCAAAAGTCCAGTACCAATAACAATTAGTCCAATAGATAGGAACAATCCAGTTTCACCAATTGGAAGCGATAAGACGATGTGACCAAACATGATCAACACACCACCCCAGAAGACTGTTCTTCTGGCTCCCAAAAGTCTATCACTGATAAATCCACCTAGGACACTTGACATATAAACAAGTGAACCATAGATAGACATAACAGAAGCAGCAGTGGTACGGTCCATCCCTAGACCACCCTTAGTTACTGCATAGTACATGTAGAAAAGTAAAATGGCACGCATACCGTAGTAACTGAATCTTTCCCAAAATTCAGTTAGGAATAATGTACGCAAGCCTGTCGGTTGTCCGAAGAAACCTCGATCTTTTTTCTCGTCCATTAAAAAATTCTCCTCACATTACACAATGATGTATTAATATTAAACTTTCAAATTCTTCGTGTCAAAGTATTTTTAATAAAAATACTGCAAATCCTTATATACCAACAAAAAAAAATAAGAGCCCTTTAATATAGGCTCTTATTTTTATACCCGGTGTTTGAACGCCATAGTTGCCTTCACAGCGTCTTTCCAACCAGCATAGAGATCCTGACGAACTGAATCGTCCATCTCTGATTGATAAATTTTTCCAGTTTCATAATTCTTTTTAATATCATCCAAATCTTTCCAGAAACCGACACCTAAGCCAGCCATAAAAGCTACCCCTAAGGAAGTCGTTTCTAATTCGGAAGATCTTTGAAGTTGAATGCCCAAGATATCGGCTTGGAACTGCATCAAATAATCGTTAGCCGAAGCTGCCCCATCAACCTTTAGAACTTCAATTGGAATCTTGGAATCAGAACTCATTGTTTCAATGATATCTTTAGTTTGATAAGCAATTGCCTGTAACGTTGCTTTAATTAAGTCATTATCCGTTGTCCCACGAGTGATACCAAAAATTGTTCCGTGAGCTTCATTATCCCAGTATGGTGCGCCTAAACCGGCAAAAGCTGGGACAACATAGACTTCATCTTTACTTGTAGAAGCTTTGGCAGCATCCGAAGTTTCTGGAGTGCTGTTAATCATACGCATATCATCACGCAACCACTGTAACGCCGCTCCAGCCACAAAGACACTACCCTCTAAGGCATACTTGACTTGACCGTTAACGTCATAAGCAATTGTTGTCAATAAATTATTGTCAGACAAAGCTGGTTTATCGCCGGTATTCATCACCGCAAAAGCACCAGTTCCATATGTGTTTTTGACCATCCCTTTTTCAAAAGCCATTTGACCAAAGAGTGAAGCTTGTTGCGAACCAGTCATACCAGAAATAGGAATCTCTGAACCATAGAATTGATAATTTTTCGTTACACCAAAGATTTCTGAGTTTGACTTAACTTCTGGCAACATTGACTTGGGAATATTAAAGAATTTTAATAATTCATCGTCCCATTCCAACGTGTTGATATTATAAAGCATCGTTCTGCTGGCATTGGCACAGTCAGTCGCAAAACTTTCACCATCAGTTAATTTCCACAATAACCAAGTATTGACTGTTCCAAAGAGCAACTCACCTTTTTCAGCACGTTCTTGGGCACCGTCAACGTGATCCAAAATCCAGCGTATTTTAGTGGCAGAGAAATATGGACTGATTATCAAGCCAGTTTTTTGATGGATTTCATCTTTATAACCAGCTTTAATCAAGTCATTGGCTAAACCGGCAGTTTGACGACTTTGCCAGACAATAGCGTTATAAATTGGCAAACCAGTCTCCTTGTCCCAAACAATCGTTGTTTCACGTTGACTGGCGATACCAATTGCTTTAATTTGAGCAGGCTTAATTCCCGAATCAATCAACGCAGTGGCAATCGTCGTTTGGACAGCATTCCACAACGCATTAGGATCATGCTCGACCCAACCTGGATTCGGCAAAATTTGTTCAATTGGATGTCTGGCAACTGCGACCTTTTTTCCACTGTGATCAAAGATGATAGCTCGAGCAGTCGTCGTTCCTTCATCGATTGCTAAAATATATTCTTTTTCCATAATTTACTCCCACACACCAAAAAAGGCGAAGCTCGCCTTTTAATTTCTTGCTTTATGCTTGAATGTTCTCGTAGAACTGACAGCATCTTTCCAGCCTTCGTAAAGATAATCAGCACGTTTGACATCCATATCTGGTTCAAATGTCGCACCAGTCGCATATTGTTTCTTAATATCATCTAGGTTATCCCAATACCCTACTGCTAGTCCAGCTAAAAATGCGGCACCAAGTGCAGTAGTTTCCAAATCATTGGCACGTTGGACTGGAGTTTGTAAAATATCAGCTTGGAATTGCATCAAATATCTATTATTAGCAGCTCCACCATCGACTTTCAACGTTGGAATATCAATCCCAGTATCACGTTTCATTGTTTCCAAAACATCACGTGATTGGTAAGCCAATGATTGTAACGTAGCTTTGATAAAGTCATCTTTAGTTGTCCCACGAGTCAATCCGAAGACAGCCCCACGAGCGTCAGCATCCCAGTATGGTGCGCCCAAACCAGTAAAGGCAGGTACAACATAAACTTCGTCATCATCACTTGAAGCTAAAGCAGCCTCTTCTGATTCTGGAGCTGAGTCAACTAAATGCATGGCATCACGCAACCATTGAATAGCTGAACCGGCAACGAAAATACTACCTTCCAAAGCATAGTAAACTTTGCCATTAATTCCATAACCGATTGTTGTCAAAAGATTATTATCTGACAGTTGAGGTTTTTCACCAGTATTCATAACGATGAAAGCACCAGTTCCGTATGTATTTTTAACCATGCCGGGTTCAAAAGCCATCTGACCGAATAAAGCAGCTTGTTGATCACCAATCATACCAGCAATTGGAACTTCAGAGCCATAGAAGTGATAGCCCTTAGTTGTAGCGTAAACTTCTGAATTAGGACGAACTTCAGGCAACATTGCCTTAGGAATGTTCAAAGCCTTTAAAATATCGTCATCCCACTTTAAATCGTGGATATTAAATAACATTGTTCGACTGGCATTTGAGTAGTCCGTCACATGGGCAGCACCGCCAGAAAGTTTCCAAAGTAACCATGTATCAATCGTTCCGAAGAGTAATTCACCTTTTTCAGCACGTGCTTGGGCACCGTCAACGTGATCCAAAATCCAACGAATCTTCGTAGCGGAGAAGTAAGGGTCAATCAAGAGACCAGTTTTCTCGTGCACCATTTGACCGTAGCCATCTTTTTCTAACTTGGCAGCAATGTCAGATGTTTGACGACTTTGCCAAACAATTGCGTTGTAAATTGGCAAGCCAGTCTTCTTATCCCAGATAATCGTTGTTTCACGTTGATTCGTGATTCCGATACCCTTAATTTGTTTCGGTTTAATGCCAGATTCAATAAAGACACTGGCGATAGTTGATTGCACCGCATTCCAAATTTCGTTAGCATCGTGCTCAACCCAACCAGGTTGTGGAAAATGTTGCGTAAATTCACGTTGGGCATCAGCAATCTTTGTGCCTTTTTGGTCAAAAATTATTGCTCGGGTACTCGTAGTACCTTCATCAATTGCCATAATATATTCACTAGACATCATTTCACCTCATTATGTAAACGTTTCATACCAAAATATTATAACATTTGCCAAATATTGCAAACAATTATTAATTTTCTTTCAATATGTTGTCGTTTAGATTATTTTTTAGTCTTAATTTCTTTTCTTTATTAAATAATTGAATCCAATAAATAGAATAATCGAAATAGTTGAAACAATCCAGCCTAACTTCAAACCAGGGACTTGATAATTCAAAACAACTTGGTGATGACCACTTTTCAAATCGATTGCCATCAGATTATCGACAACTTTATGAATTTTAACTTTTTTACCATCAACGTGTGCATTCCAACCATCATCGTATGGAATACTGAATAGCATTGGTGAAGCTTCTGGGACGTCGATTGTCCCCCGCACCGTATCATGATTCAAATCAGATGTAATCTTCAGTGAATTGTTACGGAACTTGTGCAATGACTGTAAGAAAGCCTTTTGATCCAAGGATTGGAAATACTCAGGATTTAAATCGAGCGACTTATCAGTCACAATTTTTACTTGCACCTTTTTGTTCCGCTTGAAATGACCTAATCGTAAAGTGGCGGCTTTATAAACATTGATTGGCTCCGTATCGACCCGCTTACCATTGACGTAAATTTTAGCTTTATCGTAATTCATCGGCGAAACGTAAAAATACATTGGACCACTGGCACGAGTCACCAATTGATATGTATACATCGTTTTATTTTTAACATTCGTCTGTTGCATGCTGGTCATCAAAGCATTCTTCAGATACTCATAACTATTGCCATTCAAAGATTGCCAAAGTCGATCTTGATTTGCTAAAGCTCGTTTCGAATACATTTGGAATCCATAAACATCTGAATTAACTAAGAATCCCAACGTTGGCGCATTGTAATTTTCCTCGACTTGATAGTGATTGTCCCACTGGCGAACCCGATAATATACACCCAACAAGGCATTGGTCAAATTCGTTCCACCAAAATAACTTATTCGACGGACATTAACACTGTAATAACCTAAATTATGCATCATTTCTAACGTATTCTGATTCAACGTTGAACTGTAAAGACTGACACCATTGATATTGAACAGAATTGGATCATTGTAATTGTTGTATTTTTCCGGAAAAGCTTTATTCAATCCCGACTTGGAAACGATAATTCGATGTCCCAGATGACTTCTATCTTTGACATTCTTCAAAATTGCATCTTCTTTGGCAAACTCTTCTCGATAGACCAACTGATTACCAAAGCCAGCCGTACTCATGACCGAAGTGAAATTAGCAATAACTTCAAACGACATCATCAGAATAACTACAACTAGGAACTTTCGATTCATATGGAAAGCCAACAATATTGCACCCGAAATAATGATACAGACGATACTCAACCAAAAATATCGACCGTCATATTCACGGTTCGGCATACCAAAGCCGAGCTTTTCAATAATTCGTGGCAACAACCATTCCGTCGAATAACCGATACAGACTAGAATTCCCGCCAAACATGTGCTCTTAATGATGGTGCTCATATTTTCAAAGACACCAGCATCAAAAGCTTTGTAAGCAATAAAGATACAGACGAACGTGAAAATGAAACTATTTCGGAACGGAAAACCAGCTGGATTTTGGAACATATGCCACACCGTATTGAAAGTCGTGACAAACATGCTGATAAGTAGCGTCCCCAGCAGCAATGTTGAGTACCACTTATCTTTATTAGAAATCCGGTCACTGAGGAAAAATGCCAGCAATAAAATCAAAATTGTCGAAGTCATGAAAACTGACGGCCCATGCTCAAGTCGTTGGTTGAAAGTATTGCCGCCGATTCCCAATTCCGTCAGTGCTTCTAAGCCAAAGCGAGCTGATGGTAAATAGTTCAACACATTGAAAGAAGTTTTCGCAGTCTTCAACATACCGGCTAACGTTGGTACCAGTACAACTGCCGAACTCATTCCCGCCAGAATTGAGGTAATCAAATAAGTTCTAATCACTCGCCATTTGTTGTGCGCCTGAAAGAGATTATTTTCCAAACCAATATATATGAAGAAACAGACTGAAAAGATACACAACATGTACCCTAAATAATAGTTAAAAATGATTGCTAAAAGAATTGAAAAGAAGTAAAGCACATACTGTTGTTTCTTGATAACTTTCATTACACCGACAGCCACCAACGGTAACATTATCAATGCATCAAGCCACATCAGATCATAAAAATATGATGCCACAAATCCGCAGAAACTATAGGCAATTGTGAACATATAATTTGCGACCGATATTTTCTGAAAATAGGATTTCAAAAAGTACGCCATCGTAACGCCCATGCTCGAAATTTTCAGCATGATGATAATATTTGCGGCAGCTGGAATCCCCTTAGGACTAAATAAAACCAATAACAAATTAAATGGCGATAATAAATAATAACTAATCACTGGGAAGAAGTTGTCTCCCAGTGATTGGCTGAATAAGTAGAGATGAACATTGCCCGTTACCAATTGACGTCTTAACTCGGTCAAGAATGCTAAGTATTGAGTCCCTAGGTCACTGCTAAGAAAATTATTGTTACCAAAAGGAACCAAGCCAACATAGGCAAAGGTAATTGAAATAATAACGAAATTAATAAAAAACGCTCCAAGATAATACAGGATACGACGTTTCGACATAATAATAGAGTCTCCTTAACTAAAGGCTGGGTTTTAGGTTGCCGCCTACAGTTGTCAGTAATTTTTTACCAGCTATGAGGACCGGTCCGAGCCAAAGTGCGGTCTCGAACCTCGGTTTGAAGCCTCACCAAAAACCGGTAAGTCTCCAAACACGCCCTGTGGTGTAAGAGCTAAAGTTCTAACGCCACCTCCACAGCAGGTAAAAATCACTGACAACTTCCGGCTAAGATATATCTTTATCAACATTTAAATTGATATATCTGATTCGAATATTTCAAAAGCTACATAAATAACTAAACTATAATTTAGAATTTCAAGTATATTCTCAATCCATAAAATCATAGTAATTATCTATTTTTGACCATTTGAACTCCCTCAAAGATTCCACCCTTTAGTCTTTTACTAACTACTCAAATCATATGGGATAATGCGGATAAATGCAAAAATGAAGGCGCAAAAAAGGCTTGCTTGCGCAAGCCTGTCATATCTTTTTTCATATATTTTCCTCGGATTATTTTTTTATTGATTTTGTTTTTGAATGTGAGTAATTTTGGTTCTCGTATTTTTGTATTTTCTAATAGTAAATTAGTTCAAGAATTTCTTATCATTGTGATCTTTAATCATTTTAGTGCACGCAGCTGCTAAAACAGATACGCCCGTTAGAACGAGAATTGGATGTTTTTTCATATGTTTCACCTCGTTTTTTTAATAGCCATATTTGACTATGTATACATAATAACCAGATATTATGAAAATGGGGTGCGGAAAGTTTGAATTATTTATGACTTTCCGTCTACAGGGATGAGAATATATACCTGCTATGCGGACCGGCCCGAGCCACAGTTCGGTCTCGGACCTCGGTTTGAAGCCTTACCAAAGTTCGGTAAGTCTCCAAACTCGCCCGGTGGTGTAACGGCTAAAGCCGTAACGCCACTGTCACAGCCGGTATATATTCTCATCCCTTCCGACTCTTCTTTTTCTGACTATTTTATTGACTATATCGATAATACTTATTTAACCAGGTAAAATCTGGACACCTTTTAATTGGTCGCCCATAACCAACATTTTGAATGGACTCGTTCCATTAAAACCATTTCCGCTCACTTCTAAGTTAACTATCCAGCTATCATCAGGATTCTGTTTGGCATCGACAAGTTCGAAGTGAGATTTCTTACCGATATTATCAGTCTGATTCCACTTAGCAATTTCAGCGGGACCATTGTATTCGGTGCCCCAATCGTTCAGTACGGCATCGTTAGTAAATAGGTTAACAAACCCCGTTGAATCAGCGTTATTAGTAGCCTTTATAAAGTTTGTGATTGCCACTGGTAAATTAGTATCCATAATAACCTCCAGAAAATGTAATTTAATATTGACCTTAGTTAAACACTTGCTGAAAATTGATTCAACAAAAAACATTGGAACCTAATTCGCGATTCCAATGTTTTTTTGAAACTATTTATACTTATTCATATTAGTAACAAAATCACTCAACAAAGCTGGATCAATATCCTTATCGGCTTGCAGTCTTTTAACCAACCATTCACCGAGTTGATAATAACTGCCCCGCTCCAACTCAAACTTCTGGTCATAAACATAACGAATAGCATTTTCATACTTATGATGTTGCAACAAATTATCCAAATCCTGATAAACCTTACCTTCCGATTCATTCTGTTGATAAATGGCTTCAGTCTTCTGAGAACCGTGATCATCAATCACAATATCAAAATCCTCAGACGTTTTATTCTGATGCATAATAAGATTACTGTCGTTATCCATAAGTTCATCCTCATTTTTCAAAGTTTTAGAAAATTTCAAAAAAATATTTACTACAAATAATTTCGTCATCTAGATACATTAGTCGGAGGTTGCGAGAAAATTTACCCGCTATGGAGGTGGAGTTAGGACTAAAGTCCTAACTCCACAGGGCGTGTTTGGAGACTTACCGGTCTTTGGTAAGGCTTCAAACCGAGGTTCGAGACCGCACTTTGGCTCGGGCCAGTCCTCATAGCAGGTGAATTTTTCTCGCAACCGGAGACGGCACCCAAACTATAGAGCTAATGCACAAAAAAAGCAGTCAAAAATGGCTGCTTTTTCATTTTATTTTTTTCTATTCAGGGAGTAATTCTATTCTGCTACTTTAGAATCAGCTTTCTCTACAGCGGCACCGGCTAAGGCACTAACATAGTTAACTGGTTTATCAAAGTTTGGTTGGAATAGGAAGTCAACCATTGATAATTCATCTATCGTAACTTTCTTTTGGATAGCTAATGACAATAGGTTAGCTGATTGTGATACATCATACATACTTGTCAAAGCGCCACCTAAAACAACTCTTGTTTCTGGGTCCCAAACGAGATTCATTAAAACAGGTGTTGTTGATAGCATAAATTCAGGGCGATAGTTGTCTTCGAGTGAAACAGTTTCAACATTCTTGCCCAATACTTCAGCATGTTCTTTAGTCAAACCACTAGCAGCATATGTTCTGCCAAACAATTCAACGGCTGAACTTGCTTGTGTCCCCATGTATGCGGCAGTATCTTTTTCGATATTCTTACCTACTAAAATACCTTGGCGAACTGAGTTTGTTGCCAATGGAATATATTGGTTATCATTAGTTGGATTGTAGTGAACTGATGCAGCATCTCCAGCTGAGAATACATCTTCTTTACTTGTATGCATATACTTATCCACAAGCAATGCACCGTTTGGCAAAGTGTCAAATTCATCGGCAAACATCTTTGTGTTAGGACGGAATCCAACGCACATTACGGCAATATCAGCTTCGTAACTGTTCTTGTCAGTTTTAACGATTACACCATTGCCAGTGTCTTCAAATGATTCAACTTTTTCACCCATACCAAGTTTTACACCGTTGTCGATGTAATCTTTTTCTGCAACAGCTGACATATTAGGATCGAAGTTCTTTGCTAAAACGTGTGGTAAAGCATCAATCAAAGTTGTTTCTTTGCCCAAAGTAGCGTAACCTTCAGCCAATTCAGCACCGATATAACCAGCACCAATAACAATGGCACTCTTAATATCAGCAGCTTTTTCTTTCAATTCGTTAGCGTTTGTCCAGTTCTTGCAAAGCATTACGTGACTTGAATCAATACCTGGAATTGGAGGAACGACTGGAGCTGAACCAGTTGTAATTACTAATTTGTCGTATGGTTGTTCAAAAGTTTCGCCATTAACGAGATTTTTAACAGCTAACTTCTTATTATCGAAATCAATATTTGTAACATCGTGTTGCATGTGCATGTGAGCACCCAATTCTGTCAAGGCTTCGGGGCTTGCGTAAAACATTTTGTTAGGATCTGAAACACGGTCACTAACCCATAAAGCAATCCCACATGATAGGAAAGAAAGGTTATCATTACGTTCGAAAACAGAAACTTCCCAATCGGGATGTTCCTTAAGAATGTTCATAGCTGAGAATGTTCCGGCGTGCGTACAACCTACAATACTTACTTTCATAATAAAAACCACCCTTTTTTTAGTAATCTTATAGTTAATATTCTACCATAATTAAAGCGCTTACATAATATTTAAAAAAATATATCAACATTATAAATGTTGAGAATATTAGCCATAATTTTGCTTATTTAATCCTCATTTTACCCCAAAGTGTGTATTATCTCGCATAATGAAGAAAAATTTAGGATACCATTATAATAGAACAATTTACTAAATTTGTTCTATTAAATATAAATAAATATTTTTTCCAGAAATGAATTTAATTGTTTAAACACATGTGTTATATTGTAATCGTGAAAGAGGTACAGATATGATCAAATGCATTCCTTCCTTTTTAACTCTTAATAAGGTTGCGATACACATCCTCATATCGTTAACCTAAAGCTTACTCGCCATTTAGGTGAGAATTGCCCCCCTCAATCAATTCCCACTTAGATACGTTATCCCATTACAAATAATTTACTTTGAATGCTTTCGTTAATTTAATTAACAAATCCCTCTCTATTTGACAAATATGGAAACCTCACAAGCATTCATATCTTTACCCCTGACACTACTGGTAATGTCGCTACACATTCTTGTAGCAAAGACAAGTTCATCCCCCCAAGATGAGCTTGTTTTTTTTTTTGCTTTTTTCTCTTGCCGCTGGAGTATGACAGTAATATTAGTCCGCTATGGGGACCAAGCCGAGCCAAAGTACGGTCTCGAACCTCGATTTTGAACTTCGCACAGTTCGCGAATTTCAAAACTCGCCCCGTGGCGTTAAGGCTTCAGCCTTAACGCCACCTGCACAGCGGACTATATTACTGTCATCCTCCGGCTAGTTTATTTTTGGACTCGGGGATATTCCGGGATTTTATGATCTCTTAATATTCAAAAATCCCAGATTGGTTCCAAAATCATCGTTTCCTAAAATTCCAATTATATATATTTGTTCGACTCAATTTGGGTTTATGTTCGACAAATTTGTAGATATTTAATATCCTTAATAAGGTTGAAATCGCTTAATTTGATTTTCTAAATCAAAAGCCAATATTTTCCATTCAAGATTAACTAAATATGAATACATTTAATTAATAACGATGAATTAGTCGGAAGAGCTGGGAAATATTTGTGTGCCGTGGTAGTGGTATAAGTACGGGAGTTTCTCCCGTACTTATACCACCGGGCGTGTTTGGAGACTTACCGGCCTTTGGTAAGGCTTCAAACCGAGGTTCGAGACCGCTCTTTGGCTCGGGCCGTTCCGCACAGCTTGTAAATATTTCCCAGCTCTGGAGACGGTCTCCTTCAATACCCCACCTTCAAAAAAGCACTCCATATTTATAAAAAATATTTTTTCTATTATGAAATGACATGTTTAAACACATATGGTATATTAGTAACTGTGAAAGGGGTAAAGATATGAACAAAAAAACATTCCTTCTTTTAATTCTTAATGAAGGTTGCGATACATCCTCATATCGTTACCAATAAAGCTTACTCGCATTCTGAAGTGAAGTTGCCCCCTCAATCAGCTTCACTTCCCACCCTCAAATGCGTATCATAAGCATCCCTTTAAAATAATAATTTACTTTGAATGCTTTCATTAATTAGCGAATCCCTCTCTCTATTTGATAAATATGGAAACCTCACAAGCATTCATATCTTACCCCTGACACTACTGGTAATGCCGTTACATATATGGTATAAAACAAGCCTGCCCTCCTCAGACAGACTTGTTTTTTTGTTCGCATAAATATAACCTTCTCCAGTTGTCAGCAATATATTTCAAAATATTTAATCCACTGCAACAACTCCAACCAACTAGTCAAAAGAGCTGAGAGTATTCACCCGCTGTGGGTGTGGCGTTATGGCTTTAGCCATTACACCACCGGGCGTGTTTGGAGACTTACCGGTCTTTGGTAAGGCTTCAAAACCGAGGTTCGAGACCGCCCTTCGGCTCGGACCGGTCCACATAGCAGGTGAAATACTCTCAGCTCTTTTGACGGCACACAAAAAACGTTGATTTCATTTTCATGATTTCAACGTTTTTTTATTAGTGCTTTGATGCACTTGATGTTGCATCTACTTTAACTTCAGGCTTAGCAGCTTCTGGTTCAGCTTTATCTGATGCACCAGTTGTAGCGTCAACTTCCGGCTTTTCTGAAGCACCTGTTGTTGCATCTACCTTGGCATCAGGATCTTTAACTAGTTTTTGACCAGTTTCTTGGAGGTATTGGTCAACGATTGGCTTAACATCAACAGCCCATTCATTAACACCCTTGTAATTGCCTTCTTCATCGTGCATTGCTTTGTAGTAATGCATAACGTGTGTTGTATCATCGCCACCGGGTACAGGCATTGAAACTAAATCAGTCTTGCCTGTTCTTAACGTGTTGATAACTTGCTTAACATGCTTGATAACACGAGCAATCTTTGGATGAACTTTGTCCAACGCATCCCCAACTTGAGCAGGTGTACGTTTGGCTAACATCTTTTCGGTTGGTACGGCATTGTTGTAGTAAATGAATTGATTATTTTCGTCAACATAAGTCAATTCGACTGGAGATGTCTTGAGGAAATAATTCAATTGGTTAACTGTCAATAATCCGCTATCCAACTTGACGTATGTGTCGCCTTCAACAGCATTAACTTTCTTAGCAGCTTGATCCAACCAGTCGTCAGCGTTCATATCAACGCCCTTAACAGTTGTATCAGTACCATTTTTAGCGCTCAAATCTTCTTCTTCATAATCAGTTGTTTGACCAATCATGTTGATAACTTTGGCAAAACGAATGAAGTTTTGAAGAGTCGATTGTAGAAAATCAACGGTTCTTTGATCCTTGAGATCATCGTTTTCGTCAAAGGCACTCTTAACGTCACCCAATAAGAATTCGTTACCAGGCAAAACGATAGCATTGACGCCCGGTGCTTCGAGAATTTGTCTCAAGTGCAATTGAGCACGTGATGAACCTTGAGTATGGTATGAAGCTCCCACAATCATGACAGGTTTGCCATCAAAAGGATGAACTTCATATGAAAGCCATTCGATTACATTCTTCAAAGCAGCAGGTACAGTGTGGTTGTGCTCTGGTGTAGCAATAATTACACCGTCAGCGCCTTTTATTTTTTTACATAAATTTTGAATTACATCACTATTAGTCTGGTCGTCGTCTTGGCTAAACATTGGTACATCGTTAATATCCAATACATCAATGTCAACTAGACCCTCAAAATGCTTGGCGATAAATTTTAGTAATGTTCGGTTGTATGATTGATCAGCAATTGATCCTGCAATACCAACTAGTTTCATGTTATTCCCCCTAATCTTTATCCCATGAAAATTGCTCGGCCTTTTGCTTGTTAACAGCATTGGCGTTGTTCAATTGTTTCGAAATATTAACAAATTGTAAGAAGTCTTTGAATAGACCATCTAATTGTTTAACTTCATTAGCATCTTTTAAGTTTTCATTCTCGTCAAAAGCTTGTAGTGAGTGGCCCAACAAGAATTCTGAACTTGGCATAATGCGAGCTTTCAATTCTGGTGAGTCCAAAATTTGTCTCAACTGCGATTGAGCACGTGATGAACCAAGTGAGCCGTATGAAGCACCTGTAATCATAACTGGCTTGTCAACGAATGGATGGATGCCATACGACAACCAGGCTAATGCACTCGTTAAAGCGGCAGTGATTGAGTGGTCATATTCAGGTGTGGCGATAATTACCCCATCAGCTGCCTCAATTTTGGTAGCAATGTCTTTAGCTGCTTGAGGTACAAATCTGTCAGCACTCTTCTTAAAAATTGGTAAACCTTTAATTTCAACTAATTCAATTTCGGCTTGATTCTGAAAATGTTTTTGCATGTATTGCAACAATTCGCGGTTGGTTGATTTGTTGGAGTTGGATCCAACAATAGCAATAAATTTATTCATATCATTAATCATCCCATTTATATTTTAGTGTCTTGGTCATTGTAAATTTTTTCACGAAAGAAATCAATTACATCAAAGTGAATTTTCCTTGTAGACCACTAGTTTCCACAGCCTGTAAGTCCTTGGTAATGAAAACTGCCTCAATCCCAGGTTGCGCTTCAATCAATGCTTTCCCTTGTTCAATCCCTTGATAGAAACCAATTGTCGACCAAATTTCGCCATCAATCGATTTATCACTAATTATCGTGACACTGGCAAGGTTATTCTTGATTGGATAGCCTGTTTTTGAGTCGAACATATGGTGATATTCGTGACCATCAATAATTAATTTACGTTCATAAATACCTGATGTTCCAATTGATTTAGCGGAAGTTTTGACAGCTCCGAGTGAGACGTCTCTAGGCTTGATTGGATTTTGCACTCCAACCGTCCACAACTCATCGGCATGTTGACTTGGTCCCACTAATAAGACGTTGCCACCTAGGTCAATAATGCCTGTTTTAACGCCACGTTCCAACCATAATTGCTTAATTTGGTCAGCAATGTACCCTTTGGCAATTCCGCCGAGATCGATTTCCATACCTTTATCAAGTAAGAAAACCGTCTGCTTTTCATCGTCCAATTGAATCCGTTCTGGATCGATGATTTTCAAACGTTCCTTGATATCAGCATCACTAGGTCGGTTGGCACCTTTGAAACCAATTTTCCAAAGTTTCACCAATGGTCCAATGGCAACGTTAAAACCAAGGTGTTTACGACTGACTAATACAGCTCGTTTAATCAGGCCATAAGTATCCTCAGGTACTGCTACAGCCTTGATTCCAGCATTGTGATTGATTGACATGACTTCTGATTTATCACGGTTAACAGTCAACTTATCTTCAAAACGTTGAATCAATTCATAGCCAGCATCCAAATCTTTCTCATCAGCAGGTGCAGCCACAGACAAATTTATCACCGTTCCTAAGGCATAGTAGTTCTTATTGATTAGGCTCATCAGGATTTCCTCAATTCATTTAAAAATATTTCATAATCGAAAATTACTTGAATATAAATACATTTGAGCACTATTACATTCAAGTATTACCAATTACCTAGTCGGAAGAGCTGGGAAGTATTCACCAGCAGTGGAAGTGGCATTATTGCTTTAGCAATTACACCACCGGGCTAGTTTGGAGACTCGCGGGTTGTGCGAGGCTTCAAACCGAGGGACGAGACCGAACTTTGGCTCGGCCCGGTCCGCACAGCAGGCGAAATACTTCTCAGCTCTGGAGACGGAAGCAAAAATTATTTTTTTATCGTGAACACTACTCATAATAGTCTTTTATGTCGATTTCGACAAAAGGAACTTGTTCACAAGTTTTATAATTAGAGTTATATTTATCCTATCATTAAGAGGAAATGGAGTGAATGAAATGTTTGATAATTCTAATTTAAAATGGGACGCAACATATGATGTCGTCGTTCTAGGTTTCGGTGGCGCTGGTGCTTCTGCTGCCAGATTTGCGGCTGATAATGGTGCCAAAGTTTTAATCACAGATTCAGCTCCCGAGGGTCATGAAGGTGGTAATACTCGTTACGCCGGACAAGTTATTTCAACTGGTGCTGACCTTGACGATTTGCGTAAATATTACCAAGACTTGGCTTTTCCTTTGTCATACGATAAGGATTTAATGGAAACTTACATCCAAGGTTTATATCGTATTCCTGATTATTTGGAAAATTATCTTGGCGTAAAGCCATTTATCATGAGAGATCATCCCGAATCACCTGTTTCAAAAGCCTTGCACTTTATGGCTCACGAATATCCAGAATTCCGTGGACAAGCTACTCACGATTTAGTTGCTATGCATGAAGGCGTTGCTGACTCTGCACTCTGGAAGAATTTGCGTCAACAAGTCTTAGACCGTGCTGATAAGATTGATGTTTTGTACAGCACACCAGCTGAACACTTGATTCAAGACCCTAATACTAGAGCCGTTGTTGGTGTTCAAATTAAACGTGACGGCAAAGACTTAAATGTCAGAGCTAAAAACGGTGTCGTTATGGCAACTGGTGGTTTTGAAAACAATCCTAAGATGGTTGAAACTTACCTTGGAGAAACAAGCTTGAACCCAATCGGTTCACTTTATAACAAAGGTATCGGTGTCAAAATGGCCAGTGAAGTCGGTGCAAAGCTTTACAACATGGATAACTACGAAGCCTATGGTATTTTCCATGGTTTGACTCCAAAGCCTGCTAAGGGTCAACGTTCACAATTCTTGCCATTCGACTGGCCTGCTTTCCACCAAGGTAGCTTAATCGTTGTCGGCGATGACGGTACACGTTACTTTGATGAAAACGAAATTCACAGACATGGTCACATCAAGGATCATGGCAACTGGAGAATTCCATTGGCTCCACGTCACCCATACGTTGTCTTTGACCAAAAGAAGTATGATGAATTGACTGGCGACAAGAATGCTCCATATCCAGAATTCATGGATTCAGTTGTTAAAGCTGATAATCTTGAAAGCCTTGCTGAAGTTATGAACGTTGATGTTAAGAAATTAACTGACACAATCAAAGACTTCAACCACTTCGCTGATATCAAACGTGACTACGCATACAATCGTGACCCCGAAACTTTGACAGCCTTTGGAGACGGTCCATATTATGCACTTGCCATGGTTCAAGGACTATTGAACACTCAAGGTGGACCCGTTCACAATTCTAAGGCCGAAGTAGTCGACAATGACGATGTCGTTATCCCTCATCTTTATGCCATTGGTGAACTAGGAAGCTTGATGGGCCGTCAATATAACGGTGGTAGTAACTTAGCTGAAAACTTAATTTTTGGTAAAATTGCTGGTGAAAACGCTGCTGAAACTAAGGATGAAATCAAAGTTGACGAACCAAAGGTTGACGCTGAATCATCTGCCAGTGTTCACGAATCAGGCTTAGGTTCTGATGTTGTTGAAGAACACTACGAAACAAAAGATAATCAATATATCGGTAAATCAACTGCTGGTATGGGTAACGAAATCGTTGTCCGTGTCACAGCTGACAGTAAAGACGATATTAAAAACATCGAAGTTTTGAAGCAAAGTGAATCCGATGACTACGGTCTCAAGGCGGTTAAAGAATTGCCTAAGGAAATCGTTGAAAAGAATTCAGTCGATGTTGATACTGTTTCTGGTGCTTCAGCTTCAAGCAAAGCTATTAAAGAAGCCGTTGCTAACGCATTAGCTCAAGTTAAATAAATATTTGTATATTAAAAGCCCTGAATGAACTTATTCAGGGCTTTTTTTGTGTTCCGTGTTCTGCCGTCAAAGGTTGAGAGGGATGGTAGCCTGCTGTGGGACTGGCTCGAGCCAAAGAGCGGTCTCGACCCTCGCTTTTGAGCTTCGCAAAGTACGCGAATCTCAAAAGACGTCCTGTGCTGTAAGGCCGGAAATTCACCGGCCTAACACCACTTTCACTGCTGGCTCCATCCCTCTCAACCTTTGACTCATATATCAATAAACTATTTATTTTATTGGATTAATATTTTAAAATTATAAATTTGAAAAATCCAGCAAATCCCATAATCTTACATTGTTAAAAACGAATCAATATCTCTCAAGAACAGCCATACACAAAATATATGTTACCTATCTCATCAAGTACAAAAATAGCCGGATTTCGTCAGTAATGTAGGCTGCTATGGAGGTGGAGTTATGGCTTTAGCCATTACACCACGGGGCGAGTTTGAAGACTTTCCGATTTATGGAAAGGCTTCAAATCGAGGTTCGAGACCGCACTTCGGCTTGGACCGGTCCCCATAGCGCCTACATTACTGACGAAATCCGGCGGCAAACTTTTAATAAAAATCGTTAGCGCTCTCCACAAATGAAACATTATTTTGAGCAATGCTTCCGTGTCCAGCATCTTTATAAATAATCAATTCACTATTTGCTAATCTTTCGTGTAAATCATACGTATTGGGCTTTGTTGGAACCATAATATCGTCATCGCCATTAACTACTAAAACTGGTTGTTCAATCTTTGATAGATCAGCTGGTCTGTCTTCACCCCATAATTTAATTGCATGCAACTGTCTACGATATGAAGGCCAACTAATTGTCTTATCACGGTCATCTTTACGAATTTTTAGACGTTCGATAAATGCACTGGCACTGCTCTTACCGTTAGCTGTTCTGGTAAAGAACATGTAAGTTTTAACATCCTTGAACGTTACGATTGCCTTTAATAGTTCCCTGTCAGATAGCTTGATGATACTAGAAATTCCTTTACCACCACGAGGACCTGTTCCGGCCAAAATTGCTTTTTCAACGAGTTCTGGCTTTAATTCCATTAGTTCTTGTCCAACCATGCCACCCATTGAGAAGCCTAGAATATCAACCTTTTTCAAACCTAGTGTTTCGATGAAATTGGCAGTATCCTTGGCCATCCCTTGAATAGTGTCTGGAACGCTACCAGTTGATCCACCGACACCCTCATAATCAAAGGTAATAATCCAGTGATTCTTTGCCAAACCGTCGATTATAACTGGATCCCAGTTGTCCAAATTAGCGGATAAATGATTCAGCGCAACAATTGGCACACCGGTTCTTTCGCCCAATTCACGATAAGCATATTCCACACCGTTAGTGGCTAAAATTCGTTTATTTTCTGCTTTAATATAATGCATTTCTGCCATTTGTCGTTCTCCTCAATAATCTCTAAAATTTAATAACAACTTTGCCCTTGGGATGTCCGGTAGCAACATAGTTCAAGGCTTCATTAATATCTGATAATTTAAATTCAGTTGGATCAACCGCCGGTTTGATATTGTTAGTTTCAACAATTTTGGTAATCTTTTTTAATTGTTCGCCATCACTTCTAACAAAAATAAAGCGATAATCTGCATCTAACTTTCTAGCTTGTTTATCAATTGAACTACCAGCAATAGTGAATAAAGTTGTCTTCAAGAATGATAAATGGCGATCCTTGGCAAATTGGCGGTTAGGCCCCATTCTCAATGAAAGTACTCTTCCCTGTGGCTTCAAAATTTGTAGTTCATGGGCAAATTCTTTTTTACTGCCAATCGTATCAATAACGTAATCGACATTCTTTAAATGTTCCCAATAATTATCTTTCCGATAATAGAAATATCGGTCAACACCCATATCTAAAGCCGATTGTTCGGCACGTGCATTACCGCTGACCATAACTTTCAAACCAAGTTCTTTAGCAATTGGGATGGCCATTTGTCCAAATGAACCTGATCCACCAGGAATCATGACACTTTGACCCGCTTGTGCTTGTAATTCTTCAGTCAAACCTTGGTAAGCTGTTAATCCAGTCAAAGGAACAGCGGCACTGTGGACAAAGTCCAAATTCTTAGGTTTCAAAGCTATGGCTCGATAATCAATGGCGACATATTCTGCAAATGCCCCAATTTTTGTTAATGGCAATCGGGAATATATTTCATCACCGATATTAAAGTTATCCACATTTTTACCAACAGACTCAATAACGCCCGATAATTCGTTACCCATCGTTAAAGGTTTGTCATAATCTTGAATCAATTTGACACTACCAGTACCAATCAACATTTCCAAAGGATTGACCGCTGCTACTTTAACCTTAACCAAGACTTCATTTTCATTAGGTGTTGGCATAGAAATATCCTTAACGACTAACTTAAAATTCTTATCGTATTTCATCAATTGAGCTGCTTGCATTTAAAAGTCTCCTCTTAATCCCATTAAGTAACTTTATTTGTATTTTGTAACTGGAGTCAGTTTAGCTTCTTTGGTTACAAAAGTCAATTAAAGTTACTTACAATAATTTTGTGTTAAAATAAATTCATAATAAAAGACCGAAATAAACTAACCGATTGCTTTTGTTAATATTAAATAAATTAATCGGAAGAGCTACTCAGCCTTATAATCATAATTTAAAAAGGAGTCTTTCTTGATCATGGCTCAAAAAACTCGAGATAAAATTCTCACGACTGCCGAAAAGCTAATCATGCAAACAGGCAACACTGATGTAACTTTGGACCAAATTTCTGCTGAGTTGGGGCTTTCCCATGCAGCTTTATATAAACATTTCCGCAATAAACAGGCACTCTGGGAAGCTGTTGCTTCGGCTTGGTTTAACCGTGAAATTATCCAACAAATCAATATCTCCAATGCTGAATCTTCCAAAGAACAGCTCCACGACTGGCTCTGGGCTTTTGTTAACGCTAAAAAGAATACTTTCAACCACAATCCGCGGATGTTTGCTCTGAACACTGAATATATCGACAACAATCCCGTAGCGCTGCATAATGTACTTATCAGTGCTTATCAACAAATGAATTCAATTATGGATTATCCAGCTAACGACTATGAAAAGTCAGAGATGATTCTGGCCGCATTTTCAATCTTCACATTACCTAATTTTAGGGAAACCTGGAACGATCCAAATTACGATAAACGTTTTGAAATGTTATGGAACCTGATCAAAGCAGGTCTCTAAACGAAAGGATGTATCAAAATGGATAGCAACACCCGAATTGCGAATACATTTGCCAGAATGCTCCGTGGCGAAAAAATTTACACGCAGAAGAATATGGTTCAATACAATTGTGGAAAACGTTCCGTTGAACGAGATATGGCAATAATTCACCAAATTATTAAACCCTCTGATTACTTTGATTTTCATCACGATACAAAAGATAATATTTATTATCTAACCCAAAACGATTTTTTTAATTTCGAAGAAACACTCACAATTATGAAAGTTTTAATTGGTAGTCGAGCTTTTGGAAAAAAAGAATTAAATGAAATATCCAATAGTCTTTCTGCGCTTATTTCTGATAACCACAAAAAAGAAATTAATGACATGATGACAGCATTAAAAACTGGTGGCTATCTACCTGTCAATCAAGATAACGATCTTGTGAAACGCGTTAAAAAATTTCATAACATTATTAGAAAAAAGAAAGCAATTTCTTTCACCTATCGCGACAGCAATCCTGCCGGTCATTCTAATAAAACCAGAGTTGGCTTACCGCTCAGTTTATATTTTTCCGGCAACTACTTTTACGTTATTATGTATCGGCTAAATTCGGACAAGATAAAAGATATCGACGATGGTATAACTTACGTATATCGGCTGGATAGATTCTTAGATGTTACAGTTAAACGGAAAACATTCGAGGTACCTCGGGGTAAGTATGAGGATGAGGAATCAATCCGTAATAAATCCTATCGTTTAAATAGTGGTAGCGCCATCTCTTACGAATTTAATTATCGTGGCTACTACCCTGCAGCTTTAGATCAGTTGCCTAATTCCAAAATCAAGCGTACCGAATCTGGCAAAATTTTTAAAAATCCTGACGGCAGTGTTGTTGTTTATGGAAATATGTTTTTCAACGGAGCCAAGATGTGGGTCTTAGGTCAAGGCAATCTGGTTACAGTTAAATCTCCACAGAGTTTGATTGCGGCAGTTAAAAAAGAACTTCAAGAAACTTTAGATGGTTATTAATTTTTTCAATACAAAAGGACGGTCAAATTGACCGCCCTTTTTGTGTACTATTTATTCCTCTTTACGTTTAAACCCAAACCAGCCAATAATTCCTAACATTATTGTACCTAACCATGCTAGATTATTAGTCTTGTCACTTGTTTGAGGTAACTTCATACCCGTTGAAGTTGTTGATGCTTTAACTTTATTAATTGCATTGCTTTGATTCAGAAGTGTCCGTGATATTGGATTTTCTGTATTCAAAGTTTGGTTATAATTATATTTTTCATCAGGCCGCGCATGACTATTGTCTTGAGAAACAGTCTGTGTTGAATTCTGTTCAATGTTGATAACTCCTGAAGTATCGGAACTGGAGTCACTGTTTGAGGATGAATTATCCTTAGAATTACCTGAGCTATCAGAATTATCTGAAGGCTCACCCGGTGTAGATGGTTCTGTTGGTATAGTTGGAACAACGGGCTCAGTTGGTTCTGTCGGATCAACAGGTTCAACTGGATTTGCGGGCTCAGTTGGCTCGGTTTGACTACCATCATCTGAACCAGTACCCGGATTACTTGGTTCAACTGGAGTTGATGGATTGTCTGGTTCACTTGGTGTAGAAGGCTTATCCGGTTCACTTGGCTTTGTTGGTGTCGTTGGTTCACCAGAATCAGGATTACCAGAATCTCCACCCGTGCTTGGTTTCTTCTTAGTATAAATTACATAATCATTAGTGGTAATTGTGTCATCACTTACAGTCGCATCAACCTGAGTTGGTTCAAATGAATCGTATCCATCAACTGCAGGGACATCAACTTTTACATCCGTACCGACTTGACCAGTAACTCCCTTTACAACGGGATTAGTAGTCAAATTACTTGGAATCGTTACATCAGCTGTGACCATTTTCTTGGTGAGGATAAGTTCTATTTTTCTGCTTCCATACCAACCAGTATCAGAGCCACTTGAAATCATCGAAATTTCGATTGTGACATCTTTTCCACGATAATCTTCCGGAAGAGTTAATTTATCACCAATTGGATCATAATTCAATTCAGTGCCGTTAAATGAAAATTTCAGTCCAGCTAATTTATTAGATGTTAAAGTCAATTTTCCAGCAATATTCTTCCTGATATCCAAAGCCTGTGTATAAGTAGCATCAGCCTTTATCTGTAATCCACTTTGATTAGAAAACGCTCCATCACCAATGGTACCAATATCTCCCGTACCATTAACAATTTGTAAATTATTGCCTTTGAAAGCATCGTTACCGACAGTATCAAGATGACCATTAAAATCTACTTCGGTCAAACTATTACCTTCAAAAGAATTGGCTCCAATATGAGTAACACTTGCAGGAACATCTAATACACCAGCTAATTTGTTATTTTTAAATGAAGATGTACCAATAGTAATGGCTTTGGAATTGATGGTTAATCCAGTGAGACTATTATTAATAAAAGAGTCATCGCCGATATACCTTATATTATCAGGCAAAACTAAATTTTCTTGTAAATTATTATCCTTGAACACACCCGTGCTAATACCTGTTAACGAATTACTTAATTTAACGTTAGTGATTTTATTATTATTAAAGGCATAGTCACCAAGCTGGCTTAATGTATCAGGCAATGCTACATCACCAGTAATTTCGTTATTTTCAAAAGCTCCAGTACTTATACTTTCTAATTTTTTACCCAATTTTAAATTTGTTATTTTATTATCAGTAAAAGCATGATCACCAATCTGTGTCACCTCATCAGGTATCGTCACATCACCAGTAATCTCATTATTTTCAAAAGCTCCAGTACTTATACTTTCTAATTTTTTACCTAACTTTAAATCTGTTATTTTATTATTATTAAAAGCATTGTCACCAATTTGTGTCACTCCATCAGGTATCGTCACATTACCAGTGATTTCATTATTTTCAAAAACACTAGTATTGAGCGAAGTTAATCCTTGGCTCAACTTTAAACTAGTAATTTTATTATTGTAAAAAGCGTGGTCACCCATCTGTGATATCTGATCAGGTAACGTGACATTGCCAGTAATTTTGTTATTTTCAAAAACTCCAGTATTGAGTACGGTTATATTATTATTCAATTTCAGACCGGTAATTTTATTGTTGGCAAAGGCATGGTCACCCATTTGTGATATCTGGTTTGGTAAAACAAGATTACCGGTAATTTCGTTATTCTCGAAAACCCCAGTATTAAGTACTGTCAACTTATCATTAAAGTTAACTCCTGTGATTTTGTTATTAGTAAAGGCGTGATCACCTAATCCTGTTAAGCTCTCAGGTAATGTTATAACCCCACCAATTTGATTATTTTCAAAAGCTGAAGTATTAATGGTTTGAAGATTTTTGCCCAAGGTTAATTCGGTTATCTTATTATTTTCAAAAGCGTATTCCGCAATATCATCAGTTTTATCAGGAATAACTAATTTATCAATATCATTATCTTTAAAAGCAGAATCATTAATTTGCGCAACTTGATTCAAATCAACGTCAGTCAATTTGTTATCCTCAAACGCATTATTACCAATCGACCAAATACCATTTGGAAAACTAACTGAGGTCAACTTGTTCCCTTTAAAAGCGCCCTGTGAAATCCACTGTAAATTATTACCCAGAGTAACCGAAGTCAAACCGTCCACGATCGACAAGTTATCATTGCTACTATCATCATTGTTAAAAGCATTATCACCAATTGCGATAACTGGTTGCCCATTGTAAGTATCCGGAATCGTAATATCCGTTGAATACTTGGGAGCAACTCCACCATTAGCAGCCTTTTGAGCCGCACCGGTATATCCAGTTACAGTGTAATAGCCATTGGCATCCTTGCTAAAACTGAAATCAGATGTTTCGTCAGTATCCTCTTGAACTTTGTTATCTGCTATATCAATTGATTTATCAGTATCATCAGTCTTCGTGACATCCAAAGTTGAATCCTCTTCTTGAGAACCCTTACCCATTGTGGTATCAGAATCATCTCCAGATCCTTCATCCCCAATATCTGACTCTGTATCCTGAATATCTGAATTACCACCAACAGTATTTCCAGCTTGAGTACCAGATGCACTTTCATCCTCAGTCTTTGACTCGACAGAATCACCAGTTTGTTTACCAACGCTAGAAGAATCATCGGAATCACCTGAAGTACTATCACTTTCAGAATCATCCTCGACGACTTCTTTATCTGGATCATCTGCAACAACGACGGCTTTATTACCTGAGCCAGATGTTGGATCCGCTTTAACATTGGTTTCCGCCATCATACCAGCACTCAAACCGACTAACGTGGCGCTGGCTACCAATAAATCGCGTTCAATTTTACGTGTATTTACCAATTAAAAAATACCAATCACCCGCATATTCACAGATGTCCTTTCGTTAATATAAATTAATTTATACAAGACGATATTAATCTTAACATAATTACTTAAAATCACTTTATAAAAAGGTATCTTTATAAATATGACTAAATTGTGTCAATCTGTGTCAATCATTCATAAAGGAAACTATTTTTATTTAAACTTATGACAAATTCTACTTTGATGATTCACGTCATACGAAAAATCATCAAATATATTTTACCTACTGGACTAAGTATAAAGCTACTTCAACTTCTAGTTAAACCCCTAGAGGACACAAAAAAAGAGAAACGCTACGCGTTTCTCCTGGGAGTTTGTATCATATTTCATTATCTAAAATGTATCTATAATCATTAGCAAGTACATTATAACAGCATTGCCAAACTATTTCATGTATTCGAACTGTATTTCCTAAAAATCAACTAAATTTAGATAATCTATTATTTGATAAATGCAACAATAAATTATAAGTCACTCTGATGCCTATATTTTGATGATATTAAGTCTATTTTGAATCAAAGTTTTTCGAATAAAAAGTTGAAAACCTTTTATTTGAAAAAAGTTCCTTACGTATTACAATATAAAACACGAAGGAGAAACATATAATGGCAAAGCTTACTATTAAAGTTTCTGAGTACGAAAATGAGTGGTTACAATATATGGCTAAATTTTACGGAATAAGTACTTCTGATTTGTTAAAAAAATACTCAATGGCACAACTAGAGAATGACTATGATCAGCAAACCGCTGACTTAGCCCACAAGCGTTGGATTAAAGACGACAAAAAGACTGTTTCCATGGAAGATATAATCGATGAATTTGATGGTCTTTCGTAAGTTATAAACTTTGATTCAAACACGATTGATAAATATCATGTCCAATCAATGATTCACTGGCTATTTCATAATATCAATAGTATTGATGAACTTAAACCAATTAGCTATCCACTTGTGGACGGCTTTTTGCTCGAATTTTAGAGCTAGTGATTATCCAATTATCATTTCAAAAAATAAAAAAACTAATCCTATAAATAATAGAATTAGGTAAATTTAAAATAATTAAATTTTTGAGAGTCTTTTTACTACGGATGAAATCTTCGGATTGTTTAGAATTTCATTTGTATTTTTTTTAATCTCATCTTTATCATTAAATAATTTCTTTGCAAAATCTTCTTTTGATGTAGACTTAATCAAGTCATTTTTAGATAGTGGCTGTTTTAAATTATATGCAGGCATTTTCATTATAAAGACCTCTTTCGTATTAATGTAATATGTTATCAGTATTTTTAAATACAAGTGATTGCGAATAATCAAAATGACCATTTTCTAAAGTATTCGCCATATGGTCATAGTTAAGTGTAATGTGCTTACTAATAAACTTTTCAATATACTTTATATTTATTTCATTATTGGCGGCCCCTAAAGAAATATCATACATTAAATTAGCATCGGTCACGTCAAAATTATAAAAGCTTCCTACTATCAGGTACAATGCTGACAACATTGCAGTACGCTTGTTACCATTATTGAAAAACTGATTAGTTGCTATTTTATACCATAATGCCGCAGCCTTGTCAGTCACCGTCGGATAAGGTTCATAAGATCCAAAGCCACCATAAATTGAGTTATTAACCCTATCCAATCCTTTTTCATCCTTAATTCCATAAAAACTTTCTTCTCTAAACATTTTTTCAGATTGCTCATTTATTATTCGAAATGTATCAATAGAAAGTTTTAAAGGCATTATCTTAATATAGAATTGTCCAACAAGTTCTTTATTAACAAAAGCATCCAAAGAATAGGCCATATCATTTTGAGAAATTCTTCTCATTTGTAAATACTGTTGTTCCTTGGGAACTCCACTTAAATTGTCTTTAGCGAAAAGCCGTTTAAATTGATTTATTTGCTTTTTAGAATTACCAGGACAAATCAAAAAACCGTCAAACTTATCAGTATTAATCAACTCTCTATCATCTCCAATGCTAGTTCATAGTATTTGCTTTATTTGGGTTAGTAATCCTAACAATTCTAAAACAATTCATTAGATACTCAGAATGATAACACAAAAAGTCTTTGCTCCATACAATAATGTAATGAATAATCGAGTCAAAGCATGATTTATTGTGTACAAAAAACTCCTCCCTCAACCGAGATCCATTGCTGGACAAAACATCAAATGAGCAAGGAGAAATATAATTGACTAATGCTTGTTGAGTGTTATTGCAATAACACCCAGAGTGAAACTCTATCAATTAATAACAACTTTATTGGTAGAATCAAAGTAATCACACCACTGATCAAAACTATCGCAGTCTTGGTAAAAGTGATTCACGATTGCTTCTACTAATTATCAAAAGGAGAACCTAT
This sequence comes from Companilactobacillus heilongjiangensis, assembly GCF_000831645.3. Classification (NCBI taxonomy): domain Bacteria; kingdom Bacillati; phylum Bacillota; class Bacilli; order Lactobacillales; family Lactobacillaceae; genus Companilactobacillus; species Companilactobacillus heilongjiangensis. The sequence goes on from NZ_CP012559.1 coordinate 2,058,795, forward strand.
TGCAGTGGATTCTTTTTATTTTTAACCTCAAAATCAATCTTCAATCATATTTAGCCCTTTAAAATCAGATATCCAAATAACTTGTTAGCCAAGAATCACCACAATTATTTTGCACGTTCTTTAACTCAGCAACAAGGAAATCAGTAGCGCGCAAAGTGTTTTCATTTCTAAGAAACAAAAAAAGAGCTATGAAACCAATTTAATAGGCTTTCTAGCTCTTCGTCTGTTTCTTTAAACTACTTAGTATGCCGTGTGCAGGAGTCGAACCTGTGACCGCCGGTTTACGATACCGATGCTCTACCAACTGAGCTAACACGGCTTAATAAAAAAATTACACCTAATTCCTATGAACTAGAAACTAGATGTAATTTATTTGACACCTAGGTAAATCCTAAGTATTTTCAACTCCGGTTGTCAGACTCGAACTGACGACAACCTGATTAACAGTCAGGTGCTCTACCAACTGAGCTAAACCGGAATAATTTAACAGCTCTTTAACAGAACTATTAAATTTTATCAATTTATAGACTTGAGGTCAATAACTATTTGGCATTTTCTTTAGTAATTTTTGTTACGCCACCCATGTATGGAACCAATACATCAGGAATAGTTACAGAACCGTCTTCGTTTTGATAATTTTCAAGGATTGCAGCAACTGTACGACCAGCAGCAAGACCTGAACCGTTCAATGTGTGAGCCAACTTAGTCTTACCATTTTCGTCACGATATCTAATGTGAGCACGACGAGCTTGGAAATCAAGACAGTTAGAACAACTTGAAACTTCACGATACTTGTCTTGGGCAGGCATCCAAACTTCAAGGTCATAAGTCTTAGCTGAACTGAAACTGGCATCCCCACTTGAAAGCACGATAACGTGATATGGAAGTCCCAATTGTTTCAAAATGTTTTCTGCATTAGCAGTTAATTTTTCTAGTTCATTGTATGATTCTTCAGGTTTTGAAACTTTAACCATTTCAACCTTATTAAATTGGTGCATTCTGATCAAACCACGAGTATCACGACCAGCTGAACCTGCTTCAGAACGGAAACATGGTGTCAAAGCTGTAACATACTTAGGCAAATCTTTTTCATCCAAAATCTTATCAGCAAAGTAGTTTGTCAAAGGAACTTCGGCTGTAGGAATCAATGTCAAAGGATTTTCGTCAACTGTAACGGTATAAACATCTTCAGTAAACTTAGGGAATTGACTTGTACCAAACATGGCGTTGTTGTTAACCAAGTATGGAGGGATTACTTCGGTGTAACCTTCCTTTTGGTGTTGATCCAACATGAAGTTATAAACGGCACGTTCTAGGCGAGCACCCATTCCGATATAGTAAACGAAACGTGAACCGGCAACTTTAGTAGCTTGTTCAAAATCCAAGATACCTAGTTCTTCACCGATATCCCAGTGGTGACGAGGTTTGAAACCTTCTGTAGGAATAGCACCAACTTTTCTGATTTCAACGTTTGTGCTGTCGTCAGGACCAACAGGAACAGAATCATCAGGAATGTTAGGTAGACGAACTAAGATATAGTTCATTTTGCCTTCTGCTTCTTCAAGTTCAGCATCGATTTTCTTGATATCAGCACCGACCTGTTTCATAGCAGCGATTTCGTCACTAGCGTCTTCCTTGTTGCGTTTCTTCATAGCGATACCTTGAGAAACATCGTTACGCTTCTTTTTCAAAGTTTCAGTTTGAACAAGTAAATCACGACGTTTTTCATCGTATGAAAGTAATTCATCGATTTCGTCAGCTGTTACGCCACGTGATGATAGTTTGTTCTTGATGAAATCAGGATCTTTTCTGATTAGTTTGATGTCTAACATGTGTTTTTTCTCTCCCTTTGTTTTTTACAGTTAAATATGCCGTCTCCAGAGCTGAGTACTAAATTAATAGACTAGCTATTAAAATACTTCGGTGGCGTTGTTTAACTTGGTTAATGCGTTACTTATGAATCTTTAACCTTGCCTGAGTTATATAGGCAGTGGCTCTGAAACGAGCTACACAAGGGCAACTCCCTCCGCTTTTCATAGATAAGTAAATCACACGCAAAATCGGCGTGCAATTCACTTATCTACGAAAATGCTCAGGAGCTAACCGCCCTTGTTCCGCTCTCTGCAATAAAACGAGTTCCACAGGCCAATTTCTTCCGCTTTTCATAGGTTCGTAAATCGCCCGCTAAGTTCGGCGTGCAATTCACGAACCTACGAAAATGCTCGGAAATTCCCGGGCCTGCTCCACTCTCTGATACAAAAAAATGGCCGAATCATTCCCAATAAAGGGACGAATCGACCATTCGCGGTACCACCCAGTTTCAGCGTATATCAAATACACTGCACTTTCAGATTTTATCGGATCAAACCGAACGGCATTACCCGTCACCAGAATGCTGGAATAAAAACCATAACGATTTACACCAACCATCGTCTCTCTGAAAGGTTTTGTGAGTAGGCACTCTCTTAGCTTTTATATTTATTATGCATGGCGCTAGTTTACAATCCATTACAAACATTTCGTCCAATTATTACCGATTAACTAGTCGGAAGAGCTGAGAAATATTTGTGTGCCGTGGTAGTGGTATAAGTACGGGAGGAATCTCCCGTACTTATACCACCGGGCGTGTTTGGAGACTTGACGAACTGTGTCAAGGCTTCAAACCGAGGTTCGAGACCGCTCTTTGGCTCGGACCGGTCCGCACAGCTTGAGAATATTTCCCAGCTCTGTAGACGGAATACTTAACTAACACCACATATATTCTTTGTTTATCATAATTTAATTTCTAATAAATTTCAACTAGTAGTGGCCACCATTTTTGGTTGCTTTGACATCGATATCCTCTAGCTTGATGAACTTGGTCTTATATCTGACCTTATAGTAAATCCAGCAGATGAAGAGAATAATCAAACCACTGTAACTGATCAACAGACGGCCAATGTTGAAGTTAACCATTGAACGGACGTCTTGACCAAGGATAATAATAATACCTAAAACGATTGCCAATAAAGGTCCGAATGGGAACCATTTTGCTTTATACTTCAAATCATCTAAATCATAGCCTTTATATATGTAGGCTTTTCTGAAACGATAATGTGAGAAAGCAATTCCCAACCATGCGATAAAGCCGGTCAATCCCGAAGCTGCAACTAGTAATTCGTAGAATGAATCACCGTACAAACTTGTGAACAGGGCAATACCACCGACCAAAGCCGTCAATAATAGTGAAAATACTGGCACACCACGTCCATTAGTTCTTTGGAAAGCCTTTGGTGCCATGCCATTTTTACTCATTGACCAAAGCATACGACTAGCAGCGTACAAACCTGAGTTAGCAGCCGAAATAACTGAAGTTAAGATAACCGCGTTCATGATACCAGCAGCTAGTGGAATACCAACTTTTTTGAAAACAATCGTAAATGGACTGATAGCAATATCGCCAGCGCCTGAACCTAGCAAGTTAGGACTTGTATAAGGAATCAAGGCACCGATAACGGCGATTGACAAAATATAGAATAATAAAATTCTCCAGAAGACTTGCTTGATAGCCTTTGGAATACTCTTTTCAGGAGTAGCTGATTCACCGGCTGTAATACCGATCAACTCAGTCCCTTGAAACGAGAACCCAGCAACAACGAAGACGCTTAGGATTGCCGGCACGCCCCCAACAAATGGAGCATGTTTATACGTATAGTTTGAAAGTCCAACGGAACCATGTCCGCCTAAAATACCCATAATAGTTAAAACACCACAGATCAAAAAGATAATTACGGCAGTAACTTTAATTGATGACAACCAATATTCTGTTTCACCAAATGAACCAACCGAAATGAAATTGATAATCAGGAGCACAATCATGAACGTCAAACTGACTTTCCACGACGACAAACCTGGGAACCAATACTTAACAACTAAAGAAATAGTGGAGAGATCAACCGCCAAAGTAATCGCCCAGTTGAACCAGTAATTCCAACCTAGCGCAAAACCGAAGGCAGGATCAATAAATTTTGTAGCATATGTTGCAAAAGACCCAGAAACTGGCATATAAGTTGCCATCTCTCCCAAACTAGTCATCAGGAAGTAAACCATAATACCGATAGCCACATAAGCTATCAAGGCACCCCCCGGACCTGCTGTTGAAATTGAAGAACCACTCGCAACGAACAAGCCGGTACCGATTGAGCCACCTAGCGCAATCATCGACAAGTGACGAGTCTTCAACGACCTATTCACATCATTATTTTCCATCTTTCATTCCCCTTTTTGGACATAAAAAAAATCCTTATTATCAGAGGAACTACCGACAATAAGGATTATAATTATCCCATTAATCAATAGCTCAACGCGTTGAGAGGGCGTAGAACAACGGGAACTTCCGTGGATTTACCTAGCTTAGCGAATTGCGCACGATTTTGTGCGTGATTTGCTAAGCGTAGTAAACCACAGGAAGTTGTTGTTCGAAGCCCGTTTTGAAACACGACAGTCTACTGCCTATTAAGCAATAGCCCAATCAAATTACCAAGTAGGGATAATTGATTTCGGCAAACTTTCCTTTCATATTTTTTCAAAGTACCCTATCCGCACTCCAAAATACTAATAATAAAGATTGCACCTCTATCTGATTACAAAACATTATAAATAAATGTTAAGATAGTAGCAAGTAGTGTTTCGTATATTATTAAATTAATTTAACGTTACCGGGGGAAGACAAATGTTGGAGCAAATTTTCTTAGTTAAGCAAGATGTCGAGAAATACCGCATGCTTACTGTTATTAAATCATTACCTCCTCGTGAAGTAAATTTAAGTAACATTAGTAGTAGACTAGAATTCACATACCAGAAAACTTACAATATTTTCCAAGCACTGCTGGAAGACTTAGCTGATGTCACTCCCGATATTGACCCCGCCGATACTAAAATCGAGTCAATTGACTTCACTAAGATTTCAATCGATACTTACCGGCTATATCTGGTTAAAAATTCGATTGTTTTCCAAGCTTTCAACTATGGTTTAACCAGTGCTAATCCTTCGTTTGAGAGTTTTAGTAATGAACATTTCACTAGTAAATCTACCCTTAACCGTCGGATGTCACAATTTCGTGCTTTCTTAAAAAACTTTGGTCTCAAGATCTCCAACTCGACACTCGAAATCAAAGGAAATGAAAAAAATATTCGTTGGATGGCATACTATGTCTATTGGTACACATACCATGGTCAAGAATGGCCATTCAGCCTAATTCAAGAGAATTCCATCGACCAAATTATTGGACGTACTGGGATTACTTTTAACAATCCTATCGTGCATTTCCAACTTAAATATTATCTGGCAATCTCTCGGATTCGTTTAATTAAACGTAATTATATCGAAGATTTGCCATACTATAGCGATGTCTTTGGCGACCAAAATCTTGGTGAAGATATTTTGACCCATGAAGATTACCCAATCGTACCTGTCAAAGCTTTGGATAATGAAAATAAATTGGTCAATCTATTCAGAAAGACTGCCTTTCAACCAAGTGATACCGCCTTTGAGCAACCAATCAATGCCAACGCCAGAATTAATCCTAAGTTCTATGCGCTCGTTTATCACTTTATAGATTTCTTAAAGGAACACTATCACGACGATATGACGGTCTACCATGATCAGCGGACTCTGAAGCATATCATGACTTATGTAACACGTGACGTTGTCTTCTATTACATCATGGCACCATATTCTCTGATGCATTTGGATACCATGTACATGAGCGATTCCGAGCAGACGTATACTGACCTTTACAAAGATATTTATACATTCTTCTCCAACATCGATCAAAATGAATTCCCTGGAATTTATAATGCGGCCGAGCTGATTTCGAGAAATCTGTTCCAAGTCTTGCCAAGTTATATTTCCACCATTCGTGCGGAAGATATTATCAAAGTTAAAGTCTTAATCGATCCAGGCAATCAGGCTGCCGAAGTTGTCTTGAGAAATATCAGAACCCTCGCCTTCGTGGAAATTGTTCCTAATGAATAATTCGAGGACGTTGATGTTTTGATTACATCGTTGGATGTCTTGCCATTGGATATTGAAAAGAAGAAGTATCCTGAAGATTTGAAAGTCATTTCATGGGATATTTCATCAGTTCGTCCAGATTATATTTGGTTATTGATTCAATTAAATCAGATTTATGTCCGCAAATTGAAGAACAAAATTGAAAGTAGTAAAAAGAAAAAAGTCTTATAAAAGCTTGATATAAAAGGCATTTGAAATCATTTTTGATTTTAAATGTCTTTTTTTGTTGCATTTTAAAACTAGAGAACTATAATCGTATTTGTAAATTGATAGTGAGTACTCACTATCACACAAAGGAGGATTTTATTATGTTTACAACAATATTTTGGATTTTAGCAATTTGGTTTATCGTCAATGTTATTTGGATGTGGTTTAAGACCGACGACCAAAACTTCCAGAAAGCTTTTGCTTGGATCAATGTAGTTGCAGTTATCGTGGGATTTTGGGTTTACTTCGGCGTTGCCAAAGTTAGTGGCATCGACACATGGTTCAATGTTTTGAACTACGTCAACATCGTTCTTGCCATTATTCAATTCTACTTTGGCTACAGAAATAACAGTTCTATGAAACATGCATAAAGAAATTTTTTAGTTTTACCTCTTGAGTTCCATTTAGGATAGAATGGAACTGGGTCCGTCTCCGGTTACGAGGAGATTTCAGCCTGCTATGAGACCGGCTCGAGCCAGAGTACGGTCTCGACCCTCGATTTTGAGTCTCGCATAAAACCGCGAGTCTCAAAAATCGTCCGGTGTTGTAAGAGCTAAAGCTCTTACAACACCTCCACAGCTAGCTGAATCTCCTCGCAACCTCCGACTAATGTATTATGGATATGCAGTGTTATTGTTATACTAGTAGTCCAAAGCAAATCGGAAGAAATGAGAATATTCTCATTTCTAGAGACAAAATAATTAATATAAGAGGCAAACATATGGATAACCAATTTGATCTTTATCTCGAAGCAGAAAAAACTGAAAAACTGACACCGAAGCAAAAATTGATTTTCCAATCGGCCATTGATCTCTTCTCGATTCGTGGCTATGCCAATACCTCGACCAAAGAAATTTCTGAACATGCAGGCGTTTCTGAAGGCAGCATTTTTCGTAAATTTAAGAATAAAGAAGAATTATTGATGGCTATTTTGACACCATTGACTCAAAAAATTCTACCCCAAGATTTGAATCAGTTTTCTCAAACAGCTTATCAAAATGGCAATCTCAATTTGAAATATTTCTTGAACTCGATGATTAATGATCGCATCGGCCTCTTTAAGTACAACCATAAGATAATGAAGATTTTTTTAAATGAGTTTATCTACGATCAGGAAATCCATGACCGTTTGATTGAGAGCATTCCTAAAAAATCCTTTAAACAGTTCAATGAGGTGTTGGATGAACTGAAGAGCAAACATTTACTGATTGATTGGGACAATCTTGAAATCTTCAGATTCATCGCCTCAAATATTTTAGGATACTTGATTCAACATTATATTATCGTTGACCCTAATAAGTGGGACGAAACTTTAGAAATCAACCACGTTACTGATTTTATCGTTAGGGGTTTGACTCCTAATAAATAGTTTATCTAAAATAGAATCACTTCCGTTAGAATTACCTCTGTACATAATAAAAGCGTTGGAATCTTTTTATAAAGACTCCAGCGCTTTTTTAGTATTCTTGAACTTTATCAGCACTAACAAATTCATTGGTTGCGACACGATAATATTTAGAATTATTTATGTAAATATATCTATCTGTATACCAGCCGCTATTTGCTTGCAATGCACGATCAGTTACATTCTTGCCGTCCGCTGTCACCAAACCAGCAACTGAACCGGTATTTACAAGTACATTGGAATCATGATTGTAATAAATATAAACATCGTCAGCTTTTGCCCATTGGTTCGTAGCCACACGATAATATTTATCATTGTTCAAAGTCATTGTTTCATCAGTGAACCAATCACTACCTAGAACAAGTTTTCTATCTGTTAATTGACTGCCTTCATCATCGTATAGTTGAACTTCTGGTCTGTCATTGTATGTGCCTAAGGTTCCTTCGATACCTTCGACTGTACGATTTGCTTCTGAACTGTTGCTTGAATTTGAGGATGAACCACCACCATTATTGTTGATTACTGGTGCATCACTGGGTTCCGGTTTATATATCAGTGTAGTAACATACTTGTATCCTGACATAAAATCGATATATTCCGGCTGCTGAGGAAGCAATTCATTAGCTAACTCAGTAATAAATGCCCGACCGTAGAATAGCAAGGAATTTGAATCCCCAACGGACATTCCATTTATCAATGAGTCACTAATATCTTCGGATATTGAATCTTCTCCAAAAGGTTTATATAATATATTGCTACAAGGGACTATTTTGTCATCAGAAGTAATTATTTTTCTATCATTCGATATTTTTTTTAATTCATCATCAAGATTTGTTTCCTTATACCTTGATCCTACTCCAACCAAAATATCATGTGGCTTTCCACCTACAATCACACCATCCGTATTCTTCTCAATAACCTCAAACGTTATTAGATTTTTTGGAACTTTAATTTTGATAATTCCATTTGCATCAGCTGGGGTTGGGATAATTTCCGGTTGATAACCCGTATAGTAACCATCAAATGAAACACCTTCTGGTAAAGTATAACTGCTTAAAGGCGGAATCATATCGTACTCTCTATATGGATCTTCCTGGTATGTAATTCCTGGAGAAAATAATTTTGTAGGATCATCCTCTGCAACATATTCTACTTGAAACTTTATGGGTGCAACTTCATAAACCCATTTCCAAGTAACCAAACTGTTCTTATCAAGATTTCCAGAATACATTTTTACTAATTGCTTCGATGTTTTTATTGTACCGACCGGAACATTATCGTCATTAGAACTAATGGCTTGCCATGCTACCGGTTTTGTATTTCCAATAGCAGGTCCATCGACTCCTAAATCATTTACTACATGGGTTCCATCATTTCCCACAATATATAAAACATTTCTACCCGATAACGTAATTTCATTCATATTCCGGTTACCCCTTAAAAAGTTTGATATCCTCTGGGTACCGTACATATCGAGATTAGATATATCCAATGATGCAAATTTAGGACTATCAGAAAATGTATCGGAGAACATAGAATTAAAATTCAGCTTTGATTTATCCTGAACATTTGTTGAATTAATATAATTAAGCGGCAAGCTCAATGTTTCCAACCGCTGATCTCCTGCAAACATCCCAAAGAAATCAACTCCGTCTGACCATTTCCAATTCGAAATATCTAAAGTATTTAAATTATCGTCTCCATTAAACATATTAGAGAAATCTTCCACGTTAGAAACATCCAAATTGTTTAAATTCAAACTCGTTAAACTTGAACAATCAGAAAATAAGAAACTCATATCAATTGTATTTTTAGTATTTATTTTTTCTAGACCATCGATTTCTGTCATAGCACTAAATCCATCAAACATCCCAGAAAAATGTTCTCCGGCAATAATATCTCCATTAATTGAAACTTTGGTGATTGCTTTTTTCTCTGAGTCAGACCAAGGTACACTTGAATTACCCATATTATCGTCAGTTATATTGTTTAATGTACCGCCTTCAATATTCAAAACATCACCGTTGATACTCCAAGGAACCCCAAGACTATTGTCTGTATGCATATCACTACCATCAGACTCTTTTTCCCTTTCTTGGTCTAATGCCGCTGCATCATCTGAGCTATTGCTTTCCTGTGAGTCATCATTGCTGATACTAGGTACATCCTGATTATTTGGGATATCTCCATTACCTGTATCAACTGGTCCTGTTGGAATCATAGCTTTAGTTTTATCTTGATCATCAGGTTGTGTACTAGATTGACCAACTATTGGAGATCCGTCTTCAGAACTAGATTGACCACTAGTGTCCTTTTCATCTGTTAAACTTGCTTGTCCATCAGGTTCTGCTTTAATTTCTGAACCCGAAGAATCAACAGAGCTATCTCCCGATTCAGTATCAGCTTGGGATTGGATCATTGAATCGGGCTTTGAAATAGATTGACTAACCGGTGACATATTATTAACACTGTCAGCTTTAACAACTGTTGACTGAGATACGCCAAATAAAGCTAGTCCACTCATCAGACCTAAAGTGGATTTAACTACCCAACTAGTACCACTTTTATATAATTTCTTTTTTAATATTACGTTTGAACTTCTTTTTAATTGTTGAAATCTCAATTATTTCACCCTCTTATTCGAGTTCATTGTACACCCTTTCACAATTATTATTATCATTAACTTAAACATCAATTTATAAAAAAACTCGAGTAAATTTTCATCTACTCGAATTTTCTTTTTAGTATTCTTGAACTTTATCAGCACTAACAAATTCATTGGTTGCGACACGATAATATTTAGAATTATTTATGTAAATATATCTATCTGTATACCAGCCGCTATTTGCTTGCAATGCACGATCAGTTACCGGCTTACCACCTGCTGTAACCAAACTAGCAATCGAATCTGAATTTACCAATACATTAGCAGCATGACCATGGTAAATATAAACATCATCAGCTTTAGCCCATTGATTTGTAGCTAAACGATAGTATTTATCACCATTTAAAGTCCTAGTTTCATCAGTGAACCAATCACTGCTTGGAGCCAACTTTCTATCAGTTAATTCCGTACCAGAATCATCGTATAATTTGACTTCTGGAGAATCATTATAGGTGCCTAAAGTTCCATTGATACTTTCTGGTTCATTGTTCTCAGGTTTAACTTCATTCGAACTGGAACTGGAGTGGGAACCAGAGCTGGTATTATTATTATTTTCTTCAGGTTCATATAATATGTGAAAAATATACTTCATTCCAGAAAGACTTTCATCTACCGACCCAAGCGCCTCAACATAAGTTCTCACGAACATTCTAATATTGGATTTCACTTCACTTATCGGAACATTGTCATTTAATTTGGACACTTCCTTAAGCATACCGTCATCAATCGGTATTGATCCACCTAATTCTGGACCATATTGTACTTGTTCAAGCGAACTATACTCACTAATAGAGGAGGTAGCACCTTCGGAATACATAATCATTTCTCTGTCTTCAGGAAAGTCCTTAAGTTCTTTCGAGTAATCTATCCCCGTATTACCAGTTTTTCCAATCGGAATATAGAATGTATGGGACTTATTTTCCGTACCTGCCGTATTTGTTTCAATTACCTGTATAGTAACCTGCTTTTTAGGTATTGGAATCAATGCCACACCTTCGTCATCCTTAGTCAGGAAAAACCTGCCATCGTATCCAGTGTAATAATCATCCAATGAAATATTACTTGGTACTTTTGATGCATCAAAATGCGTTTTAAAATAAGTATATGGTGGCTGAGTTGTATATTCTTCATCCGTATAGAAAACTTTTGAATGATCATCTTCGGCAACATATCTTGCCTTAAATTTCATAGGTAATTCATAATCCCATTTCCATGTTATCTTACTATGAACGTCCAACGATCCATTATACATATTTCGTAACATGTCAGTAGCTTTTACATCCCCCACCTTAATTTTTGCATCATCAGATTTAGTTGCAATCCATGCAACAGCTATTGGTACAGAACTTGAGTTTAAATCATTATCTTGGGAATCATAATATATAGAAGGATTATTCATAATAGAGCGTGCCAGATTGGTTTGAGGCGCTAAAGTTAGTTCTTGTAAATTCTTCTCATCATAAAGTAGCTCATTGATATTTTCTGGATTAACTCCTGCCATATCGATATTTGATATATCCAATGACGTCAATACGTAATTTCTACTGAACATCTTTCTAAACATGAGTTTAGATTTATCAGAAACACTTGTAGAATTAATACTTTTGGGTAATATCAAACTCTCCAGATTCATTGCACCGTCAAACATTTCTTTAAAATTACTTCCCATAATCCAATTCCAATTAGAAATATCCAATCTCTTCAGGTTGCTGTTAATAAGAAACATTTCTGAAAAGTTTTCGACATTGGATACATCCCAATTATTTAAATCCTGTTCGCCAATATTTCCAGAATTTCTAAATAAGTAACTCATATCCACTGTGTTGGATGTATCCAGATTATCCAATCCTGTAAATTGGTTAACATTACTAAAGTCAGCAAACAAACCTGAAGCACTCTTCCCAGCGATAACTTTTTTTGTAATTCGAATCGTTGTAACTTGGCTCTTATCAATGCCACTCGTAATCCATGGATTCTTAATATCACTAGGTTCTGAATTTTCCCCCTGAATATACGTAGTATCTTTCAATGTCCCACCATTGATTGTCAAAGTAGTTCCATCTTCACTGAGGTTATAATCAATTCCCCAGTCAGTGGAATCAGCTGGGGCTTCATTACTGGAAACATCATCAGTTTCTGAGTGTTCTACAGGTTGGGCCATATTATTTTCTGGCTTATTTGATGAATTATCTGGTTCCCCTTCTTCTATAACTGGTTCCTTTGTCTCAATATCAGAGGTCACGTCACCCTTATCTGGAATCCCCTTTTCTTGTGGTACATCAGCATTCTGACCACTAGCATCTTCTTTAGTTTGTTCAGGTTGAGTAGCTGGATCAGCATTCACATCTTTGTCATCATTCTGCGGCTGTTCAACTGATTCCGAAGTAGCTTGGCTAACTGGTGTCAAATCAGTTGTATCAGCTTGAACAGTAGTTAATTGAGACACGCCAAATAAAGCTAGTCCACTTGCCAAACTCAAAGTCGACTTTACTATCCAATTCCTACCACTTTTATACATTTTTTTCTTTAATATAGCGTTTGAATATCTTTTTAATTGCTGAAATCTCAATTCCCACACCTCCTGTTTATACACATTGTACACCCTTACATAATTATGTATATACAGAATTTGTGAAATAATTAATTTATTTTAAATTAAAAACGTCAATAATCATTTCTGATTATTGACGTTTTTTTAATATTCTTGAACTTTATCGACACTAACAAATTCGTTGGTAGCAACTCGATAATATTTTTCACCGTTGATATAAGTGTATCTATCAGTATACCAGCCACTGCCTCCTTGCAATGCACGATCAGTAACATCCTTACCTTGCGATGTAACTAGTCTAGCAATTGAGTCTTTATTCACAAGGACGTTAGCTGCTTTTGGATAGTAAATATAGACATCGTCAGCTTTAGCCCACAAGTCAGTTGCGACACGATAATACTTAACACCCTTTAGTGTCATCAAATTATCAGTGTACCAATCGCTGCTAGGTGCTAATTTGCGGTCTTTGACAATATCGCCATTGTCATAGTAAAGTTGGACATCTGAGTTATTCTTGTGGGTTCCAATTCTTTCTTCAATACCTTTGATTTCCCGGTCTACAGTTGTTGTAGAAGAACTGCCACCGGAATTGGTATTTTTATCAGGTTCATAGAAGGCGTAAAAATCCACTTTCATTCCTTCATAGAAGGTAGGTATAGTTCCCTCTACCTCATCTACAAGACTATTAGCAAGTCCTTGAATTATATCACTATAGCTACTGTAATCGGTTAATTTCAGATTTGTTAAAAGATCTTCAGTAATATTCATTGGATTACCCAAAAAAACAAAATAACTTTTACTTTTATCAAAAGTATCGGGTGGAGTATCAGGATCAACAAGAATCAACTTTTTATTCTTTAATACATCTAACTGACCTTTAAAATTAACTTTTCCATCAACAATATCATTATTTGACATAATGATATCCCTTGGGACACGCTTACCATTTTCATATACAACAAATTTAATTACTGCTTTCGGAATTTTAACGTTAATAGATTTTCCATCTATATCCTTAGTTAAAATGATCGACTCTGGCTTAAATTGTATCGCATGACCACTATCTGTCGATCCAATTGTTCCTAAAGCTGCTGGTTTAAATTCTGAAAAAGGTAAAACTTTATCACCACTAGTTATCTCTCTTGTTGTAATAAGAGAACCATCATCTTCATCAACATATCGAACGGTGAAATTCATATATGGCAATTCATTCCAGGTCCATGTTGCCACTTCACTATCCTTTTTATCATCTCCAACATACATATCCATCAAATCATCGTTACTAGCATTCACACTGGAATCACCATTCTTCTTCCATCCAGCGACCCCTTGATTTTCATCATCAATAACTGAATATTTAGGATCCAGTCCAGCTTTTGTCAAATTATTCATGGACGACAATATCAAAGTTGAAACGGATTCCGCCGAATTAAGTAAATTATCAACTTTATCTGTTTTAGACATATCTAATCCTGATAAATTAAGTGATTTCACCGCTTTATCATAGTGGAACATATTTGAAAAATCGCTATCAGACTTACCCGAACTTAATCCAGTTGGTAAATCTATAGTTTCTAGCTTCTCACAAAATTCAAACATACTCTTAAAATTTGTTCCGGCTGGCCATTTCCAGCTAGATAAATCGATTCCTGTCAACTCATGATTTTGTAAAAACATGTTGGAGAAATCAGTTACCTTGTCCGTTTGAAGCTTACTTACATCAATAGTTTTCAAATTATTACAATCGGCAAATGCATAACTCATGTCTGTTACGTTCGATGTATCAAGCTTATCCAATCCATCAATCTCCTCAACGTTAACAAACTCTTTAAATAATCCAGAAATATCCTCTCCAGCAGTTATATTGCCGGTAATTTCAATCTTTTTGACATCCAGTAAATTCAGATCACCCCACTGTGTTGTATTACGAGGGTCGTCATAACCATAATAGTGAGTATTATCTAAATTTCCGCCTGAAATTTGGAGTGTGTCACCAGAGAATTTCCAATCGACACCCCAATTACCTGAAATTTCACCAGTAGGTTCATTTTCCTTTGTTACTGTTTTTGGAGTTATTTCAGAACTACTCGGTTGTTCAGTAGTATCTGTAGTGGCTTGAGTGACGGTTGATTGAGAAACACCAAATAAAGCTAATCCGCCCACTAACCCCAAAGCAGACTTAACTATCCAATTCTTAATACTTTCCTTTCTTAAAATATTATTCGTTGACCTTTTTACTTGTTGAAATCTCAAAATCTTCACCTCCTAGGTAGGCTTATTGTACACCCTTTCACAATGATATTTATATAAAGATGTAATAAAAAAGAGCACCAAAACGTTCTTTCCTATAAACAAATCAAAAAAAAACGATAAATCCCTAATAATACAGGAATTTATCGCTTTTCAAATTAAATTTATTTTTTATGACGTGAAGATCTACTTTCACCATCATTGCCAGAACGGCTAGTTTTATTAGGATTATCGGGTTTCTTTGGCAATCTCAAATTCATCTTACCACGGCCACCCTTAGGTCCATCGCCTTTATTACGTTGTGAATAATAGAGATACATCCACACGACGACCCCGAGCAACACAATGATTCCGATAATAATACCGATCCACTGCTTATTATGCGACTGTGGTTTAGGTCTGGCCGCATCATTAACGTTTTCGACTTGGCGTTGCTTGACCGTAATCGTATAGTTAAATTCTTTGGCAAAGCCACTCTCATTCTTCAACGAAATATGTGCTTTATATGTTCCAGCATCTAATTTCTTAATCGGAATGAAGTAGTCGAATTGCGAATTAGGAGCGAACTGAAGGTTATCTGCGGAGTAGTTGGTAACTTTACTACCATTGGTTATTTCGGCCTTCAAGGACACCTTATTGACGTTTATCGGTGCTGTATTGTCTAACTTGTAAGCAATACCAGTTGAACCCGCAACTGCCTTAGGAGCAGCTGAAGTTAAATGCATGTCTGGCATAACTCCATCATCTTTAGAACGGAGTACGACGCCTTTAACATAACGAACCTGATTCTTAATATTGATATTCTTAGACTTAGTTGGGCTGACTGATGCAGTCGTTGTAA
Organism: Companilactobacillus heilongjiangensis; assembly: GCF_000831645.3. Lineage (NCBI taxonomy): Bacteria > Bacillati > Bacillota > Bacilli > Lactobacillales > Lactobacillaceae > Companilactobacillus > Companilactobacillus heilongjiangensis. The sequence goes on from NZ_CP012559.1 coordinate 2,074,769, forward strand.
CACCACCTAAGATAATACCGGCATATTCAGAACTAGGTGATTTAACTTTAAACTCAACCGTCTTATTTTCACCATTTGCCAAAGTGACAACTTTTTTACGCTTACCTTCAACGAGAGATGTCAGAGATGGCAATTTAGACTTGTACAGCTTCGTGTTGTACTTATCGTAACCAATTACACCAGAGTCGGCAGTATAGGCGTTGTTGACCTCGGCAGTGACCGTAATGGGCTTACTACCAGTGTTAGCAATCAAAACCTTGAGCGTTTGCTCTTTATTAGGCGTAACTTTCAAGTCAAAATAAGATTCGTCTTTGTTAACTTGATTATCTGGCAAAATTGCTTGAATAGCATAGGATTTGTCAGGTGCAGCTTTTACCGTGGTTGCGAATGGCAAAAGTGTTGTGATCAATAGTAATAACGCTGAAAAAAATACAATAAATTTTTTCTTCATACTTTTTAACTCCTACCTGAATACCAAATGGCCCAGAAAATAAGGAAAATAATCGATACTAGGACACAGACAATCAGAATGTACGTTGTGGTCTTGTTGTAAATCAGACCCTTACAACGCTTGTTGATGTTGTTAGCTTGGTCTTGCGTAATCGTGTAAGTCTTGTGGAAAGTCCAAGTTGCTTTACCACTGCGAGCCGCACCTTTTACTACATAGGTTCCGGCCTTGATTGGGGTGGTATTTTGATCAAAGTCTACTGGAATTTTAGAATTGGGAGCTACTTTGGGATAAGTTAGGTCGGCAGTCATAGTTTTGTCACCTAAGTTAAACCTATCTAACCAGCTCTTACGTTTTACAGTCATGTGGACTATTACGTTTTTCATCAAACCAGGTTCTTTATTTTGAAGATTAACAATTATATGTGGTTGTTTCTGAATAACATCCAGACCTAAATTATGAAGCGTTACGATCCCTCCAACAGCCTTATTGGAACCAGTAATCCATACCGGTATATCCGCGTTACCACCAACACTCTTACTAATATCGTAAATATTAAAACCACCCAAAATAAGATTATCAACCTCACCTTCAGGCAATTTCACTTTAAAAGAGACATCTTTTGTTTTATTGGTTTTCACTAAAACAGTTTGAGATTTAGTCATATCAGCAAAAGCATATTTTAATCCATATTGTCCAGACTTAACATTATCGGTATATACAATCTTTCCATCCATTGATGTCGTTGCGTTGGTGGGAACAATCTTCAAACGAACATTTCTAATACCAAAATTAGCGATAGAGATTCTCAATGTTCTGGTAGCATTCGGTTTCCCTATTATTTGAAATCGATCTGTTATATCTGAATCACCTATAAGTGGTGTAACTGTAACTCCATCAATGTCAGCCTTGGCAGTTTGAGGAATCATTATAAAACCAATAAATGCGAAGACCAACATTGATATTACATATACAATTTTCTTATTCATAATTATCCTCTAAATATCACTTCTACCATCTATAATACTAAAAAAGCCGTCCCAAGTCTTGGAACAGCTCAATTTAATTATTTATTAACGACGACGTCTTCTAGTTGTATTACCACCGTTATTATTCATATTGTTTCCATTGTTACCATTATTCTTATTGTTGTTTCTCTTACCTAAGTAGACGCCCAATCCTAAGATAATAGCTAATGCAAGAATTGCTAATAAAATATATAGCCATAGATAATTTGGTTTGATACCGGCTAATTTATTGTACTTAGCAGCATCATTATTTGTAATTGTAAAGTCTTTATTTAAAGTCCATGATTTTAGACCACCCGGAGCTTTATAAACCATCTTCAAGTGATAATCACCGGCCTGTAAACGTTTCTTACCCCAAGAAATTTGATAATTGTAGTTGCTTGTAGGAGCTATCTCTTGAGTAGACGATGTATTAGTAATTTTAAAACTCTTATCACCTTTCTTTGTCACAACAGCCTTTGAACTTAAAACACCTGTATATGAGTTTGAAGAATTATGAACATTGGCTTGTACACCAGGTTTTAAACCATCTGATGCTGAAACGGTTCCTGGTCTTACAGCAGTGATAGAATACTTAGCCTCATCACTATCTGCATCCTTTTGATGTATTTGAATAGGGATTGAATAACTAAATTTATTTTTAATCAAAGTACCATTTGAACTAACGGTTCCTTTTGCCTTTTCCTTATATGGATAGACGGTAACCCCACCCATTATTGTTCCTTTAAAGGCTTTCTTTGGAATAGTAATCTTGAAAGCAATTGTCGCATTGGTTTTACCCGGAACAGTAAATTCTTGTTTTCTAGGCGAAGCAGTATTGGCAGTTTGAATCTTCAATGACGGATCAGTAACTTTGGACTTATCATACTCTAACTGACCAGCATCATTTGTATAAGCAGTATTTACCATATACATAAACTTTCTGGTATTACTTGCCTTATTAAGAACCATAAGTTGCAAAGTTGCTTCTTGACCAGGAGTTCCGGTTACCATATAGCTTCCAGACCCTATGTTAACAGTATCTGATCCGCCCATTGGTTTCAAAAGATACTCACCTGAAACAGCTTTAACATCAATTGCCCCTGTCATTGCACCAGAGATTGTCGCAAATAAGAGCATAAAAAATAATATTAATTTATTTCGTTTCCACTTCATAAACTAAACCCTCCAAAAAACAATATGTTTTATACATACACATTATAAAATAAAAACCACTACACGAGTAGTGGTTTTATAGTTGCTATTAAATTAAATTTAAATCAATTAATTATGCAACTGTTGGAGTTGTCTTCAATGTCCATGTAATAGGAGCATTCAATGATTTAACGGCAGCTGATGAATTGTCTAGTCCTGAAGGAATTAACAAATTAGCACCTGCTTTACCACTAGTTGCCTTATCAGCAGCATTAAACGTAGCAAGGTATTGACCATCTTTGTATGATGAACCATCTGCTGTAGAAACATTCATAACTGACTTAGCAGTACTATCCTTTGCAGCTGTAGCTGAAGTCAACTCAGCAGCTTGTGTACTCAATTTTTCACCAGCAGCATTTGAGATAGTGTTTTGACCATCTGAGATTGGTTGTGCTAATAAGTTCAATGTAAATGCAGAGTCTCCTGCGATAGGTTGAGCTGATGCATCAACAAATTGTCCTAATTTAGCTGTTAGGCTGAATCCAGTGGCACCTGTTGCGCCTTCTGATCCATTTGAAATTTGACGTGATTCAAGAACCGATAGACTACCATCAGCATTACCATCAACACTCTTAGCGTCTTCTGGTCTTGTGTTATCAACTAAATCCTTTTTTTGTCCTGATACTGCTGTACCAAAATTGAAGTCTGGAACTTGGTCAAGTACTAAGACACCTGTTACAACTTTAACAGCTGCATTTGATGTAGCACTTGCAGTACCATCATTGGCACCATCTTTACTATCCATAGCAATTGCTAATTGTCCATTATCTGGATTGTTTAAATTACCGATATTGTATTCTGCCTTAGGTGTAACGGCACCTGTTGATGCATTAATATCTGCTGTTGATGTAGCAGCTTGTGCTGTCATTGCTGGTGCAACTGCTCCTAAAACCATTCCTGATACTGCTAGTGATCCTACTAGAACATTTCTTGATAATTTCATGATATATCCTCCCTGATATAGAAAATTATTTTTTTGTTTTTGTCTTTCTTGATTACAATTAGATAATAACAAATTTTACAAGCTGTACATTTCATTATTTGTAAAAGTTATTTATCAGAATTGAATCATTTTGAAACTTGTAAGAACTTCAAGCTTTTCCGGAGCTTGTAACCATAAAAAGCGAATAGACCAATCAGAATCGTAAAACCAGTTATGATTAATCCGGTGTCATGTGCATCACCCGTTTGTGGATATGTCGACATGTTGTTAATTTCTACTGAAGGTTGAAAATTAGTATTTACCTTCTTAGCTTCAGTACCAGTACTAGTACCGGTATTATCACTATTTAGTAAAACTGATCCATTGGAGCCACCGCCACCATCAAGGCCTGAATCATCTGTGGCCTTGGAGGCGACAACCGCAACCGGTGCTGACCTATCAGCGCCACCTCCAGTCGAACTGTTGGATTCAGCGATTACATGTGTAAAGCTAAATCCTCCAATCACACCCAACAATATAACGGCAATTGCGAAGAAACCGACTACTCGCTTTTTGACTGTGAGACTTTTTCTAGTTCTCATTTTTCTCTTCATATAAAAAACCTCTCATCAAAAGTCTTGTCTGTTTTCTCCTTACGCTTTGTATAATACCATCTGTCTACCCCCTAACTAATCCGAAATAGTTAAGAATTTTTTACGAGAAGTGAATCACTTCTTGAGCAAGTAGTATTTGACCAAATTGTGTTGCCCCGTGTATGGAAGCGCTTGATCAGCTTCATACATATACTTGAAATCGAAGTTTTCTAGCAAATTCTGTGGTACGGGATTTTCCTTCTCCGTGGAAGCCCAGATTTCAGTTAACTGTAAGTCCGTAAACCCGTAGTTAATCATCATCTCAACGGCCTCTTTGGCATATCCCTGATGACGAAACTTCCTATCTACTACAAAACCCATCTCACGTGTAAGCAACAGTTCCGTTGATTCACCGCGTTTATTCAACTCAATTATTCCTATCATCTTGTTGTTACCGGACAAAGCGATGGCGTAGGATCCATCCCTTCTGCAGTACATATCAAGGAGATCACGACCAAAGTCTACATCCTCGGTATATTCTAGTCCAGCTAATTTATGGTTATTTTTGTCCTGTACCAATTCCAAAAATTGTTCTAAGTCTGACATTTCAAAATTACGAATTACGATGTTTTTTCCAATTAACTTCATGACATTTCCTCATAATAACTTATTTTCCAATCTAATTTCTGGGGTTTTATTTTGCGGTACTTTATAATATATGCATAATGCTTTTAGTTCAAATATGAAAGGGTGATTTTGTATGGATTTAGATTTTAAAGGCGACACAATTACAACTTATGGCGACCCATTGACTGTTGGTGAAACATTCCCCGACTTTACTGTGCTTGATAAGGATAATAACGTGGTCAAATTGAGCAGTCTGCTTGATAAGCCAGTTTTGATCAGTGTTGTGCCAGATATCAACACACGTGTCTGCAGCATTCAAACCAAGCACTTCAATGAAGAAGTTGCCGGTCATGCTGAAATCAATTTCGTAACTATCTCAACTAATACACCAGAAGAACAAGCTAACTGGTGTGCAGCTGAAGGTGTCGAAAATATGCAAATGCTATCTGACATGGATCATGACTTTGGTAAGAAGTCTAAGATTTGGATCAGAGACCGCAATATCTTGGCTCGTTCCGTTTGGGTAGTCGATAAGAATGGCGAAATCATCTATTCCGAAATCGTCCCAGTTCAATCAGATGAACCAAGCTATGACCGTGTACTTGGTCAATTGAACGAATTAATAAAATAGGCGGCCGTCTCCAGGGATAAGAACATTCACCTGCTATGCGGACCGGTCCGAGCCACAGTACGGTCTCGAACCTCGATTTTGAGCTTCGCAAAGTACGCGAATCTCAAAACTCGCCCGGTGGTGTAAGAGCTAAAGCTCTAACGCCACACCCACAGCGGGTAACTGTTCTCATCCCTTCCGACTAATTTAATACAAAATTATTGTAATTAAAAAGACAAGAGTTTTCTTGTCTTTTTTATTTTGCTCTAATTATCATATTACTATTGATTAATCGTAGCCACTTAGATATTAAAATTCTCGAATTACCTTCTACGATGCTTTACAAAGGTCATGAAATGCAGAATACATGCTAATAATACGAAGAAAATTATCGTAAAGCTGCCATAGTTCAGCCAAAAATTACCCGCAATCCAAGTTTTCAGAGGAATCTGAATCCCCATCGTAATCAATGCCATCACAGCAATCATCAAGAATAATTGAATATATCTTTTCACAGTTGAGTCATCCTTTATCTTTCGAACCGAGATCTTTTTAGCGCATTTTTGACACAGTTCCTTCTTATTATTAGGAATAGTTTTCATGCCAAAAGTATTAGGCAGCACAATTTCTCCAACTTTTATCACACCAGCAGCCGACATGACCCGATCAATCGTCTTCAAAGACTCGTCTGTGACACCGGTTAGAAAGTTTTCTATCGTCGAAACATAACAAGAAGTGATGCTGAGATAATGTTTATTTTTAAACTGCCCCGGAATCGTATCGCCATTTTCCTTAAAATAAACTAGCTTCGGACGTATACAATCAAAAAAGTTCTTCATAACTCCAGATAATTCCCGAAAATACGTCGGTGCAGCTAAAACCCAAACATCACTCTCGGCCATCTTTTCAGCCAATTCATCCAGAACCAAGTTTTTCTCATGATATTTGTGTGGCGTAATATCATAATTTTCCAAATAAATTGTTTCAGTCTCAACGCCAGCATCAACATTTTTCAAAACTTCATCCAGCATTTGAGCGTTGAGCCCATGTTCCTGGTGCGAGCCAAGTATCCCTAAAATTTTCATATGTACAATCCACCCCTATCTAACTAAATATGCCGTCTCCAGAGCTGAGAACATTCATATTGATGTTAATTTAAATTCTATTATTTCATTAAAAATCTGTTTATACTTCTAGGATACATCTACATTCCATATTAAACATTGATTTATACAATTAAAAATCAAGTACACAGATATATCCAGAATATCAGATACAAGAGCTGGAGGTTGCCAGTGATTGTGGCGTTACGGCTTTAGCCGTTACACCACGGACGACTTTTGAGACGCGGTTTTCGGCTCAAAAGCGAGGCGCGAGACCTTGGCTCGCACCGGTCCTCACAGCGAACCCCAATCACTGGCAACCGGAAGCGGCATATTTCAAAACCAACATCTTTTATTCAAGTTTAATATAGAAGAATATAAGATACAAAACACTAGCTTTATTAAAAAATTGTTGCTACAGTATGGTTAACTAAGGAGGTTTTGTGTGTATGAAAGTTCTTATTATTGGTGCCCATGGTAAAGTTGGTCACCTACTAATCGGAGAGTTACAATCAAGAAACATCGATTTTGTTGCTGGATTGCGCAGTCAAGAACAGATCAAGGCCTACAACGATAACAACATTGAAACTCAATTTATTGATTTAACAGCATCCCTCGACAGTATCAAGGATTCAATTGAGGCTTCAGGAGCGGATGTAATTGTCTTTTCAGCTGGTGCTGGTGGCGCTGGTTCAGATTTGACTTTGCAAATTGATCTCGACGGTGCCATTAAAACAATGATGGTTGCCGAAGCTATTGGTATCAAACGTTACATTATGGTTAGTTCAGTCTTTAGCGATAACCGTAGCAAGTGGGATGCTTCAGGTATTAAGCCATACATGATTGCCAAGCATTACGCTGACGACCATTTGCGTGGCACTAACCTCGATTACACCATCATTCACCCAGGTGGTTTGACCGATGAAGATGGTACAGGCAAGATTAAATTGCTTGGAAATAACGAAATTGGCAATATCCCTCGAGTTGACGTTGCACGTGCCTTGGCATTGATTATTCAAAATCCTACAACAATTGGAAAAGAATATACCTTTGCTAGTGGCGACACAGCGGAAGAAGATATTTTCAGATAAAACAGAATTAATTGAACCTTGAAAAGAGGCCCTTCACAGCATTAGACCGTGAAGGACCTCTTTTTCTTCGGAATTTTGGGTATTGAAGTGAGATTTTGACTTATTCTTTTTGAATGCCATGTTCAATTTCCGAATTATATTGTATACATTTTATATAATTATTCGTATTTTATTTGTAATTTGGCATAAAATCTGTAATACTAATGGAGTAATCGATCAAAGGCTGAACGATTAACCGAGTTATATAAATAAATGTTCATAATTATATTCAAGCAATAGTTAAAAAAGTAACTCAGTTATCAAAATATACTAACCGGAGGTTGACAGTGATTTTGCACGCTGTGGAGGTGGCGTTATGGCTTTAGCCATTACACCACAGGACGAGTTTTGAGACGCGGTTTTCGGCTCAAAATCGAGGGTCGATACCGCACTTCGGCTCGAGCCGGTCCCATAGCGAGCAAAAATCACTGTCAGCCTCCGGCGGCAGCCTTTAGATAAATTAGGGGGTTATTATCGTGCAATCTGATGCAAATCTCAGCTTTATTGAAAAAGTTTTCCATCTCAAAGAAGCTAATACAACAATTCGACGTGAAGTCTTAGCAGGCCTAACAACTTTCGTATCCATGGCTTACATCCTTTTCGTCAACCCGCAGGTATTAGGGGCTGCTGGTATGGACAAAGGTGCTGTTTTCACGGCAACTGCCCTGTCGGCAATTCTAGGATCCATATTAATGGCATTTCTAGCCAACTATCCAATTGCGATTGCGCCAGGACTTGGTGACAACGCGTTCTTCACCTACTCAGTTGTTTTAGCCATGGGAATTCCTTGGCAAACTGCAATGGCTGGAGTTTTTGCTTCCAGTATTTTATTCCTGTTAATCTCCGTTTTAAAATTACGTGAAATAGTGATTGATTCAATTCCTCGCGACTTAAAACTTGCGATGGCAGCTGGTATCGGACTGTTCATTGCGTTCGTTGGTTTACAAGGTGGTGGCCTAGTTGTCGCCAGCAAATCAACTTTAGTCGAAATGGGTTCATTGACTGTTCCCACAACTTGGCTAACAATTTTCGGATTAATCGTTACTGGCCTCTTGATGGCTAAAAAAGTCCCTGGCTCAATTTTTATCGGTATGGTATTAACAACCATCTTGGGACTATTTACCAAATTAATTCCTTTGCCAAAACAAATTATTTCCACGATTCCAAGCATGAAACCAACCTTTGGAGTCGGAATTGCCCACTTGCCTGATCTCGCTAATCCACAACTTTGGGCAGTCGTTCTAGTCTTTCTGTTAGTCGCATTCTTTGATACTGCTGGGACTTTGATTGGTTTGGCTGAACAAGCTGGATTTATGAAAGACAACAAAATGCCTCGTATCGGTCGTGCTTTGATGGCAGATTCAATTTCCATGGTCGGTGGTGCAGTCATGGGAACAACGCCTACATCAGCTTACGTGGAATCATCCGCAGGTATCGCAATCGGTGGCCGAACGGGTTTAACATCATTGGTCGTCAGTATCATGTTTGCTTTAGCAATGTTCTTCTCACCACTCTTGAGCGTCGTTACTTCCAACGTTACCGCACCAGTTTTGATAATCGTCGGAATTTTAATGGCTCAAGCGATGAAAGAAATCGACTGGAGTAAATTTGAAATTGCCATGCCAGCTTTTCTGACAATCGTTGGTATGCCGCTAACTTATAACATTTCTTATGGTTTCGCATTCGGGATTCTCTTCTACCCTCTAACAATGTGGGCCGCAGGTCGTAGAAAAGAAATTACGCCAATTATGTACATTCTCTTCTTTATCTTTATTATCTTGCTATATACAATCAATATTTTGCCAGCTAAATAGCGATGTCATCATAAACTTGGAACAAAACATAAATTTTTCCGCTTAAAACAAATAGGGACTACAATCCGATTTTTGGATTGTAGTCCCTATTTGCCTTAATGCTCGAAAGTTGACCATGTTCTGTCCCACTCTCTAATCTTCAAAATTAATAAATTGTAATCTAATGGCATTTAGCACAGCAATAATCGTCACACCAACGTCCGCGAACACTGCCTGCCACATATTGACCATTCCCAAGGCTCCTAAGAGTAAGAATAAAATCTTAATCGTCAAAGCAAAGGAAATATTTTGCGTAACAATTTGGCGAGTTCGTTTGGCAATCTTCATTGCACGTGCAACTTTGGAGGGCTCATCACCCATGATAACAATATCGGCTGCTTCAACGGCGGCGTCTGATCCCAATCCACCCATTGCAAATCCGACATCAGCAGTAGCTAAAACGGGCGTATCGTTGATACCATCACCCACGAAAGCTACACTCTTGTTATTTTTATGCGATGTTTTCAAAAGATTATTGACGATTTCAACTTTATTTTCGGGTAATAAATTCGTATATACGGCGCTCATCTTTAATTTATCTGCAATCGTCGTACCAACTTTTTCGTTGTCACCCGTCAACATAACTGTCTTTTTAATACCACGATTATTCAACAATCGAATAGCTTCGGCAGCGTCTTTTTTAGGTTCGTCTGCAATCACGATATCACCCCAGAACTTACCCGCTACAGCAACGTAAACAATCGTCCCAACCGACTGTGCTTCAATAAATTCGACGCCATTAGCTCGCATAGCTTTGGCATTACCGACAACCACAGTCTGACCGGCAACTTCAGCACTCAAACCATGCCCAGCTTGTTCTTCTGATGAATCAATTGGCAAAATTTTTCCTGTATAAGCATTCAAAATTGATGCAGCAATCGGATGCGTCGAATTCTTTTCGACACTGGCTGCCATCTGCAATAGTTCATCTTTAGTAACATCAGCTGTCGGTGTAACTTGAATAACCGAGAACTTACCTTTAGTCAAAGTCCCAGTTTTGTCAAAAGCCACCGTATCAACATTGTTCAAAGCTTCTAAATAATTACTACCTTTGACCAAGATACCTTGTTTCGAGGCTGCCCCAATTCCACCGAAGAAACTCAATGGCACCGAGATAACCAACGCACACGGACACGAAATCACTAGGAAAATCAGTGAACGATAAACCCAGACATCCCAAGCACCATGCATTACAAGTGGTGGTAAGATTGCCAACGCTGCAGCTAAACCAACAACAATTGGCGTGTAAATCTTGGCAAATTTCGTGATGAATTTTTCCGTATCAGTCTTTTTACTGCTGGCATTTTGAACCAGATCCAAAATTTTAGCAACTGTCGAATCACTGTAAACCTTGCTTACCTTGATTTGAAGCGTCCCATTTTGGTTGATTGAACCACTCAATGCTTGGTCGCCCACTTTGATATTTTGTGGCATCGATTCACCGGTCAAAGCTGATGTATCAACGGATGATTGTCCTAAGACAACTGTCCCATCAAGCGGAATCTTTTCACCCGGTTTAACTAAAATAATCTGGCCAATTTGAACTTCACTGGGATTGACTACCCTAGTTTTATCATCCAACTTTAATGTGGCAAAAGCTGGTTTAACTTCCAATAATGCCGAAATTGATTTTTTCGAACGGTTGACGGCAACATCTTCAAAGACGTTTCCCAACTCGTAAAACAACATTACGGCAATTGCTTCCGGATACTCTCCAAGAATAATTGCCCCAATCGTAGCGATACTCATTAAAAAATTCTCGTCAAAAATTTCACCATGAAAAATATTTTTAACAGCTGTATAGACGATTCTAGCGCCAATCACTAGATATGCCAGAATAAAAAATCCCGCATTAATTGGTGCTGGCAACAGCCTACTGGAGCCAACTAGTAGTAGAATGAAAGAAATTAACAAACGAATAATGGTTAACTTAGTTTCTTTGCTTAATTCATTTTTAATACGTTTGCGTATTTTTTTAACTTTATAATCAGTTTGGACATCGTATAATTTCATCGAGCTATCCTCCTTGAAAGGGTTTACATGCTCATCTGAATATATGAGCAATCATTCATATATAAATTATAATATAATAGGTCGTAATGAATTTCAACCTAATCTAACCTTATTTGACAAGAGGACAATTTATGCCAGAACAAAATTTTGAAGCAGAACATCAAGCAGCTTTGCATAATTTAAAAGAAAATCTTCCTAATGACGATGACCTCGATGCCATGGTCAATATTTTTAAAGCCTTCGGCGATATGACACGGGTAAAAATAATTCTTGCCTTAGCAAAAACACCATTAAGTGTTGGTGAGATTGCGGACACCCTTGATATGAGCCAATCTTCAATCTCCCATCAATTGAGTATTTTAAAACAACTCAATCTTGTTTCTAACGCGAGACGAGGACGTAACATTCACTACCGTTTGAGTGATCAGCACATCATCACTATTTTTAAGCAGACGCAAGAACATATTATTGAAGATGAGAATGACTTTTAGACTGCCAAGAGATTGGTAGTTTTTTTTTGCGCAAAAAAAGGTAGGTTCCCCTACCCTAAGCAACAACTTCCACATTGCGAACATCCCCTAAATGAAATGTCTTACCATTATCCAAATAGAACAAGTCATCATTATAACCGCTAACTTCTCCGGTTAAATCTGCTTCAACTTGATTATCCGTATCGCAAACATTGAGTTGCACTTTAACTATTTGATTGTATGTGAATGATTGCATCAAAAACTTGGTTATTTCTGCATCCGATTGTTCTTGTCGTAATTTATTATGATGCTGTATTTGTTTCATTTGTCGATTCAAAGCCGCTGTGTGGTCTGATAGATAAAACCCTTGCCACTTCATTTTGCCGCGATCGTGATAATAATTATCAAAAAACGATTGGACAGTTTCAGAATCGTATTCGTATTTACTATTCATCTTTATGCCGTCTTTTCTGTATTAATTCTTGTTTCTCGGGCCATTTCTGCCCTACAAATCCATCATACGTGATTGAAAATTTATATTGTTCCATAATTTTATCAATTATTTTTTCCAAATATGACAACCGATAATCTTCAACTGTGTGTAGGGGAATCGAATGAAGTCTTTTGCCACGTGGTCGGATGTTGATAAAGAAATTATACGTCTGGTCATAGTAGTCATTGACCACTTGCAAATAATACTCGGTATCTCTTTTTCGCGTAAAGTTTTGCTTGATACGTTCAAGAATAATTCTTAAGTCTTTATTCATAGGCATTGCCGCCATTGTGACCGCCAACTAAAGTAGCCCGATGGATTGCAGTGCCCCCTTTCAATAAACTATTCGCATATACTATCGACTCAAATCCATACCTAGCTCGAATCTCATCGATGATAGATAGTTTGTCTTCTGCTTGGCATTGTTGCTTAACAGGCGTGAAGAAATTCAGTTGTTGAGCTTCCTTATTGACCAGTTTGGACGTATACACTGCCAAATTACGAACCGGTTGTCCTTGCCAATAATTCTCAAATAAGGCAATCAAAACTTCTGCTATATCACGGTCATTATCGGTATGATTTAGATTACTAGCAACGCTGAAGCCGCCACGTTCACCTTCAACACGCGCTGCATAGGCATATGTCACGCTTAAATATAGACAGCCGGTCTGCTTATGATGATGCCGCAAGCGTGAGGCAACTTGTTGGCCCATCTCTTTGATGACTGTTTCAATCTCGGACTTTTGGAAATAGTCCCTTGGTAAGACTTGTGAGTTGCCAATGCTGTGATTCTTTGGGGCAATATTGTCTGACAAACGTGTTCGATCAATTCCCCAGGCAATCGCAAAAATTTGTTCACCGATTAATCCTAGTTCTTGTTTCAAATAAAACGGATTGGTAAAGGCTAATTCCTTCATAGAGTGGATTCCCAAACGGTTGAGCCGTTTCTCGGTTCGTTTGGCAATACTCCAGACGTCAGTCATATTTTTAATAGTCCAAATCTTTTCGGGAACTGTTTCATAATGAATTTCTCCCATTAATTCAGGGTCATGCTTAGCATAAATGTCTAAGGCAATCTTTGCCTGCACTGGATTGTCACCGATACCCACTGTGGTATACAAACCTAAACGCTTACGAATAGTTTTTTGAATTAAACGTGCTACCTCTCTAGGACTGTTGCCGAACAGATGCCATGATTTAGTCATATCAAGAATCGATTCATCAATCGAGTATGGCCAAACATCACACTCAGCCGCAAATTCTCGAAAGATATTATTTATTTGTAAATTCCGTTTGATATAGAGGTTCATCCGTGGTGGGACAACAATCAAACGTGGATCTTGTGGTAGGTTACGTTGACGAGAAACATTTGCTTGGAGATGAAAGATTTTCTTAGCCATCGGTGAAGTGGCAAGTACCAAGCCGCCATTGGTGTTGTCAGCCTCACTCATTACAACTAATAATTCTTTCAGAGGATTGAGACCACGCATAGTTGCCTCAACACTGGCATAAAACGATTTATTATCAATCAAAAAGAAAACACCATGTGGTTCTTTGCTGTAATCCATCGCTTTACACCTCCTATTTTGTTTGCAAGTTCATTATACGAACATACGTTCTGACTTGTCAATAACTAATTTTAGAATAATAAAAACAGTAACCCGATTTGGATTACTGTTTTTATTTTCCAATACTGCTACTTGCTAAAAGAGTTGCCATTTGAATGGTTGCCGGATAGTAGTCTTTTGTCGACATCTTCCCCGTCAAAACCTTAGTATAACGAACTTTTAACTCTGGATTAGCAACGACTTGTGCTGCATAAGCTACCGGTGTTGTGAAAGCCGCATTCGTGTAGTCTCCAACTGGATCACCATTCAATTTATAGATGGCCGTAATTTGCTTCTGATCAGCGAAAAATCTGCACATCTTTCTGGCAATTTGCTTACTACTTTGACTGTGGTATATCTGATAATCATATGCCACCCGCCAAGGAACTCGACACGCATTGAAACCATACTGATTGTCATGTTCTGAGGCCACTTCTTTAGCACCAATCTTGCCAGTCTTCAACTTCGAGCCTGTAACTGTTACAAAATCGGCCATTAAACCTGTCTCTTGCTGATCACTCAACCTCTTCAAAACTATCTGACTGTTCTGAGCGACTTTAGTCCAACTGCCATCATTGGTATAGCTGGCAAATTTACGGAAATAAGCTGTCATTAAATCTGACGTCCGTACCACTGTTGCAGACTTTGGACCAGTTGCCCAGTCACCAACTTTTGGCAATTTAGTCGTAGGATTAATTTCTTTTTTCTTAATCGTCGTTAATAACTTTTTAGCCAAACGATTGTACTTAATTTCACCCTTACTGCCCCAACGTTCGTCTGCCAAAATCAAAGCATAAGCAATATCTAAATCGCCGTCGGTTGCACTAGTTTTTTCTTCCTTGGTGCTGGTCATGGCAATCCCTTTATGATTTTGACGCCAAGCCATCAGTGGATTGTCAGAACTAATTTGATGTCTTACATAGTAACGGGTCAACTGGTTAAATGTTTTTTGACTGCCAAAATCTTGTTGAGCCGCCATAACTGTAATCAACATCCCATAACCCTGTGCTTCAGAAAGTGTCTGATCTTTAGAATTCTTATTATTAGTTTTGACAAATTCTTGTTGCTTGTTGCCTCGTAAATAGGCTTTCTTCCAAATCTTATAGTGGTCTTTCACGACTGCAGTACTAACGCTGGACGTACTACGAGGCGAATAAGTATTGTATATTGCTATACCAATTGCCAAGGCGACCAAAATAATTAGGCCACTGATCATCCATTGATACTTATGACGTTTCATTTTGCCAGCCTCCATCAAAATCTCTGAGTCTTATACCACTTCGTCTGCTTTTTCCCAGTTAGCTTGTCCCGCAACATGTCGTAAATTGCCACGATTGAGACGACCACAAAGAGTTGTGCATACGTAAAGTACGAAATTAGTGTGTAAAAAAAGTTTGTTACTGTCGCTTGACCATAATCGCTGGCCAAAGCAATGTTCATTTGCAACAAATACAAGAAGAACATCAACAGCCAGTTAATCATGAATAACACTGACAACGGTGCCCCTAGTGAAACTAATTGATGCATCTGTGGAAAAATCGTTCGAATGCCACCCAAGCCAATGTTAATCAGAAAAATCACATTCGAAATAATGATGGCCGCATTGAACCAGAAGAAAGTACACAGATAGTAACCAACTTCCAATTTAATCCGCCAAGGTGTTTTATCAAATAAGTGTTTCATATTATCTAAAATAACCTCGTAGTTACCACGAGCCCAACGTTTCCGTTGATTGTAGTAAGCAAATAATGTTTCCGGTTCCTGTTGAAAAGCCTCTGCCCTATGAGCCAAAGCAATCAACTTTCCTGCTCGCATCAAACTAAAGGAAATAGCTGTATCCTCAGTCAGAGCGCCATTATTCCAGCCGCCAATCGACTGAACGATTTTTTTATTAATAATAAAGTTAGTACCGGGAATTCGGCCAATCTTAAATAATTGCCACAAGCCAGTATGTTGAATTCTTTGCGTATTAACGATTTCCAAATTAATACAACGTGACAAAAAATTCTGTTGATAGTTCCGGGTCTTATTACGACCAAAGGCAGCCGCATAACGCTCGGGATTTTCCAAAACTTTTTGAATCAAGAAATACAGCGCATTCTTTTCTGGTGCTGCATCAGCGTCATATACGCCCAAGTATTCACCGGTTGAAATTTTCAGCGCATCGTTTAGAACGCCAGCTTTTCCACCGCTACCAGTCCGTTCAATCACTCGGAAATTATTGTTGAAATACACCGACATCGCCATTAATTCTCGAACTCGGTTCGCCGTTTTATCGTTACAATTATCGGCATAAACTAGCAATTCAACTCTATCCTTGGGATAATTTAAATTCAAAATAGCTTTAACGGTATCTTGAATAACAAGTTCCTCATTGTGAGCTGGTACGACAAGCGTTACTTTCGGATAGCGTTTCAAAGGTGGCAAATTATCAATATCGGTATGCTGCATGTGCTTAAAAATAAAGATAACGCCACCACTAATAGTCACGATAGTCATAACAATCGACAGCCAAATCGTGATAATTGCGATGACATATAACCAATCAATCATGACGTTTGTCCTCCGTATTGAAGCAGCGGATAGTCTTTTTAAAAATTATCCACCAGCAAATTGACAACACCAATACGACGATGCCAAACGAAATTGTCACGATCAAACTAACCGGAAAGAGCCATGCAAAACTTCCTAATCCCATTTGATCACTTCCTATAAGTATTCTTTAACAATATCAGTCTCAGCGCTACGCTCTAATTGTGCCAGCGTATCTTCAACGTTACGGTTCTTAACCCTATCTTGTGACGAGTACGTAATTTGTCCCATCCGCAATACCAAGGCATTACGGGCTAAACCAAACTTTTCAGCAATGTCATCGATATGGTCTTTAATCTTCTTTTTCATGATTGGGGCGTTATCTGTCCCCAACATTGGCGAGAGAATTACGAACCGACCAGTCCCAATATAGTAAAGACTATCAGTCGTAAATAACATCCCCATCAAATGTTCCGCAGTTGTTCGTAACAACTCATTGAACCGTTGCTTGCCTAAGAAATTAATAATACTTTCCAAAAAGTCGATTTTAACCATCGTCAAAGTGAAACGATAATCTTCTTCATGGTAGAAAACCAATTTCAATTCTCGAGCCACCGCAATATTCAAGGCACGCTCATTCAGAGCCCCGGTTACGAATTCCAAATCAGGCTTATTTTGCTGCAACTGTTCCAACTCTTGTGACAAAGCTCTACGTTTCAAAAGCTGATGGTACAACAGATACATCCCATAAGTTGTTATCGGCGTAATCGTCAATAAAGCAATTGCTGGCCAAAAATACATCATCCGTGTGTATGGCAACACCAGCATAAAACCGCCGGCACACATGCTAACAAACGACAAGACACTGCCCAAAATAATATATGTACTATGTCCCAAAACCAGTCCCAGGATAAATACTCCCGATACGATTAGAAAGTTTATCCACGATCCATCAATAACACTCAAATAAAGTAACGTGTATTGGTAGACCAAGATTAAAACCATACCGATAAAAATTAGATTATCAACAGATTTTTCTTTCATAAGTTCTTCCTCAATATATTCATGATATCTCCCCATCATTCTACTTATAATTCACATAGCTGTGTGCACTTTTTTGTAATTCTTTTCAAAAATATTTTTATAGTTTTTTTAGATAACTGACAGACAAATATCGTGGAAATAATTTCTATTTATGGTGATCAATCTAGCACCAATTGGCAGATTTACAACTATTTAGACACACAGATAAATTAAGCATGTCTTACCAATACCTAAATCATTCTCAAATTTGATTGTAATTATAAGTAACGTACAGATAACCTAGCCAGTGGATGCCCGTGATTTTGCCTGCTGTGGTAGTGGAGTTGGGGCTTTAGCCCTTACTCCACAGGGCGAGTTTTGAGATTCGCGCACTTGGCGAAGCTCAAAATCGAGGTTCGAGACCGCCTTTTGGATCGGACCGGTCCTCATAGCAGGCAAAAATCACGGGCATCCGCTGGCGGCATTATTTCAAAAAAACAAAAGGGATGTGAAATTATCACATCTCTTTTTTAACGATATTCAATATTTCCGGTTGGTGCTGGATCAAGTCCTAAGTTGTCACGAATTTGATCAGTTACTCGTTGCAATTCATATTGATCCACAACTTCCATATCCTGCTCATCAATTTCAGTACTCTCACCTTGTAAATGAGTTTGACTGATTTCCTTACGAGCTAGATGGTACTTCTGAGTAATATTCTTGAAGTCCTCAAACGTCATATCTGTCTGTGTCTGATCTGACAATGAATCCACAAAGTCCTGATTCAACAAAGTTGCCATTGATGTACTCTTCAAAACCAAAGCTGTTAGAACTGCACGTTGTCTCGATTGACGGCCGTAATCTAAATTAGGGTCCTCATGTCGCATACGTGTATAAGCTAAAGCCTTTTTACCGTCCATCAACGTCTTATGGTCTTTCTTGAAACTGTAACCTTCGTATTCAAAATCCATTGTTGGCGTAACTTGTACCCCATTTACCTCATCAATAACTTTTTCCATACCACCCATATTGATCAAAATATAGAAATCAATTGGAATATTTAAAAGTTTCTGCACAGCTGTAATGGCCATTTTTGTCTGTCCCATTGAATAAGCTGCATTTATTTTTGATGGTCGACCGTAACCTGGAATATTCACTGCGGTATCACGAGGAATACTCGTAATTGTCGTCTTATGTTTATTCGGTTGTAGCGTTATAACCATCATGCTATCTGTCCGACCACGGTCATTTCGTCCCAAAGCCCCAGTATCAGTACCCATTAGGAGAATTGAAATTGGTCGTTTATTTTTTAACTGATCTGCACCATTGCGTTGCTTTACCACACCTGAGTCGTGATAAGTGCTGTCAATCGCCTTCTTTACACCACGATATCGGGTCATACCATAGGCAGTTCCGCCAAAGATTAAAAACAAAATGAAAATAATCAAGGTATATCCCAAAACGTGTCTTTTAGTTTTCTTTTGCATGTCTCAATTTTCCCCTCAACTTATTCACTAATTCGACTTTCAAAAATACTAACAATATTAGATAAAATACTATCCCTATTAAGATTTCGCCCGCTAAGGCCAACCAATTTTCTGCCCAAACGATGTCCAAGCAATAAACCAGTCCAAACATCCCCAAACCTGCCAATAGATACTTGTGAATATCGGTGAAAAGCTTGCGATAACTAATTTGCTTACGAACACTCCACAACTGGTATCCGGTCACTGCCACTTCGGAAATAACTGTGGCAATGGCCGCTCCGACTGCACCATACGCCATAATTAACGGAATATTGACAATCAGATTAACTATGGCGCCGACTACTACCGAGATGGTGAAGGCCTTATTCTGCTTCGTTGGCAATAAATACTGCAATCCTAAAGCATTGCTCCAAGCAATCAATAGGATAACGACCGCTTCAATCATCATAATCGGCACTACGCTGATGAATTGCTGGGTGAAGAATAATGGTACAAATTTGGAAGTAACTGCCGCTAAACCAAATGTCATTGGTACGGATAACGCCGTTACAAAGGCAAAACTTTGATACAGACATTCACGCGTTTTCTCATGTTCTCCTTTAGCAAAAGCATGGGCAACGTGTGGTAACATCACTGTTCCGGTCGCTGTAACAACAGCCAAAACTACTTTGATCATCTTGTCTGACTGGTCAAAATAACCAGCTGCTTGGATTGAAGTCATCGCACCCAACATAGTTTTATTCAAAACAAGATAAATCTGAGTTGCAATTTGGGGAATAAACAAGACAGCCGCTGGCCAAAAGTGCTTGCCTAACTGCAATGTCTTGAATGATACTTTCCCTAAATATTTGGACAAACTGGGAAATAATAACAAGTTTCCTAGTAACAATGACAGCGACAAAATCAAAATATAAATCGCCAAGTCATTGGTCGTTTTGACAAAAATGAAAATACTTATCAATGTCAAAATTCTGATAACTAGGTTTCTGAGAACTGTCACCGCAAAGTTTTCCACGCCCATGAAGAACCAAGAAATATCAAACGCTGCTGCCAATAGTGATACGGCTTGTGCTAAGTAAAAGACTTTATACTCCGGAGTCAAGAGGATAAACAGTCCAAAAGCCAAACAAGCTAACAAAATCATCCCTAATCTCAAGAGAAAAATTTCGTAGAAAGTTTTGGTCAATTTAGCTTGATTATCTCTGACAAAAGCAATTTGGCGATTACCATACAAGCTGACACCGATACTTCCAAACAAGATAAAGTATTGAACGATAGAATTGGTATATGCGTTGATCCCCACTCCTTTTGGACCCAAAACACGAGCTAAATATGGAGTCGTTATTAAAGGCACTATCAAAATAAACACTTGATAAGAAGCATTGTAGAGATAGTTTTTAACAACACGCATATAATTTATTCTCCAAATTCATCTTTTACGACTTGTAAAGCAGCGGCAATTGTTTGATCCATATTGTAGTAACGATACTGCCCTAAACGCCCGCCGAAGAATACTTGTGGATAATCAGCTTGTGCCAATTGTACGTATTCAGCGTATAGTTCCTGATTACGTTGATTGTTAACTGGATAATATGGATCATCTCCACGTTGCCAAACTTCAGGATATTCACGTGTAATAACAGTCTTATTAGGGTCGCCTTTTCCAAATTCAAAATGCTTATGTTCAATGATTCTGGTAAAAGGAGTTTTGGCATCGGTATAGTTAACAACCGCATTGCCCTGATAATTATCTTGATTCAAAATTTCAGTTTCAAAACGAAGACTCCGATATTCCAATTCACCCAATCGATAATTGAAGAACTGATCGATCATCCCTGTATAAATAATTTTGGCGTCAGATTGTAAATATTCTTCACGATGACTGAAGAAATCAGAATTAAGTTCGACTTCAATCAAGTCATGATCTAAGAGTTTTTCAATAATCTTCGTATAACCACCGACAGGAATCCCTTGATATGGGTCGTTGAAATAGTTGTTATCGTATGTGAAACGAACTGGCAAACGACGAATGATAAAGGCTGGTAAATCCTTAGCTGACTTACCCCACTGCTTTTCGGTGTAACCCTTAACTAATTTTTGATAAACGTCTGGTCCAATCAACGAAATAGCTTGTTCTTCCAAGTTCTTAGGCTCACCATCCAAGTTAAACAGCTGCTTTTGTTCAGCAATTTTGGCCTGAGCTTCAGCCGGAGTAATCACGCCCCAGAGCTTGTTGAAAGTATTCATATTAAAAGGTAGATTATAAATTTCACCATTATAATTGGCGATTGGACTATTAATATAATTGTTAAAGTCAGCGAATTGGTTCACGTAATCCCAAATTTCTTTCATATTCGTATGGAAAATGTGGGCACCATATTGGTGAACCTGAATCCCAGCAACTTCTTTGGTATAAATATTGCCACCAATGTGGGATCTCTTTTCGATAACTTTAACTGAATGGCCTTTTTTGGCAGCTTCATGTGCAAAAACTGCTCCAAAAAGTCCTGAGCCAACTACTAAATAATTCATTAGACACTTCCTTGGGTTAAATTTTTTCGTTTAAAACATTCGGTGAATAAGATTAGGAAAAACGGATTATAAGCTAATTCAAGCATGTGATTTTCAATCGCCCCGGAAATAAAAATGACCAAGAGAATCACTAGCAAATATCGGTCGGTCGTTTTTTTGACCATCATGGAAATAATCAGGATTGTGACAACCAAGCTGACCACGCCGTACATCAATAACAGCCGTAAATACGAAGAATCGATGAAAACGTACTTGCTGAAGAGTGCATTAAAGTTCAAACCAGTCGGTCCACCTAAGCCATTTTGGAGAATGTTGCTACCAAAGGCGTGGATACCATATTCGTGGATAACCTCGTTCACAATTGAAAAACGTCCTGACAACAGATGATTCAAAAGATTTAGAAATTGGCTGCCAGGATTGTAAATATATGTTAAAAAAATCATCACCGTAGCACCGATAATTGGAGCTAACCACGTAATTTTTTGTAGATAATTCTTTCTATCCCATTTAGCGAGATACATGCCGATTGCCAACAACAAACTACAGATGAAATTCAAGCGAGCGTTGGTCTGGAGATAAACCCAGTAACTAATCCCCACCATGAACAAAAAATCTTTCCAATTGAACTTATCCTTACGTAGATACGCTAAACTGGCGAGAATATAAAACACGTGCGCCGCAAAGTCGGTTGGATAAATGATGCCCAATGATACCCGTGACAGACCATCGCGGAAATAGACATAATTGGGAATCACGCCCTTAAGCGCTGAGAAAATAATCAGAACCATCAGGCCTACTGAGATAAATAAATAAATTTTATTGATCAGCTCGCCATTAACATTGCGACTGGAAATCATGAAGATAAACATTGAAACCAACGACGTACTTTGTGATTGTCGCCACGAAAGAACCAGAATCACTAATATTACTACGTAAAGTCCCAGTTCTTTGACACGGTATTCATTCAAAAAGACTTTCAAAATGAACAGTCCGAGGGCAAACGCCACCACTATTTTGTTCATAGCATCAGTTGGTAATAATTCATTAAACGCTGACGAGTTGACGATTCCTGTTATCAAAACTAAGACGTAACCGAAAATAAAGAGCCAACCGTCAAATTTTTGTAATTGTTTTTTTGTTAACATTGTTCAATTTTCGGATTAAACGTTAAGCCTGCTAGGGTTCCTTTGCATAAAACGCTTAGTTTCAAACGCTTAAATTCATTCTCTGAAAACATGATGCGAAAGCCCCAAACAATCCGTCCGCACAGTGCTCGCATAACTGGTACAATCCCTTTTTGACGATTCAAATACAGACGATTGCGGTAGTTATAAAAGTAACGTTGAATCCGACCTTGATTGGAATTTTCGCCGAGGATATTGATGCCGACGTTTTCACCCATCTTGTGTAAAATCCGTGCATTCATAACTTGAATACCTAGAAAACCTTGGTGGATAACGCGATTGGTATACTCGACATCGTCACCCCAGATGAAAAAGTCTTTAATTGGATAACCAGTTTTTTTGATAGCCTGACGTGAGAACATCACAGCTACAAATGATGCTTCTTCAACGCAACGAATCTTTGAATCAGTCGGTTGATTTCTAGCCAAAACTGGTAAATTCATCTTTGCCAAAGTACCGTCAGTCCAATACACTTGCCCGATAGCAAAACCGATTTTACTGTTGTCAGCCAACGTATTGCCGAGTAACTCGAGCGCGCCCGGTTCAGGAATCGTGTCGTCATCCATGATCCAAACATAATCACTCTCACTGTTCTCGATAAACTGCTTCATACCAACGTTAAAACCACCGGCACCGCCAACATTTTCTTCCAAATTAATTGCTTGAACACTTGGCAGCTTTTTAAGATAATCCTTAGTTCCATCGGTACTTGCATTGTTGATTACAAAGATATTGTTTAGATCAAAAGTGCTTAAGGCCTCCAGACATTCTTTCAACTTATCAAGTCGATTAAACGTGACCACTACAGCATCGATTTTCAAAGGCAGTTCCTCCTAGTTCTCTATTGATTTCATAAAAGTGAGAAAATAATTTTCACTGTAAAACTTTTTAATTGAATCCTTAATTTCAGCAAGTTGGTTAAAGTCATAATGACGGTCAATGAACTTTTGTAATTCAGTCACATAGGCAGTCAAATTATCGGTTGGTACCAATATTCCGTTTTGAGAATTCACAATATCAGCTGGTCCGGTTGGACAATCAAACGCTAAAACGGGGATCCCCACGGAAATAGCTTCGTTTAAAACCATTGGCAATCCTTCATATTTGGAAGATAATAACAATCCATCAACCGCCGTTAAACCGCTCCAAACATCCTCTTTAAAACCAGTAAATTTAACATGTGATTTGATACCTAGCTCTGTCAAAAGCGTTTTAATTTCTTGACTGTAGCCATTACCAATAACATCTAGTTGCCAGTCGCCATGAACCCTACTCAAAGCTTCAAACGTTGCCCGAAGGTTTTTTTGACCATCCAACATCACGCGACCAACATAGATAAAACGGCATTTATCACTAGTTTGTGTTCGCGGAATGCTAAGTGATTTTTTCAGAATCGGATTAAAAATCGTTTTAACTTTATCCTCTGAAATACCCGTCGCAACGATTTGTTTCGCAATACCGGTACTAATAGCAAGATAGCCGTCAGCGCTCTTTAACAATGGCTGAGCCACCTTTTTAGAGCTAAGTGAATAGTGATACCAACTCATAACTCGATAATCCTGATGGGTTATTTTTTTTATCCAAAAGAGCAAGAACCACATGATGGGATTGGTAGAAATAACCACATCTACCTCTTTTTTTGACTTGATTTGACGATACAAAATGAGCGGTAAAAATAAAGCGTATTGAATTTTTCGAAGCCATTTATTTTTACTCAACCAGATAATCTGCTTATCTTTGACACCTTCCAACCAAGCACCATTTTCGAATCCACCGATATTGACTAAACTCAACTCAGTATTCGATTGACTGCGGTTATACTCGGCAAACAAGTTGGTAATAACCGTCTCCGTGCCACCAAAGCCTGTCATATAGGGAATAAATAGACAGATTTTTTTCATATGATTACCCTCACTTAAAAATGTGTCCGGCTGGAATCAACGTTTGACTTAACAAACTTTCGATGTAAAAAGTTATAAGCTTTCTTGACAGTCTGCTTTTTTCCCGTCATCGACCATTTCATTTCGCCATAGTTAATTTGGTTCGTTTCAATCCAGACATCCATCATCAATTCTGCTACATAACCGAAAACTCGTGCTTCTTGTATGGAATATTTGGAAATATCAATTCTGGTTTCCAACTGTTCTAAAACGTCGAACAACCAAGTCGCATAATTGTTAAATTGAGCCTTTTTCATGATGAACATATTGAACATATGCGCCTGATTTCTATTCATCACCGTATCAAACGATTCGAGATATTCTGGATATGATTCAACCAAAATATTTCGTACCTCCAACAGAGGTTCCTCATGGTGGGCATGAATGTAGTGAGAATAGTTGGTTTCAATGTAGTAGTTGCGCTTTTTAGGCAAGATGACATCATGTTTCGCCAATAACTTTTCGGCATCATTTTGGTCAATTAAATGCTCAAGTTTGTTCTTACGCCCTGATTTGAAAAAGAAACGCCGATAGTGAACTAATCCTACTGCATCAACATCGGACAAATTTTTCCAAGCCCAATATATGGCTGTTAATTCATTGTAATTAGCATTTTTATGAGAAATATTTTCTGCCACATCATCCCTTTGATAATCGAGATCAATTCCCACCTGATAGTTACGCTTGGCATTAACTAAAATGGGAAGATACAAATCACGATTCGTGGGCATTGGTGCCTGTTTGTGGGTCGCTACCAGAATTTTTAACTTGCTCAATAGGCTCCCTTTCCTTTGAAGACACTGACAAAGTTTCCGATAATTATTTTCATATCGAATAACATACAGGCCTGATCGATATAACGCATTTCAATTCGGGCACGCTCAGGATAACCAATATGACTGCGACCTGATGCTTGCCATAATCCCATGGCACCGGGCTTAACTGACAAAAGTTTCTCATGGTCGTACTCTTTTAATTCCGCTTCAATTACTGGACGAGGACCGACTAAACTCATTTCACCTTTTAAAACATTGATAAATTGAGGAATCTCATCGATTGAAGATTTTCTCAAGAAGCGCCCAATTTTAGTCACTCGCGGATCATCTTCCGGCTTTAATTTGTAGTTATTAGCCACATATTTGGCATACAATTCCTTATCCTGTTGTAATCTTTCTTCGGCTTTCACAATCATGGAGCGGAACTTGTACATCCCAAACTTCTCACCCTTTAAACCAATACGGACGTGGCGATAAAACAACGGTCCACGATTTGATTTACAGATAAGGTTCATGATTAGAACGAATAAGAAGATTGGACTCAAGAACATAAGCGCTAACAGAGACATAACAATATCAAAAATTCTTTTCATGATTGGATAAATAAAAGATGGTTTATGAATAGCTATCCTTTTTTCATCACCGTCAAAATATTCCATAGCTTTTCTCCTGTGTTAAAATAACCAAAATTTTTTCTTAGCTGGTGGTAATGCGGAAATATCTTTAATCTCAAGTTCGGCAATATCTTCGCCGTTGATAATATTTCTGGCATTCTGTTGGAAACGTGCCGCGACATCTGAACCTTCTTCGGCAGTTAAACGTTCAAAAGCTTCTTTCATCAAGAATCTTCGTCCCTCAAAATTGTGAGCATCGGAAGCAAAGACAAAGCCTTGATTCGACTTGATAATTTTTTCGGTCAGCGTCTGAACTTGCTTGCCAAAATTGCCTAGATAGCTGCTACAAGTCAGCTGTGTCAAGCACCCTAGTGTAATCAGCTCGTACAATTTCGATGGATCTCTTTGGATAGCATGATTGCGTTCCGGATGAGCGATGACTGGCCTAATATTTCGAGCAACCAACTCAAAAATAATTTGTTCGGTATACTTTGGTACATCGCCATGTGGTAGTTCCAGTAACAGATACCGATTAGTTTCATCCATGAATAAAACGTCATCTGTAGCAATTTTCTCTAACAATTCACCATTCAAATGAACTTCCTGACTCGGAAATACCTGCAGCGATAATTCCATCTTGTTCAACTCATCTTGCAAATGAGCTGCTTTTTGAATAACTTCTAATTTATGGTTAATATACTTGCCATCTAAATGGTGCGGCGTTAATAAAAGATGGCTAATACCTTGCTCCACCGCTACTTTTGCCAAACTCAGAGCATTAAAAACATCTTGTGCCCCATCATCAACGGCGGGTAAAAGATGGCAATGTAAATCTACTAACGTCATTTTTGAATAGCTCCGTAATATCCGCTATATTCGCCACCGTAGTAACCTTCCATGTTCTCTTTCGTCATGCGATTCATAATGAATCCGAGGATATGTGCATGGACAGTTTCCAGAGACTTTTTAGCTTGAGTAACGCCAACTTTATTAGCGATTCCACAAGGAACCACTAAAATAACGCCATCCACTCTGGTTGCTAAAACTTGCGCATCTGTCACGGAATTAATTGGTGGAGCGTCAAAAATCAGGCAGTCAAATTGTTCAGTCAAAGTTGCCAACATTTCATTGATGCGATTGCCACCTAACAGTTCTGACGGATTCGGTGCGGTCGGTCCGCTGGTGATAACGAAAAGATTTTCGACCATAGTTGGCTGGATAACTGTCTCCAAATCAACTGTTCCTGAAAGATAATTCGACAGTCCGAGGTGATTAGAAACTCCGAAAGTCCGATGAATTGTTGGTCGACGTAAATCGGCATCAATCAAAATCACTCGTTTATCTTGTTTAGCCCAGCTGACAGCCACATTATTGCTGACAGTTGATTTACCTTCAGATGGTGCAGAAGATGTGAACAAAATCGACTGCAAATTTCGATCAACTGACGAAAACTGAATATTGGTACGAATAGTGTTAAATTGTTCTGAAATCGTGCTGATGGGATTGTCATATGTAACCAAGCTGACACCGTGCGACAAGCTATAGTTGTCCAATTTTTTCGCAGTTTTTTTAAATAATTTAAAAGCCACTTTAGACCCTCCTCTTCGCAGGATTTGGTTTATTTCCATAGAATCGTTTCCGTTGCAACGTCCGTTCGACATCCTTTTGATCAATCTCTGTGACAACACCCAGACTGGTTAATCCCAGCTCATCGACGAGAAATTTTTCTGAAGTAACGGTACGGTCGGTCAATTCGATGATGAAAGCTAATGCCATGCCCAAAATCATCCCTAAAATAATTCCAGCGAGAATATTCAAAGTTTTCTTAGGACTGACAGGCTTCTTAGTTACCAACGCATCTGACACGATAGAAACATTATTGATACTCATGATTTTGCCAATTTTCTTTTTAAAAACTTTGGCAGTAGCATCCGATATTTTCGCAGCAGTCTTGGCATTAGTTGCCTTAGCCGTTACGGAAAATACTTGTGAATTTTGCGAGCTACTAATAGTTAGCGATTTTTTCAATTTGGCCAGTGAGCCTGGATAACCGGCATAAGTTTTCACTTCACGATTAACGTCTTTTAGAACAGCCGGACTAGTGATGATGTCCTTGTAAGTGCTGATCATTTGAATATCGGCCTGAACTTGTTGAAACTGAGCACTCTGCAAATCGGCAGAAAGTTTGCGATTAACGAGAATCTCAGTTGTTGCGCTGTATTTGGGTGTCATGACAAAGAAAGTCATAAATGCTGCTACCAAAGTAACGACAATTGTTGTTCCCAAGATAGCTTTAATGTGTTTACGCAGTATGACTAGAATTTGAATCATACTAATGGTTTGTTCTGATTCCACTTAAACCTCCACTAATAATCAAATTTATTTGTATACGTGTGGTGCTGCCGTCTCCAGAGCTGAGAGTATTCATCTGCTGCGCGGTACGGTTCAAGCCAAAGAGCGGTCTCGGACCTCGGTTGAAGCCTTTCCACAAACCGGAAAGTCTCCAACACGACCGGTGGTGTAATGGCTAAAGCCATAACGCCACTTTCGCTGCTGATGAATACTCTCAGCTCTTCCAACTAGTCTCTTTAATAATGGATATGTGTTTATATTCGGCTTACTAATAGATGCTTAAATTGAATTGAAGTTAATATTTATAGAAAGTCATCAATTTACAAGACACGTATTTACATGTTTCCCTCATGCTGGAACAATTTTAAGGGCTGGCCGGATTGATGTCTATACAGCTTTGATATAACCGGATATATCAAAATTTGAAATTTGATATTATTCTTTTACCGATAATTTGGGAAATTTTTTTCGACTGTTTGATAGTTTTGGTTGTGAAATATGAATTTTTGTTATTAATCTATTTATTGATAAAAACTCAAAAAGACACAAAAAAAGCCCAATAAGACGGTACGCGTTAGACAAGACACTCTGTCCATTTGCGTACAATCTTATTGAGCTAATTTATGTTGTTTACAATTATATTGTTAGTGGTGTCTCCGGTTGCGAGAAAAAGTCTATCTGCTGTGCGACCGACTTGAGCCAAGGTCTCAAGTCTCGATTTTGGGCTTCGCAAAGTACGTCGGTTGTGTAAAGGCTAAAGCCTTAACACGACCTGCACTGCTGATAGATTTTTTCTCGCAACCTCCGGCTTTTTTTATTCGTTGGTTGTTTTTCTCTTTTAACATACTGTTGAATACTTAAAAACTTATGTGGATCTCTTTGATAACTCACTATATAAAAAAAGGACCCCAGACCCTGACTGTCAATAATTAACCCAGCTATGAAGGCAAACTGAATTATTGACGATCAAAGGTGGAATCCTTAATTAACTTTAGATTTCAACCAATGGATATGATTTTCTTCACGTTCAATGGCACGGGTCAATATCAAATAATGACCATAATTATTTTGAATCGTAGCGTCATCTGTGAAAACTTCTTCGAGACGTCCTTTTAAATAATCATACTTTTCTTGACGCAATTCCAATTCCTGTTGAAGTAAATTGTTCAACAAGGGATCCGTCTGGTCTTTAATGAAGTAAAGTTTCAACGAAAAAATTTCTTCATTATCAGTCAACGGTTCTTGCATCCAATTACGTAATATCTTATGACCCTCGGCAGTGACACTGTAAAATGTAGACTTATCCACATCCTCGTCAATCAGCCAACCGTCATCTTTCATACGTGCTAATTCGGGATAAATTTGACTGTGTGAGGCATGCCAGAAATCGCCGACTTCATTCTTAAATTCCTGACTGATCTGATAACCAGATAATTTACCTTTATTATTGATTAATCCTAATAAGACATATGGTAAGATACGTTTTTTTGGCATAATTTTCTCCATATTAAATGTTGAAATATACAAATGTTTCTGTAAAGGTTCCGATTGGTGTTTAGTTAATATATATAGAATTCTATGTACTAGTTAGAAAATTAATCGGAAGGACTGAGAATATTAACCCGCTGTGGGTGTGGCGTTATGGCTTTAGCCATTACACCACCGGGCGAGTTTTGAAATTCGCGTACTTTGCGAAGTTCAAAATCGAGGTTCGAGACCGCACTTCGGCTCGGACCGGTCCGCATAGCAGGTTAATATTCTCAGTCCTAGAGACCCATACAAAAAAAATGATATACGACTTTCGTATACCATTCTAACATGCTTATTTATTGATACGGTGGTAGTTTTCGTCGAAATATTTTCCGGCACGAATGTCATCTGGCAATCCTTTATAAGGAGCTTCGCTGATAACATCGTTGTTATTTTGACCTGCATCACCCATATAAGTGATTTTAGCCATTTCTGGAACGACTAGCTTAGGATATGTTTCGTACTTCTCACGTGATTCTTCCATTAAATCAATGTGTTCATTTTGATAAGTAACTGTGATTTCGGGATGTTCTTCAACCCACTTAGGGAAAAAGATTGTTCCGTGCATCTTGTTTTCATTAGGCATGAAGTCCAAAGCAACGTCAGTACCAGTTGGTTCCGTCCATGAAACTTTGTAAACACCTTCTGTAAGCATAAGAATATCAGCTTTTTGGTCAGTTACCCAACGTCCAGCAACCATTCCACCGTGAATTCGGTAATCAGCGGTGTGATCATTCTTAGCGTACCATTCATACTCCCAGCCATTGTCATAAGTGTAAATAAAATGTGTTCCTAAAAAGTCATCTAATGTTTTAAAAGTTTTTGTCATAATTTAATTGTCTCCTTATGTCGTTATCGACAATAGATAGTATATGTCGATAACGACATATAGTCAAGAAAAAAAGACAAATAATTCCTTATTGGGAACCATCTGTCTTATACATCTTTTGAAATTATTTGTTTACCATTTGATTCATAACCTTAGCAGTTACAGGAATATCAGCGTATTTAGCGATTGAATCTTTGTCCATAACTACAGTGTTAGCGGCTGAATTAGCTAATGCAGCGAATGCTTGGATTTGTTGGGCAGTGAAATACTTGTTGTCAACGGCTGCTAAAGTATCGTTCAACTTCTTGATTTCGTAAGCTTTGGCATCGGCTCTGGCAATTGTAGCTTCAGCTTCCGCCTTGGCTGTTGAAACCGTGGCCTCATTTCTAGCTTTAGTTTCAATTTCAATACTTCTGGCATCACCGTTAGCTTTGGCAATTGCGGCAGTTTTTTCACGATCAGCCCGAATTTGTTTCTCCATTGATTCAGTGATTGAAGCAGATGGTTTCAATTCGTCGATATTAACACGATCAACTTTGATACCATATGTATCCGTCAAATCTCCGATAGCTGTTGCTAGGTCGGCATTAATTTGAGAAGTGGAGCCCAATGCCTCGTTCAAATCTAATTTACCGATAATATCACGCAAGTGACCACGAACCAACTGAATCATTGATTCAACTGAGTTGCTATTTTCATATTGAAATTTACGCGCATCAGTTATGTGATAATTCAAGGTGACATTAGTTTGGACTTCCGCATTATCCTTGGTAATAACCGAATAACCTTGCAGTGACAAAGGAATCATCGCCAAGTCAACAATACGTACTTTCTGTATAAAAGGTATATAAACATTCAAACCAGCGCTAACTTCACGTCTGTATTTTCCTAAAGTTTCTACCAAACCAACATGATTCTGACGTACTATTTTAAAACCAAACATATTTATCCGCCTACTTTTCTGCTTTCAATTCTTGAATCGTCAAGATATTACCATTTGCTTTGATTATTTGATAATTTCTCTCTTTGTTAACCGAATCATTTGCCAATAAGTCATAGCGGTAATAAATCCCCTTAACCTCAATCAAATCGTTTGCCATATTGATTTTGTTCCCTCCAACGACTGATCCTACTATTTGGCGTTGCTCAAGATTATTGGTGGGCACTGCCGCACTCAACTTAGTGACGATATAATTATTAACACTTCGATTTTCACGATCAGCATCCTCAGAAATCCGGTCGTATAAATCCTTATCTAGTCTTAATGCAATCATCTTATCTGTCATACCCGCATTATATCACCCTTATATCAAAGTGATATCATTCTGATATTGACAAAATGCCAAAAAAAATAAGGCCACTAAAGTAGCCCTGCTTTTCGTTGATAATGCTTATATAATCCTGAAAAACGTTCTTTGTATTCGGGGCGCCATGGTTTGTCACGACCGCAGAAATGTAAAATAGCCGTGTGATCAATCACCCAATCGATGTCCCACTCGCCATTACTTTTTGCATAATAAAGTGGATTCATCCTTGCATCATAATTGTATAATTCATCGGGGATTCTCATAATATTTTGACCGTACAGACCATTCAAAATATCCTGATCTGGCAACAATAATGTAGCTCCCATCTTATTGATATAGTTGAAAATATCTTCAGCTTTGACATTTTCTCGGATAGCCTGCAAATCCATCAACATGATCCCAGAATTAAAGTAACCCTCAGCCTCATAATTACCCAAACGCAATTTATTGATGTTATCAGTTACGTCCAAAGATGTGTGACTGGCAGCCGCATACCAGTAATTTTTCAAATCAATTGTATATAACGGCTTCAAATCATTAATAACTAAAATATCAATATCCAAATAAAGAATCCGTTTAATATTTTTAGGCAAATACTTATATGCCAATAGTCGATAATAGATAGTCTTAGGATAACGGTCAGTCGTTGGTGCATCGTCAAATTGGTCATCATCAATTATTACGGGGTGATAATGCATCCCTAACTTCTGACAAAAACTTTTAATTTCATCGTTCTTGCGTAATTTCTGATCTTGAATTACATAGACAGAATACTTTTCAAAGGTAGAATTCTGTTTAATCGAATATAAAGTAGTCATTAATTGTTGCGTTACATTGTCATCAATCGCAAATAATAAATTCATACATACCCTCCTAGTCAATCATCCTCAACTAAATTATACTATAACTTGGCGTGGAGCCGCCGAAGGACGGCAGAGATTGAGTCTGCTATGAGGACCGGCGTGAGCCAAGGTCTCACACCTCGCTTTGAAGCCTTGCAAGTTCGGCAAGTCTCCAAAGTCGCCCTGTGGTGTAATGGCTAAAGCCATAACGCCACCTCCACAGCTGTCTCAATCTCTGCCGTCCTTTGGCTAATGTATTAAAAAATGAAAGCTCACAAATTTATCAATCTATAAAAATATAAAATCTTTCAAAAAAATAGGAGCAAAACAATATGATCAGACCTATTAATCGTGACACTGCACTACTTTCTCAAAAAGCTGAACTCGCTACTAAAGACGACCATAACGTCGTTACGGATCTGCTGGATACTTTGAAAGCTAACTCGGAAAATTGTGTTGGCATGGCTGCTAATATGATTGGTATTAATAAACGAATTATTGTTTTTTCTATGGGTATTATGAATGTTCCAATGATTAATCCCACTATTATTAGTAAGTCTGGCGAATATTCCACTTCCGAAGGTTGTCTTTCCTTGATTGGTGAACGTGCAACTAAGCGTTATAAAAAAATCACCGTGAAATATTTGGATAATAATCTTAATGAACAGACGCAAGAATTTTCTGATTTTATTGCTGAAATTATTCAACATGAAATTGACCACTGCGACGGTATTTTAATTTAGTCAAAAAAACGAGAGTGTGACAAAACATGGTCAACTTTCGAGCATTAAGGCAAATATGGACTGTAATCCGATTTTGGATTACAGTCCATATTTGTTTTAAGCGGAAAAAGTTATGTTTTGTTGCACGTTTATGCTGCATGTTAAAGACAAAAACAGTTATGTCTGAAGTCACAGCCCCTTTTTTTAGATAACATCGCTTGCTGCAACCCATTCGTTGGCAGAAATACGATACATTTTTTGTCCATTAATTGTTGCCACTTTATCGGCCATCCAAACGCTGCTATCGCTTAATCCACGGTCAGTTACCGTTTGACCATCAGCCGTGTAAAGTTGTGCTTGACGAATTGCTACAATAACTAAAGGTAATTTCTCGTCATCTTGATCATGATTTTGCGCCTTTGTTGATGTGTGGTGACTATGTGAAATTGTCGTTGTTTCTGTAACTGGTGTTTTTACAACTGGAGTCCCATCATCATTTAAAGCTTTAATTTCATCAAGTTTCTTATTAAAAGCATCCTCATACGAATTTAATTCTGCTTCATTACTATAACCATGATTTCTACGTTCCATAAAAAAGAATGCTTCTTGCTTTAAAGCCTCAATTAATTTTTCTTTTTTGGTTACTTGATTTCCTGAACTAATTCCATAAATAACTTCAGTAAAAGCCCCACTTTTACTACGAATATCTGGATCATTTACATAAACATCATCAAAGTCTCTCTCTTTATAACCTGTTTCCTTACTATCATCCAGAGCAATTTTTCCATCTTCAATCTCAAAGATAGCCGCATTTCCATGATATGTATAAGGAACCATTAAGTCGCCTTTGTTAGCCGGATCTTCAGTATTAGATAAACCAGCAATTTTATCTTCTCTTGGCTTAATATAAATCAAGGGATTGCTACCATCAGATACATTAACCCTATTACCTGTTTTGGGAGCTAAAACAGGTACTGTGTCTACATCAATGTCAGAATTATTTTGAGATATTTCAGTTTTACTTGGGAGATCTGACTTTTCTTCAACTGGCACGTCAATATCTTCTTTAGGTTCAACTTTTTCACTAGCAGGTTCATTTGCTGGTTCTGCACTTACAACATCTTCTGCCTTAACTGTTAGAGCATTGTTTCCTTGGATTCCCAGCGCAAAAACGGCTGCACCAAGAATAATTGAGCTATATAGTAATTTCTTCATAAATTTCCTCTACAACATAAATTTTTTTAAATAACTCGAGAAATATATCATATGGAAACGTTAACTACCTAGGATTTTTTCTCATTTTGACAGGTTTTATTTATCGAATAATAATTGAAATTTTATGACTAAAAAAAGCGACCCAAAAAGGTCGCTTTTTGATTACAATTAGTTATCTTTGTTCAGCATCTCTTTCGACAGTAGCGGCTTTATCAAAGTCTGCTTCAGTCTTAGCTTCTGCTGACATTTTAGCCAAGTGAGCATATGTTGAATCAACGTGTTCAGCGGCTAATGATGCCTTAAGTCTTTCATTACCCTTGTGCATATCAAGCATTGTCCAAATTAGGAGTGCTAGAACAGCGGCAATCAAGACACCAGCGATGATATTTGCTTGAGTCATTTGACCAGCAGTTGGATTATCGCCATAGAATGCTTGGATTTGACCAGGCAATCCGTAAAGATTCAAGAATGTTAATGCGAGAACTGAGAACCAGCCGAACCACTTGATCCAAGTAGCATTTTTGAATTTGTTACCCATTTCCGTGGCACTGTCAGTCATCAATAATAATGGCAACATTGAGAATGGTAAAGCGAATGCCAAGAATACTTGTGAATTATTCATCAAATCGTTCAAGGCAACGTGCTCGTCAATTGAGCTCTTACCGCTTGTCAACATAACACAAATTAGTACGGGGATAACTGACAACAAACGTGTAACTAAACGTCTTAACCAAAGAGGCATCTTCATGTGAACGAAGCCTTCCATAATGACTTGTCCAGATAGTGTACCAGTAATAGTTGAATTTTGACCTGAAGCCAATAGAGCAACGGCGAATAATGTTGAAAGGACACCTGATTTAGCAACGGCAATCAAAACTCCATTGCTTAAAGTTGAGGTATCTGATAAAGCGTGATACAAACCGAAGAATGATGGGTCTTTAACGGCACCACTCTTGAAGACGGCAACACCCATAACTAATAGCAAAGCGTTAACGAAGAAAGCAGCTGTTAGTTGGATATTTGAATCCCAAGCTGAGAAACGAACATTTTGGGCAACTGATTTTTCATCAGCATGATCAACTTTTC
Source organism: Companilactobacillus heilongjiangensis (assembly GCF_000831645.3). NCBI lineage: Bacteria > Bacillati > Bacillota > Bacilli > Lactobacillales > Lactobacillaceae > Companilactobacillus > Companilactobacillus heilongjiangensis. Next base: position 2,110,831 of record NZ_CP012559.1, read on the forward strand.
TTGTTTGAGAAATAGCTGAATGCAAGTACAAATTATGAGGCATAACTGTGGCACCGATAATTCCTAGTGCACCAGTCAAAGGTGTTTGACCACCAATAGTTGGACCAGTTGCGAAAGTTTTACCTGTTGGCAACAATCCAGCAAATGCGGCACTCCAATTAGGATTTGATAGTGCAACTTGATAAACGAATACAAATAAAATTACGAGAATTAAACATACAACGATAGCTTCAATTTTTCTGAAACCAATTTTTGTTAATAATAGCAAGACTAGAACATCACCAACAGTAATGAAAACGGCAATTACTAATGGGATATTGAATAATAGATACAAGGCAATCGCACCACCGATAACTTCGGCAATATCAGTCGCCATAATAGCGAATTCAGTTAAAATCCATAAAACGATACCTAGTGATTTGCTTGTACGAGCACGAATGGCCTGTGCCAAGTCCATCTTACTCACTATGCCTAGTTTAGCTGCCATATATTGTAACAACATGGCAATTAAACTAGACATAAGAATAACTGACATTAGTAAGTATTGGAAATTTTGACCACCAGTGATTGATGTTGACCAGTTACCTGGATCCATGTAACCGACGGCAACTAATGCCCCGGGACCTGAGTATGCAAGTAGTGTTTTGAAAAAACCTTTGTCTTTTGGTACTGAAACTGTGCCGTTGATCTCTTCTAGTGAAGGACCATTGGCATATTGGATTAATTTACGCTTTTCAGCCATATTAATCTCCCCCTTTAACTTTGGTTTAACGAATAATCATGATTGAGATAGGTGAATATTTTGCCATATAGGCTGCTTGCGAACCGAAGTATTTCTTGATTCCCTTTTTAGAAAGTGAACCGATAACTAGTAAGTCCGCATCTGAGGCAGGAATTACATCCTTGACGATTGTTTCACCAGGATCCCCTTCAGCTACCATTAACTCAACTTTCTTAACTCCAGCATCTAAAGCTACTTGACGATATTCTTTCAAGTGCTCTTCAAGTTCTTTACGTTCGCCGTGAACATAGTCTCTTGTCAACGCTTGATAAACATTCATTTCATTATCTTCCAGAATAGAAGTAATGATTAACGTTGAACTATCTTTGATACAGCGGTGCATTGCATATCTAAACGCCAATTGAGCATCTGCTGAATCATCAACACCGACTAAAACACGTTCAAAAGTGTTGTTTTGCTTCGACATTTTTCTCTCCTCCAATACAATTTTTTAAATCATTTTGTTGCTGTTTGTCTTTCCAAAACTCATTCTACCGCAAATTAATGTGATGTAAACTCTTTTTTAAGGCTACCTAACAAAACTGTAATTTTTAATCCATTAATTCGAAATTTTGTAGTAACCGTTTACTTGCCCATTGTAAAGGGAATTTTAGCAATATTATGAGGTATATGTCAGAAAGGTTAGATGAACCTTAACTATTTTATTTAAAATAAATATGTTATATTAAAAACGTTCATAGCAAGGTTTCTAAAGATTTTATATTAATTCATTAATGATTCGTTATACAAATGGTATATACATGCCCATTACATATAAATTTAAACATATTTATTAGGTCAGACTAATTAAATGAATTAAACAATTTTATCATGGAGGTACTTATGAAGAATGAACAGTCTCACAATCGACTAACAAAGGAGATTCTAATCGGTATGTATTCTAGGATCTTCACCAATTTACTATTATCAGTTGACGATATTTTTAAAGAGCCTTCCAAATAATCTATCTATAGAAAAAGGTGGCGAATAATTTTGAATGACTTAAACTTTTTAAGACTTATCTTCGAATTAGGTGGTAGTTTCCAAAATGCCAACAATATTGATTTAGCCGTCAAAGCCAATGTCAGCAAGGCTTCTATCTCAGATAGAACTCAGCATCTTGCAAAGTTAGGCTTGGTTAAGTACACAAAATACTACGGAACCCGACTTACAAAGAAGGGATTGAACCGAGTCACTCCCCTAATTCAACAACATCGCTTACTAGAAACATGGCTTTATGAAAAATTAAATATTCCTATAAGTGACATCTACGAACAAGCAACAAAATTATCGGACCATCCCGATATATTATTGATTGACCGACTTAATATCTACTTGGATTATCCAGAAACATGTCCGCACGGAAATATCATCCCAATTAATAGTGAGATACCTGAGTTCACTCAGGCGTCCCTACTCGCCAATCAAGATATTTCCGAGACTACCTTACGAATTATCAATTTCACTGAAGACGACTATCTCTTTAAGATTTTGAGCAATATCGACTTACGATTAGATGACAAAATCAGGGTACTAAATCGCAATAATTATGATCACTCAATAGTAGTTTTGAATCTGCGCAACAATTTAAAGCAAATTTTGCCAAAAAATATTACTAAGAAAGTTCGTATCGAAAAGGTTCCTGTAGCAACAACAGAAAAAAGCATTTGAGGGCACATGATTTCTAATCACGCGTTGTCAAACGCTTTTTTTATTTTCAATGTATTTAAGTATGCCGTCTCCAGAGCTGGGAAATATTCTCAAGCTGTGCGGAACGGTCCGAGCCAAAATGCGGTCTCGAACCTCGGTTTGAAGCCTTGACACAGTTCGTCAAGTCTCCAAACACGTCCGGTGGTATAAGTACGAAAGATTCCTTCCGTACTTATACCACTACCACGGCACACAAATATTTCCCAGCTCTTCCGACTAATTAATCGTTATTAGTTGAATGTGAAAGCATTTAAACAATTTTAGACTATGAAATATTTGTAATAGGTTATCAACTAGCACCATGTGTAAATACAATATGGTTATATACATATTCAATGTATTAATAGAGGATAATATTATTTTTTGTTAAAAGGTTATCAAAATACTTCTGTATATTATGAAATCAAAGTACATATACACCAGATAAAATAGCTGGAGGATGACAAGAGCAAAAAAAATAAGCAACATCTCAACTGAAAACGTTGAGTATTGCTTACTTTTCATTTATAGGTCCCACAATCGTTGATACAACAGCCTCAATTGAAGAAACCAACGGACTATCTGGCGTAATGCCGGATTTTGCAAATCTATCTTCCCACCATTGACTACGGATTGATTGAACCGTATCAATGACTTTTTTTCCCTCTGTTGTGAGCTGTAAAATCTTAGTTTTCCCTGCCCCATCAGTCTTTGTTAGATAATTAAGTTTTTCCATCTTATTGATTTCACGGGTTGCTAAGCCTTTATCGATCACTAATGAACGGGCAACTTGATTTTGACTGATGTTTTCATAATCGCTCACAGCTAATAAAATACACGCTGCGGTCGGGTTCAAGTTGATTTCGTTGAATTTATCCCTTGTATCCTTGTAATATTGTCTATGTAAGATAGATATGTCTTGCGCTAAGTAACCGATATTTTTCATTTATTTTCACTCCGATGAAAAGTTTTCTGTGTTGACAACTCAACACGAATGATTTAATTTAAACTATAAATAAGTATAGAACAAAATTATATAAAAAAGAGGCTAGAAACAATGACAGAACAACCAAATGGTGCTCAAGCGTTGATTCAAACAATGATTAATCAAGGAGTTAAGTATGTTTTTGGACTACCTGGTGCTAAAATCGACCAACTTTTTGAATCGCTTGAATACAACGATAATCCTAAAACTCCCAAACTAATCATCACTCGCCACGAACAAAATGCGGCCTTTATTGCTGCGGGAATCGGTCGTTTGACTGGTAAACCTGGTGTCGTAGCTACTACTTCAGGTCCTGGTGTCTCCAACTTAGCAACTGGTTTAATTACCGCCACTTCTGAAGGTGACCCAGTTGTTGCTCTTGGTGGTCAAGTTCCTCGAAACGATATTGCTAGGTTAACCCACCAGAGTATCTCAAGTAAAGAGCTTTTAGCTGCTGCAACAAAAGAGAGTGTGGAAATTCAAGATGCAAATAATTTGTCGGAGTCATTTGCAAACGCTTACCAAAATGCGATGGCACCTAAATCTGGTGCTACTTTTATCTCCATCCCTCAAGATGTTTTGAATGACAAAGTCAGCAATAATACCATCAATGGCTTGTCTCCCATCGAACAAGGTGGTGCTGATCAAGAAACTGTTAATAAGATTATTGAAAAGATTGAACATGCTAAGTTACCTGTAATTTTAGCTGGTATGCGTTCGTCAACTAATGAAGTAACTCATAAAATTCATAAATTTTTACATAAGTTCTCAATTCCTGTTGTTGAAACTTTCCAAGGCGCTGGTGTTATCTCACGTGACCTTGAAAAGAATTACTACGGTCGTGTTGGACTATTTAGAAACCAAATTGGTGACACAATCCTCAAGGAAAGTGATTTAATCATCGCTGTCGGTTATGATCCAATCGAATACGAAGCCAGAAATTGGAACGTTGGCAGAACTGGCGAAATTATCAACCTAGATAGTATTGCCCCTGAAATCACTAACGATTATCAACCAGACTTAATTGTTCAAGCTGATATTGCTAAAACTTTGGACGAAGTTAGTGAAAGTTTACCCGCTGACATTGACCTTGGCACTGATATGCACAAGCATTTGGCTGACCAACAAGAGAAATTTACTAAGAAAGATGCTATTCCTGAAAATCACTCGGATAAAAACGGAATTCATCCTCTAGCAATCATCCACGCTTTGCAAAATCAAGTTAACGATGACACAACTGTAACTGTTGACGTAGGATCGCTTTATATCTGGATGGCACGTCATTTCAGAAGTTATAAACCACGTCACCTATTATTCAGTAACGGTATGCAAACACTCGGTGTGGCGCTTCCATGGGCCATTGCAGCTGCTTTGGAACGTCCAGAACAACCAATCGTTTCCGTTGCTGGTGACGGTGGCTTCCTATTCTCTGGTCAAGAACTGGAGACAGCAGTTCGTCTACACCTCAACATCGTTCAATTGATTTGGGACGACGGATATTACGATATGGTTCGTTTCCAAGAAATTGCTAAATACGGTCACGAATCTGGCGTTGAATTAGGACCAGTTGATTTTGTTAAATATGCTGAAAGTTTCGGTGCTACTGGTATGCGCGTTGAAAGAACCGAAGATTTGGAACCTATGCTTGCCAAAGCCTTTAACACCAAGGGTCCAGTCATCTTGCACATCCCTGTTGATTATTCAGACAACATCAACCTTGCATCTAAACTTGTCGATGACGTATTGAACTAATTAGAAAGAGGCAAAAATATGGCAAAAACACATACACTCTATCAACACGGAACTCTAGCATTGCTCGTTCCCGGTCTATTGGATGGAACTATCACGATGAAAGAATTGTTGGAACATGGTGATACTGGAATCGGTACTGGTGAAGGACTTGATGGCGAATTAGTTATTCTCGACGGCGTTCCTTACCAAGTTGATAGCGATGGCAAAGTTAACGTTGTTAAAGATGATTTCACATTGCCATTTGCCAACAGTCACTTCGCTGAATATCGACATTTGACTGAAATCGAACAACTTTCACAGCCAGAATTGGATAAGAAAATTCTTTCAATGACCAGTAACAATACCTTTTTCTCACTACTAGTACACGGAACTTTCACCAATATCAAAACTCGTGCTGTTAAAAAGTCGCACAAACCTTACGCAACTCTTGGTAAGACTGCTGAAAATCAAAGTATCTTTTTGAAAGAATCTGTCGAAGGAACATTGTTAAGCTACTATTCTCCCCAGATTTTTGACGGTGCTGCTGTCGGCGGTTTCCATCACCACTTCCTATCTGATGACCATGATTTTGGTGGTCACGTCTTAGGATTTGGCGGCGCAACTGGTCAAGTTGAAATTCAACAATTCGATACTTTAGAACAACATTTACCTATTCAGAATAAAGATTATATGAATTATGATTTTTCCGATTGGGACATATTGGGAGAAATTCATAACGCTGAAAATTAATCATTAGAAAAGCCGATCTCACTTTAGAGACCGGCTTTTTATTTTGCTTCACGTTGCATTCTTTTCACAAAGTTAATACACGTATCCATTCCATTCAACCCATCAAAAGCTAAGTTATTCAATAATTTTTCATTACCAAAATTATTTTTACAGTATTCATCAAATTTCAAGATTGCCAAAGGTTTCGACTGCTTTAAAGCGTAACTAATCGTCGTGTGCGTCCCACCAGTCAAACCAGTTTCAATCACAATTACTCCATCACCCAAGCCACTCTGCCACTCATCTCGAGCTGCCAAATGTTGTGGAATAATTTTTGTCCCCAGTGGATATGTGGTAATTAATAGTCCGCCCTTTTCCAAAATACTTTTCGCCAGCGGAGCATTTTTCCGTGGATAAATTGGTTGATCTAAACCATGAGCCACCACCGCAATCGTTTTTTCAGCTGTACCATGAGTATATGCATCGCAACCCTGCGCTAATCCACTGACCACGACATATCCTTGTTCTAATGAAAGCCATTCCGTCAGTTCAATGTCACATTCGATACCATATTCAGTCGGCTTTCTAGTACCAACAATCGTCACCATCCGTTCAGCGTTCAACAATTCAATATTTCCCATTGCGTACAAAATCACTGGAAAACGTTGCAGTTTCAACAGGCGCTGTGGATAAGATTCATCAAGATAACTAATTATTTCGACTCCTATGGCTTTTGCTTGTTCTAGCTCTTGCAAAACTTCCTGATGATATTGATTCCAAATTTCATCCGAAAGTTTTCCACTAGTAACAGCCTTTTTAACGATAGTAATCTCCAATTCACTCAAAAAATTCCAGTTATCCACCGACTTATCGACATCAATCTCCTTTTCCATAATCTTACGCACCGTTTGTCCACCGATTCCGGGAACTTTTAACAACATCATTAGCAAAATAGTTTTATTTTTCATCATAATCAAAATTACGCAAAAAAAGATGAACCCTAATGGATTCACCTTATAAATTATTAATATTCAATTATAAATTGTTTTTTTACAACTAACCCTCAGCACTGGCAAGTGCTTCTTCGTCTGAATCTTCAAATTTAACTGAGATCCAAACACTGGCAAGTATCATGGCGGAGCCAATAATAAAGCCAACAGAAATTTGTTCACCCAATAGTAACCAACCTAAGAATGAACCAACGATTGGTTGAATCAAATAGAACAATCCTGAAGAACTGGCACTTATAACTTTGAGACCTTTATTCCACATTACGTAAGCAACGGCGGTTGAAACAGCACCGATATATAGCAAACTGAGAATAACTTTTGGTTCAGAAAAATTAATGCTTGTGAGTGATGGCAAGTCGCTCAAAATAAATGGTGTCAAGCAGACTACAGCTACTACAGTTGACATAATAGTAATTTGTAAAGAACTATACGTCTTTACTTTTTTAATCAAGACGGACATCAAAGCCCATGTGATGGCAGTTAGAATTAATAAAATAATTCCTAAAACAACATTGCTACCAGTCATTTTCAAACCAACAATCATAACTACACCTAAGATAGCAATGAGAACTGAGAAAACCTTGACCTTATCGAGTCGTTCTTTCAAAATCAACCAACCAAAGATAATCATAAATGCTGGAATGGTTGAAGTGATAACTGAACCAGTTTGGGCATTGGATAAACCTGTACCCATTTCCTGTGCTACTAATGAGATTGTGTTACCAATTATTCCGATCCAGAAGATCAATCGAAGATCAGACCAATTGATGTGCCACTTTTCTCCTTTTATTACTGAGTATCCGATTAAAAATACTAACGAGATTAAGTACTCCAACCAAACTAATTGAATTGGATGTACCTCATCGACAATAATTTTTACAACTACAAACATTGCTCCCCAAATAATTGCGGCAATGCTTAATTCAATGGATCCGAGAACCCTTTTAGACTTCATGAGTAATATTTCCCTTCGCTTTGATTTCATTTGAATTCATTGCTACGCTACCCTCTCGAATAGCCGAAATATTACTGCTGTCAATTAACGATAAATATTCACCTTCCTTATGGTTAACGTGATTAGTATAACAATGCTAAATGATAAAACAACACTCTGGAAGCGTTAAGCGTTTTCAGTTCAAATGATAGCTAGTATTTTCATGTTTTATGATAAATAACTTGTAGTGTTCGTTAAATATGACGTCTCCAGAGCTGGGAAATATTCACTAGCAATTCCGACTAAATAGTCGTTATTGTTTGAGTATTAATAGTATTCAAACACCTTTATAGTCAGTCAATTTTGGATAATAAAAGATTAAACTCGGTATGAAAAAAGCATTCCACTTTTCAGTAGAATGCCTTAATATGCTGATCCTAATAAATTCATCATTTCCAACCATGTTAAAGATAGATCCATCCATCCCGATGCTCTTTTATTCAGATACTTATCCTTACCAGGCTTTTTCGTAACATAAGTCGCTAAACCTAAACCATGGATTCCTGAACCAAACATGTGAAATTCGGCTGGAAGTCCCAACTGAACCATCTTTTCCACATATACCAAGGAATTCATGACATTAACCAAATCGTCGGTTCTTGTTTGCCAAACAAATGCTGGCTTAGAGTCTTTATTCAACAACTCCTGAGACTTCCATAATGACTCGTCAGTGCTAATTTCATGCAGTACCTTGTCATCATCTGGAAAGCTGTCTTTCATCGTCATATCGATTACAGGATAGCCTAAAATGACCGCTGCATGTTGACCTTTATATCTCTCAATTTGGTATTTCTTACGTAATGTTGGATTAGGACCTATTCCGTTATAAGCAGCCACTATATGTGCTCCAGCAGAAAAACCAGCTAAGATAATTTTATCCTTATCAATATGCATCGAATCTGGTTGTTGATTGATCCAATCGATAGTTTTTGCCATTTCCTGCAAAGCCATCGGATAAACTGGTGTATCGCCAATCAGCTTGTACTCTAAAACAACAGCGTGCATCCCAAAGGAGTTATAACGCAAAGCAAGCGGCTCTTCTTCACGCCCTGAGTGGAAAGTAAAACCACCGCCGGGACAAATTATTACGACTGGGTAATCAACAGGTTTCCCAAAATCGGATATTTGGTCGAGCCAGTAACCTTTAACTGTAAATTCATGATCAGAGATTTTAAGCTTGCGTTCCTCTATTTTCATATTTTTTCTCCTTTGATTGTTGGAATTGCTGTATCTAGAACTAAGAATACTCATTTGCTTTAAGAATTAATCTTACAATAATTGTTTACATGTTTAGACTACCATTTTAAGTCTTCCAAAACTGAATAATTGTACGAAACATTTGTAAATTTAATTTATATTTTCAGAATTCATCACTAGATAAAACTAAATAAAAACTCAACTGGAGGGCATCAGTAAGATAGTTTGCATTTTGAATGGCGTTATAACGGTGCAATTTCACTACTACACCAGCCATACAGCAAACTACATTACTGACGCCCTCCAGCGACATATTTCAAAATAACTAAGCTAAACTAACATTGTTAATATTCATCGGATCAGCTTTCTTGGCTAACATTTTGTCGGTAAATCCAAAGAAGTAAACCAAGACGACTGCAATCAATAACGTTCCATAGTGAGAAATTAGGTAACCGTAGAAATTGCTGCCAATTCCGACTCCTGGCGTTATGAACGCTGGGAACCCAATTAAGGCACCTGATAGAGCATAGTTATCCACTCTCAAGAAGCCCGTCAAAGCACCACCTAGAGCACTGGCGATACTTGCTACAACGAAGACTCGTTTGTACTTCAAGTTGACACCATAAAGTGCTGGTTCAGTGACTCCACAAAACGCCGATACAGCAGCTGCTAAAGACATTTCCTTGAGTTTCTTATCCTTAGTTTTCAAGAATACAGCGAGAACGGCACCACCTTGGGCAACCATAGTGATTGAAAGAATTGAATTGATGTAACTGTGACCGTTAGTGGCAATATCGTTGATAACAATAGGAATGAGTCCCCAATGCAAGCCGAAGATTACCATTGTTTGATAGACACCACCAAGAACTAATCCAGATAAAGTTGGACTGAAGTTATAAATTGAAACTAATCCGTTGGAAAGTCCTTTACTCAAGACGGTAATAATTGGTCCAACGCCAATAATGACTACTAAACTCAAAACTAATGCTTCCAAAATTGGTACAAAAACACTTTTTACATAAGTAGGAATAACTTTCTTTAGAAATTTTTCAACATACTTTCCTAACCAAGCTGCCACGATAATTGGGAAAACTGAAGATGTATAGGAAATCAATGTTGTTGGAATTCCCAAGAAGTTGGTGCTGGCGGTACTAGCTTTACCCGCCAAAGTTATTATCTGTGGATAAATCAGAATTCCACCTACGATTGCTAAAACGATTGGATCTGAGCCTAACTTTTTAGCAGCAGTAAATCCTAAAACAACTGGTAAAAAGTAAAATGTTGCATCGCCCACAGCGTTCAAAATCACATATGTGCCGCTAGTCGTTGACAAAACTTTGAATCCGGTTAAAGCAGCTAAGATACCTTTCAAAATACCTGAGCCAGCTAGAATTCCAATAATAGGAATCATTGAAGCGGTTAGAACACCGATAAAATTACTGGCACCGCGTTTGACATTAGGCCAAAAACCATGAACTTTATTGGCAGTCTGATCAACTGCTTCAGCTGTGGCATCATCATTCGAGAATTGTGGACCAATCTGAGCAATCACAGCATCATAAACATCGACCACTGCTTGACCGATAACAACTTGATATTGACCGCCAGCTTTGGCAACCGAAATGACGCCATCCATATTTTCGATAATTTTATCATTTACTTTAGACGAATCTTTCAAATAAAAACGTAATCTAGTTATACAGTGGATCAAACTGTTGATATTTTCTACTCCACCAACATTTTCAATAATGTTAGTAGCCAGCTGATCGTACTTTCCACCAGTTCTAGGAGGTTTCAACGCAACCTTTTCAGCAGTTTTGATTGCGGCCACTGCGACTGTATCGCCAGCTTCAACAACTTGTTCAGAACCAGTCACCATCAAATTTTGTAAAATATCATTACTATTAGTAATTGCCAAAATGACGGTTGTCTCTTTGCCAGCAGCTTTAATTGCAGCAAGATCCATGCTAACGACCGCTTCACCGGCGTTGACGATATCGCCTTGTTTAATGTTGACCTTGAAAGGTTTGCCCTCCAGTTCAACTGTATCAATTCCCAAATGGACTAGAATATCAGCACCATCCTTAGTTTTGATACCAAAGGCATGTTTAGTTTCCGAAACTAAGGTAACTGTTCCATCGACTGGCGCAACAATCTCTCCAGAAGTAGGTTCAATTGCTAAGCCTTGTCCCATCAGGCCTTGTGAAAATACGGGATCAGAAACTTTGTCTAGCGTTAAAAGTTGCCCATCAGCGGGTGCAACTAATGAAATCAGTGTTTGATTTTCCATAACGTTCATTCCCTTTTTTTGAATTTCACATCAATTTTGTTTACGCTTTCATTATATGTTTAAACACATTTATAGTCAAATTTGTTCGAACTAATTTTATTGGTATTTTCGCATAAATGAATGCTTGGATTACGTATATGCAGTAAAATAGACTTGTTGTTTAAATACAAAATGTAAACTTTTTTATTTATAAATTTGATTATATGGGGAATCATGTTATGGAAATGGCTCCAAACCAGATTAAACATTTTTAAAATTATATCGTAAAAAAGTTATAGCTCATGACTATTAACAGATATAATATTAATTATAATTATTGAGGATCACGCAAATTTTACTTACTACATTCTTTTCTTTATGACGACAATTGTAGTTTGCATTCAAATAGCTGAAAGCTTTCAGTAAATCATATTGTGGAGGAACTTATGAATCTTTTAGAGTTAGAGAGGGGTCTAATATGGATAGTAATCGCAACAATTGTATTTTTTGTGGTAACTATCGCAATCACTTATTGGAATTCGCGTAAGTCTAATAATAATTATTTAGAGAATAAGGAATTTACCTTACGCTACTTCATTCAAAAACAAGTTGATTATCAAAATAAAACGCTCGGTTATGAATGCCTTTTACGTCAACAAAACCCAGATGGAACTTGGTCTCTCCCCTCTAATCTCGACTCATTACCATTGCAACGAGTCGTCTTTTTGTTGGAAAATACCTTCAAATCTTTGCCAGCTGAGCCCATAACTTTATCCATTAACTTGGAATATAACCAAATTATCAGTCCGGAGTTTCAATACTTTGTTCGTTGGGCAATTTCTAAAATTGAACCGATGAATTTATCCATTGAATATACTCCCGGCAAAGGCAATCGTTTGAAGAACCGTTATATTTTCGAAAAAAGAATTCGCGAAGCGCAACATTACAACATGGAATTCGGCATCGATAACGTTGGAGCCGATATGAAAAATCTCAAGGAAATTGAGTGGATGCTGCCGTTTGTCGACAATATCAAGTGTTCAATGCGTAACTTTCGTAAAGATGATCCCAACGTCTGGCTCGATTTGAACTTACAGTCATGGAACAAAATTTCACAAGAAAATAACATCAATTTAATTTTAATGGGTATTGAAAATGATGATGACCAGGCTCTAGCAGAACAGTTGAACATTAAAACTCGTCAAGGTTATCTCTTTGGTCACCCCGAAAATCCAGAAAGTGCTAAAAAATAATGAAAGAAAAAAACCGACAACAATTATATACGGATAAGTATTTTGAATCCGGCCATTTGTGGCTCAAAATTCGCCAAACCTTTTTCGCCATCATTGGCTGGGTGGCGGTCATCGTACCCATCGTTATAACGATAACTTCTTTTTGGGCTATCTTTAATCCAAAGATTCCTCATGTCTGGTCCTTTCGAGAGGGTATTTATGAAATTAAATTTATCGGTATCATTCTATTATTTGCCTTCGTTATGACGGCAATATTTTCTACTGGTATGACGATTATTCAGAATCGCAAACGTGACCGTGTGGTCGAACAGTGGCCAACTTTTAACCCTATCAATCAGAAGAAACGCAAAAAGACTATCGATTATTTCATTGATAATCGTTTTGGTGATCAAGAATTCCGTGAGAATGTCCGAAGTTATGACGTCCAACCAGAACAAAATCTTGAGACTCACCAAATTCAAAAACTCTATGCTAAAAAAGATTTAGACGACGTAGATTAGGAGCTAACATGAAAAATATTTTTATAGATCACATATTGGGCTCCACAGCTGGAGGAACTTTTGTCAACATTTGCTTGTTGATACTATGTTTATATCCCATTGTTGGATCATTTTTTTGGTTCAGCGGCGCCCTATCTTATCGCTTTTTAAAGAAGAACAAATACGATGAAGATTGGCATCCCATTCCCAAGAATCTGCAACCAATGATCACAATCATGATTCCCGCACATAACGAAGAAGTCGTCATTAAAGAGACAATCACGTACCTTTTCGAAAATATCAACTACGATAATTTTGAAGTTCTCGTTACTAATGACGGTTCAACTGATAAAACAGCTGAGATTATCAAGCGTTTAATGAAAAAGTATCCGCGCCTAAGAACTATCAATATCATTCAAAATAAAGGTAAAGCACATGCTTTCAATATCGGTATGCACTTTGCCAAAGGTGAATATATTCTCAGTAACGATGCCGATACAATTCCTGAACCGGACGCACTGATGAAATACATGAACTTCTTCATCCATGCTCAAGATATGAATACTTCCGCTGTCACGGCTAATATGGATGTTCAAAATCGGACTTCACTATTAGGCAAGTCCCAAACAGTTGAGTTCTCTAGTATCGTTGGTGTTATCAAACGTAGTCAAACTTCAATTAACGACTCAATGTACGCTTATAGTGGCGCCAATACTCTTTACAAAAAGGATTTTCTGATTGACGTTGGTGGATTCCGACAAGACCGAGCGACTGAAGATATCAGTATTGCTTGGGATCATCAAACTATTGGTGCCATTCCTCGTTTTGCTCCAGATATCGTTTTTCATATGAACGTTCCCGAAACTATTGGTGACCTCTACAAACAGCGCAAACGTTGGGCACAATGTGGGACTGAAGTTTGGCTGACTAATGTTAAAAAATTCATCTTTCATCCTATTAAACGTCGTTATCAAATGTCGATGTTCATAGATTCAACATTATCAATCATCTGGTCATTCTTTTTTGTCATTACAACAGTCATGTTTATCATCGCTATGTTGTTATTCCTTATACACGGCAAATTTGAACGGATCATGCACGGATTTGAAATCTCATTTATTTTCGTCAGTTTTGAAATAATCGCCGGAGTTTTTCAATTGCTCACTGCCCTGTTGCTTGACCACCACGGAGCCAAAATGAAATACGCCTTCTTTGCCCCAATGTACATGCTCTTTTATTGGATGATTAATCCCATTACCGTTGTGGCAACTTTCATCCCAGCCATGAAGACAATTCTCGGTTTTGGGTCAGGCACATGGGTCAGTCCTAAACGTAGCTCCTTACAAAATAAAAAATAACTTTTTTCTAATCAATTGAGTGGACAATTGTAGTCTAAAAAACTATGATTACATAGACAAAAATGAATTTTTAAGGAGTACAGATGAGAAAAAATTCATGGATTGCTTGGATAATCATTTTGGCAGCTGGCTTCGTTGTTGTTGAAATTCATCCTGAAATCGTTCCGCAAGTGAAAGACGAGATTAAAGCAACCAATACTCGTATGCAACCATACGTTTATCTAATTAAAACTAATATTGATAAGAAACTCAGTGGGCCGGTCAAAACAACTTCTGAAGATCAAGTCGGAAAAGTTTCCACACCGGTTGAATCGCCACTAAAAAATATGCACACTTCCAATACTTACTATTATCATTTCAAAAGTAACGTTCCTGCTAAAGCACGTCAGGTTTTCCAGAATGCTGTCGATACATATAACAACACTGGTATCGTTAAACTAGTACCTGGAAATGCACAACCAAATCAGAATAATATTACATTCTTCATTTATCATAAGAAGATTGAAAATATTGCTTCCAGTACCGTTGAATTGGGCAACGGTGGTCCATCGGCTCTACAGCTGGATCATTATGCAATCAATAGTGGTCGGGCCGGATTGAATGTTACCTATCCTAATATGTCGATGAAAGATTCAGTGGCAATGCACGAATTAGGCCATGCTCTGGGATTAGGTCATAGTTCTTATACGAATTCTGTCATGTATCCTGTTGATCAGGGCGTTTCCAAATTATCGGAAGCTGATTTAAACGGTCTGAGAAATATTTATAAGTAGTACAAAAATAGCATTAGTAATCGTATAAGGTTACTAATGCTATTTACTTTGATCAGATAATATTCTATTCAACATTTGGTTAAAACTATCACGTGTATTAAGCAAGTTATTATCAAAACGACCATACCCTGCACAAAATACTTCCCCAATGACTAAGTTGAATATCATTCTGGAAACGACCAACTGCTGTGATTCATCTTGAACTATCGGTTTCAACAATTGGATTAAAATCATCTGCAATCGGCGAAAACTTTCTTCAAACTCAGAATTGTTCAACCTGTTAGGTGGAATCGTGATAATTTGTTGAACCAGATAAAAATTGCCTAATGAATACTGCACTGCCACATTGGCAAATGTTTTAATAGCTTGCTTGCCAGTCATCCCCAATAAATCAGCATCCAATCGAACCCCTAATTTACCATAAAACTTCGCTGCTACAGCAACTTTTACCACAATTATATCAGGAAAATAATTGTACAAAGCCTGTGACCTAGTACCCAGCGCTTTACCCAATTTGGTAAAATTCAACGTTTCTTGGTGATTAATCATTTCCATAGCCGTATTTATGATTTTCTCTTTAGATAATATTCTTGATGTCACAAGCGCTACCTCCAACATATCTTTTACGACTGAATCTAATTCTAGTCAGGGTATCGACGTTATACAAGAATCGAATGATTGTGATTTCAAAATTCCAGACACTTCGGAATCTTTACCCACCATTAAGTGTTATCTCATCATAAAAAAGAAATTATCGTTGTCTACTAAGCGTCTATAATTCACAAAAAAAAGCGAACTCCTAATGAGCTCGCTTTTTAATTTGTTTGAACTGAATGCTTCTTAACAGCTTCCCGTCTGAACAAATAAATTAAAATTATAATAACTAAAATAATCAGAACCAAGGCAGTCAACATAATATTATGAATACCTGAGAATAAAATCCGTTTCATTTGTGGAACGTAGGCTTTAGGCAATTCTTTTGCCACCGTAGCGTTACTCAATTTATTCATCATTGCCATCGTGATATGACCATGGCTTTCCTTCACGCCATTGATCAAAGCTAGATTCAAAATAACACCATAAATTGATGACATAAATGTTTGACTCAAAATTCTGACCAAGTAAGCAAATGAAGTTGAAATTGGCACATCACGTGTCTCAACATCAAATTGCACGGCAATCAACAAAGCATTGAAACAGACACCGATACCGAATCCTTCAAAGACACCCATGATTAGCAAGAATGTATAACTGGCGGTTTGTTTAGCCCAGTACAATCCGGCAAAGGAAATCAAGAATGATGCAGTTCCGACGGCAATAATCGTATAACGATTCATCTTTCGTTGCATAAATGGCTCCAGCTCGGAACCAAAGAAGTTAGCAATCGCCCCGGGAATCTGTGTCATCCCTCCGACTAGAGCACTGAGTCCCATGATGCCTTGAGCCCACATCGGAATGTAGATATTGAAAGCCACGAATGAACCCCACAACAAGGCGAATAAAATCAAATCAATAACTAACTTTTCATTTTTAAACAAACGATTAGGTACGATGGGATCATCGACTCGATTTTCCACTCGTGACATCCAGAAAATTAAGACAGCTCCAAGAGCAACGAATCCTAACGTAACAAAAATTGACGATACTCCGAGCATTTGAATCCCAATCAAGAAGGAAGTCAAACCAAGTACCATCAAAATTGCCCCATGATAATCAACTTTTTCTTCATTCAACTTCTCTTTAATATTGAAGAAAATAGCAACAATTGCAATCGAAAGCAATGCTAATGGCAAGTTAATATAAAATACCCAGTGCCAGCTGAACGCATCAACAATCCAACCACCAATTAGCGGTCCGACGATTGACGTCCCACTGAATCCCGCCGAAGCAATCCCGATGACTTGCGAACGACGTTTAATATTTTTGAAAATCTGTGAGTAGATAATGAAAGGAATCGTGTTCATACCGCCTGCACCAATTCCCATGATACTTCTGGCAGTGATAAACCAGATAATATTGGGCGCTAATCCTTGAAACAACGCTCCAATCATGAAAACAACTGTAGCGGTGATATAGGCAACTTTATTACCCTTCTTCTCCCCAAATTTACTCCATAACGGTGTCGAAACGGCCATTCCTAATAAGAAAATGGCGACAATCCACCCCATGTACTGAATACCGTGCAAGTCACTAATGATTGCAGGCAGCGCAGTATTGATTATCGTCGCATCAAGACCGGCCATCATATTCGACAGCACTAACGCAAAGGTAACCAAAATTTTACGATTTCTACTCATACCCCTCTACTTCTTCCTATCTTTATTTAACACATGCTATTAGTTACGCAAATATCCCATCTTAAAAAATAATCTAGCATACCTCTACATTAAACTATTACCGATTAACTAGTGGAGCGTAGCTTTCATATCTGTATTTCGATATAATCAATTCAAAAAGGACAATCCTCATGAAATCGAATAACAGACCAGTTAAACAACATATTTTTCTTTCTGATGATCAAGTTACTCGTCTAAAAAATCTTTTGAATTCTAAAAGTCTTAATAAAACCGTCAAACGTCGGATTCAAGTATTGCTAGACTTAGATGAATCTCATGGTGAAATCATGACTAGAATTGAAGTGGCTAAGATGAATCGTTGCAGTACTGGAGTGGTTTATGCCGTCATCAACCTTTTCTTCGAAGGCGGTATCGATGAGGCCATCACTATAAAACGTAATAGTAATTCGGATCACGCAAACCAAAAATTAACAGCAGAAGATGAGGCAAAACTGATTGCGTTAGCCTGTGGCCCCGCTCCAGAAGGCTACACGAGATGGTCATATAGCTTATTGGAAGAAAAGTCAGCGACTATACTCGAACATCCTGTGAAGCGTGATGCCATTGCACGCAAGCTTAAAAAAATGAAATTAAACCATACCAAGTAGAGAGTTGGGCGAACCCCAAGCCAGATGATGGTGAATACGTTGCCCACATGGAGGATGTTCTAGACACATATGCCCTACCATATGATAGTAATCGACCATTAGTTTGTTTGGATGAGAAGCCGTATGTACTTCACGGCGATGTTTCCAAACCACTTCCAACTCGTAGAATGAAACCCAAGAAAATTGACTATGAATACACTCGTAATGGGTATTGCGCAATAATCAGTTTGATTGAACCATTAACCGGTAAACAATATGTGGACGTCCGAAAACGCAGAACCTCACGCGATTTCGCGGAGGTTATAAAATGGTTGGTGGATGACCTGTACCCATCTGCCGATAAAATAATTTTAGTAATGGATAATTTGAATATTCATAAAATAGGATCACTATATCAACGTTTCGAGCCAAAAGAGGCTCGTCGATTGGCTGGTAAATTAGAAATACACTACACACCCAAGCATGGGAGCTGGTTAAATATAGCTGAAATTGGCTTGAACTTGTTGAGTCGTCAATGTCTGAATCGGCGTATTCCAGAAATCAAACAACTACGTCAAGAAGTGACAACATGGTGTAGCGAACGTAATGAAAAGAATCTATCAATAGATTGGCAATTTACAACAGCAGATGCACGCATAAAGTTACATTCGCTTTATCCAAAGATAGAAGACTGATTATGTCTAGATATGAAAGCTATACTCCACTAGTCGGGAGAGCTGGGAAATATTTGTGTGCTGTGAAAGTAGTATAAGTACGGGAGACTCTCCCGTACTTATACTACCGGGCGTGTTTGGAGACTTGACGAATTGTGTCAAGGCTTCAAACCGAGGTTCGAGACCGCTCCATGGCTCGGACCGGTCCGCACAGCTGGTGAATATTTTCCAGCTCTGGAGACGGAATATCACACGTTATTTACCAACAAAAAATAAGACCTACACAACGTGCAACGTCTTATTTCTTTGGCAATCCTCAACTATTTATTTACTGAAAAGGCATAACTTGTTTACAATTATAAACCTTAAAGCACACTCTAAGACAAGTATTTTTACAATTCTTCTGGTTCATCGAGAACTTCTTGTAATCGATTGAAAAATTGAGCTGTTTGATATCCGTCACAGACAGCGTGATGAATTTGGAAACTTACAGGTAGCTTAATCCCATCAGACCGCTTTTGAAACTTGCTAGCCGTTACAATTGGCAATAAGTAATTGTCATTGTTACCGATATTTAAGTTGAAACTGTTGAAACTAGCCCACGGAATCATGGAGATATTGACAACATTTTGAGGAATTGGTTGCTTAGGGAATAACTTTCCAGTGTCACGATACTTGGCAACATCGTCCAAATAATCACGATGGAATTCCGCAAAGGTATACGTATCTTCAGTATCAATATTGGAGAATATCTCACGTTTATCATCAAAGATTGAATAAAAGGCCGTGCTGCTGTCGTAAAAGCCCAGTTCACCTTGATCATTAAAGTCCATACGATATAAGTAATTGGAATTAACCACACGCAAAACTGCATAGATAAATAATGGATAGAACTTATAATCGTTTTCCTTCACAAAATGTAATGCATGCTCAATATTAATTTCATGTGTTGCACTATATGTCGTCTTTTGATCAATGAAGTGTTCAAAAACTTCTTTTCTCGTCCAATTGTCTAAATCAATCTTCGTAAATGCCATCCGTAAAGCCTCCTATAAATGTATTGTCTCTCATTAATATCATACAACTTTTGGAAAAAATTAACGGCATTAGAAGTCCAATAACATTTATTCCATGCAACATGATTGTCGTTATTCATAAATATAATTGTTTTTATATGAATTATGTCATTTACACATAATGATATAATTAAAAATATACTTATTGTATTTTCAAATGAGCTGTTCTTAATTGAGGGGGAACATGCATATGAGGAATAAAATGAGGAAGATTCTTGGAATTGGATTTTCTGCACTTGTTAGTATTTTTGTGATTTTTTCATTTAATACAAATAAAGCTTCAGCCGCTTTGACTGACAGTACTGATTTAGCTGTCTTAAAAAGTGCTCCGACTGGTATTCCAGTTGATAGTTACATGTCAAATGCCAAACCTACAGTATCTTTTGGTTATCCATATGGAACAAATTCAGCTCAAATCGTTGATAATACCGGTCAAAATTCCGACAGTGGTAACATCATATCTTTGGCTAACAATAAGAACACTTATGGATCAATGTGGTCCACTGCTAAAAGCTTTGACATTAACAAGAAACAAACTATTTCCGCTTGGTTATATTTTGGTAGCGGAGAAGGTAGTGACGATGTTAATAGTGAAGGAATTGCCTTCGTACTTCAAAATGATTCAAAAAATACTAGTGCATTGGGTGCTGGACTTGAGAGTATGGGTGTTTATGGCTACGACTCTTCATCGTATACAGCTATAGGTGGTACTGTTCCTTCTCCAAGTGACATTCAGAAAACTGCCATTCAAAACAGTATTGCACTCGAATTTGATACGGAAAAAAATAGTTTTTATTTACCATCAAAACCAATTAGTAACAAATATGGCTATTTCTCGGGGTTTCTTTCTACATTAACGTCCTACTCTTTGAACGGTTATGATACCCAAGTGAGTCCTCCACCTTCAGATTATATTGGCTTTCCAACCGAAAATGAGACTAAAGTCACATATGGTTCTCTTGGAGGTCAATATGGACATATTGCTGTAACTTACCCTGGATTTGCCACTTCTTATAAGGACTTAGACTTCACAGACAATCCCACCTTAACTAACGACTATTCCCCTTGGAAAAAGGGCTATGTTCTGGTACACAACAATTCTAATTCAGCATCTTTAACTGATGGTACAGACCAAAATGGCAATGTATTATACTGGCACCATGTTACTATCAAATGGACTCCCGCCCCTAATGGTAGCAACCTCGCTACTTTGACATATGATTACAACGACAAAAACCTCGATTATAGTGATAATAATATTCCTTCTGGATGGGACAAGAAACTGTCTGTTTCCAACACTGTGGATACATCAAAATTAAACACAACTGACGGTAAAGTTCGTTGGGGATTCACAGCAGCTAATGGTCCTTCAGATAGTGTATCTACCAAATTAGTAGCCTTCGACTCCACTCCGGATACACTCTACGCCGATGCTGACGCTAATATTATTGATACAACTTTAAACAACAAAAAAATCACCTCTGCCTCAACTGACAAAACCGTCGGTAATGGTGACTCACTCAAACTAAATTACGACTTAACATACAAAACTGGTAGCGTTAATTGGAAAGATATTTTAGCCAATATCAAAATTCCTAATGGTGTCACAATTACTCCAGATTCTTATAATAATATAGGAACCATTACCTTCAACGATGGTTATTCTCAAACTATTAGTACAGGTGACATAACAAACGACAACATCACATCACAGTTGGATGAAGAATTGAGTCCCACCAACGATACTGCCAAGATCACTATCAACGCTAAAGCAGTCAATGCCACAACTAAAGATATTGATGTTAAGCAAGCTCCTGCAACCTTTAATGGCAGTAATGAAATTTCATCAACCAATAGTCCTGAATTTACTATCTTGGCAAGGCCAACATACTCGCTGAATCTGACTAATTCCAATTCTACTAACGAAATCGACTTGCTTTATAAGCAAACTAATGCCACTTTGAATTTACCCACAACACTGAACTACAGTGATAACCACAGCTTTGGGAACGATTCAGCCAACACTAACATTGTTTACAAAATTACTGCTGGAAACAAAACTTATACCGTTGCAGCAAACGCATCTGGAGACAGCTTTAACCAAACATTTGATTTAAAAGATTTAATCAATGATGATACGGATTTCTGGACTCTATTTACTCCGAAAGTTTTTCCTTCTGGAATGCTTAATAAATCCTTTTCTTCATACTTAGGAGTATTCAATTGCACACCTCATGCTTTTATAAAAATAATAATCCTATTAAACTTTGAATAATTCGTATTAGTTATACAAACTACCATCAGCTCCGTAAACCTTGCTGCAGCTCTACAAAACTACTTTCAGCTCCGTAAACCTTACTTCAGCTCTACAAAACTACTCTTAGCTCCGTAAACCTTACTGCAGCTCTACAAAACTACTCTTAGCTCCGTAAACCTTGCTGCAGCTCTACAAAACTACTCTTAGCTCCGTAAACCTTGCTGCAGCTCTACAAAACTACTTTCAGCTCCGTAAACCTTACTTCAGCTCTACAAAACTACTCTTAGCTCCGTAAGCCTTACTGCAGCTCTACAAAACTACTTTCAGCTCCGTAAACCTTACTTCAGCTCTACAAAGCTACTTTTAGCTCCGTAAAATTTTTCTTGAATCTTTAACACATTCAATTATACCAACTTTATCACAAGCAGACATCCAAATAACACACTCTAAAAAAAAGTATCAAAAAAATACGACTTGCACACAATTGTGCAGGTCGTATTTTACATTCAACTAAATTAATAAGTAACCCTAAGCGACAAAGTCGCTAAGTGTTACTAAAATTAGTTAAGCTTCTTCTTACTTACAACGTTCAACTTGTCATCCAAGTCATAGACAACTGGTTCACCAGTAGTCATTTCAACATCCATGATGTCAGCATCACTGATGTTTTCGATGTACTTAGTCAAAGCACGTAGTGAGTTACCGTGGGCAGCGATGATAACGTTCTTGCCATCTAGCAATTTAGGAGCGATTTCATCTTCCCAGAATGGAATTACACGTTCCAAAGTAACTTTAAGGTTTTCGCCACCAGGAATAATTCTTGGGTCCAAGTTTGCGTAACGACGATCCTTAGCTGCTGAACCTTCGTCAGTAGCTTTCAACAATGGAGGCAATGTATCATATGAACGTCTCCAAATGTGAACTTGTTCGTCACCATATTTTTCAGCTGTTTCAGCTTTGTTAAGACCTTGAAGTGCGCCATAGTGACGTTCGTTAAGTCTCCATGTCTTTGTTTCAGGAATCCATAATTGGTCACAGCCTTCAAGAGCGTAGTGCAATGTCTTGATAGCACGTGTCAATACTGATGTATAAGCTTGGTCAAATTGGATGCCAGATTCTTTAAGAAGTTTACCAGCGTTTTGAGCTTGCTTTACTCCTTCTTCACTAAGGTCAACATCAACCCAACCAGTAAATTGGTTTGATAAATTCCATTCACTTTGTCCGTGACGAATGAAAACTAATTTTGCCATTTATAAGATCCTCTTTTCATTTCTTTAACAATATGTATTTTACACGATTTTGGCAATAAAAAAAAGAGAACCCGTCTCAATTTATGTTTTATTCTCTCCGCCTCCGGTTTGGAAAATAATAAGCCGCTGTGAGGACCGGCCCGAGCCAAGGTCTCGAACCTCGCTTTTGAGCCGAAAACCGCGTCTCAAAAGTCGTCCGTGGAGTAAGAACGGAAAAGCACCGTCCTAACTCCACCTTCACTGCTGGCTTATTATTTTCCAAACCTCCAGCTCCTTTACTGGCTTATGTATTACACTTCCTATATCGGTAATCTAAACTTCCTACACTAACTAAAAGAGCTATAACAATCATCTACTTCAATTGTTATAGCTCTTGTTTTATTATTTTCAAAACTTTATATAGGCAGTGGCTCTAAAACGAGTTCCGACAGGGCAACTCCTTCCGCTTTGCATAACTTCCCAAATCATCCGCAAAATACGCGGATAATTCGTGAAGTCATGCAAATGCTCGGGAGCTGACCGCCCTGTCTCCACTCTCTATTCTTTATACACTGGTGCATCGATTTCCTTCAAAGTAGTAATATCCAAAGTATTCTTAGCATTCTTATTCAAGTAAGTATTAACTTGATCAGACCCAGCCATCACCGCACTGATCTTGTCCTTACCTTCAATCAAATCAGAAATGATATCAGCATTTTCACTCTGCTTCATCACAATTGGAACTACTTCAAAGCCACTATCTCTAAGTGTCAACAACTTCTTATAATACTCAGAATTAATTGATACGAAAATTGTAGCTTCACTTTGTCTCAATGCTTGGCTCTTCAACCACCAAACTATCAACTCTTCATCGCTATCGAATGTACTAATAAGCACATTTCCTTCACTGAATAGCTGAATATATGGCTCGTTGGCTGTATAACTCTTGATTAGAACCAATGTTCCGTCCTGGCGATAGAAGTTCTCACGGACAACTTTATTGGCATTACGGTGGTCATAGAATTGAGTTGCTGAGATTACTCCGTTGACATCGAAAATATCACGGCTCAATAAGCTGTTGTCTTTGTAGTGACGGATGATTTGTAATTGATGGTTAGCTGTTCTGGAAACTTCCATCACTAATTTGTCATCGGCATCCAAAATCTTATCAACTTTATCGCTGACGTGTTGTACTCGGTAGTCGGCATCGAATGGAATTTCAGCTGGCGTTACGGGTGTATTCATGTTGCGGCCCTGCAATTCATTGTACATGTTCAACAAGAATGCATTGCCATCAACGAATCCGGCGTTTTGATAGTTCATCCATGTTTGGTCAACTTGATCATTATATGTCACGGAAATGGCGTTGGCTAAAAGTCCTTTATCGGCTAAAGTCATTGTCAATTGTTGCCACATTTTGCTTGTGTCAGCGTCGGGATTGGCTGCTAAATCATCGGTGAAAATATAGTAGTCACGGTTTTCATCCATGTAAATTTCATTGGCCATCTCATCTGTTCCAAACCATTCTTTCAATGACTTGTTGATTTCACTGATACGGTCGGTTGCTTGTTGACGGTCATCAACTTGGTCGCTGTTAGTATTGCGCAAAACGTGATTGCAATAGCTTCTGTCAGCCAATAATTGACTGCGGAGTTGAGCTTTCAAATCAGCACTTTGATCCAAAGTACTTTGCAAATCCTGTTCAGTATATTGCCACTGCTCGCCACCATTATTATCCATGCCATTTTGTGGAGCTTGGCCTTGTGGTCCCTGTGGTTGTTGTGCTGGTCCTTGTTGTGGATCTGGTTGACCAAATTGTGGTTGATTTTGGCCGAAGAAATAATCATTGCCGTTGTTATTATTAGCATTGGCATTGTTAAAATCTTGGTCATTTGGTGTAAACTGTGTCCCCATTCCAGCCTGCACATCATTATATTGATTTTGTGCTTGGTCAAAATTATTTTGATCCGGTTGTGCATTTGGATATGAAGGATTGTTTAGATCAGAATAATTATTATCATCATTATCTTTCTTTTTTCTATCGAAGAATGACATATTTTAATCTCCCATCTACGTCAGTTGACTACATTTAACTCCATTATATATGACAAATATATCTTAATCATAATTATAACGTTTTCTTTAATTTTATTCGGATTTTTTTAGGCTTGTGCCCACCGATTGAATGAACCCCCAGAATATCTAGGAAGAAAACGAAAATTGGAATACCAATGATTAGTCCCCAAGTTCCAAGTAGTTCTTCGGAAACTATCAAGACAACGAAGGTAAAGAAGATTGGCAAATGAGTCATGCTGGACATGAACTGTGGATTCAAGAAATATGTTTCGATCAAATGGATCACAACAATCATGATTACAATGTAGATAACGTAACGGATTCCGCCGACTGAATAAGCCACGAAGCTCAATGGTATCAAGGAAATAATTACTCCGGCCACTGGAATCAATGACAATATGAAGACCATCGCTGACAACGCAATGATTCCCGGCATCCCCATAAATAGCAATGTAATCGTTGTTAAAGCAGTATTTACAACGGCAATCATCAATTGTGCTTCCAAAACGACACCGAAAGTATTGACGAATTTCTTACCATAATAGAACAAATCTGAGAATAACCAGCTGTATTTGCTATCTAAGAACTGACGACCAAAGGCATTCATCTGTTCAACCTGACTGGTATAGAAGAAACTCAATAAGAAGGAAATTACGATGTTAAAGCCAACGGCCCCAACACTTGTGATGTAATTGACTACTTGTGTGATAGCAACTTTGATTTGGTTATCAAGGTTGATCTGCTGCAAGTAATTATAAATTACGTCTAAATACGGATTAGAACGAACTTCTTTACTCTCATAAAATTTTTGCAACGAACTAAACATCTTAGCTGTTTGATTAATCAACTGTGGTATGTAGTTGGCAATGACAAAAATCAGCAAGCCAATAATTATCAAATAGACTGGCGCAATCACCCAAGCGGGCTTGGTCCTTGGAAATTTTTTTTGAACGGTCCGGACTAATTGAACCGATAAAAAGGTAAATGTAAACGTTAGTAAAAACATGCTCATCATGCTACGTAGTAGGTAAAATACCACGACAACAAACAGCAACAAGACGAATCTTCGCAGACGTTTATTTTCAACAAACTTATCGTACAAACTCATATAGTTCTCCTCATCATATACACATACTTAACGAAAATAAGACATCCATCCCCCAAATTGTCACGAGAGAATATCGGTGATCCCAAAGAATTGCAGTAAACTCACGAAACATTGCCGGCCACTTTAACATCTTGACCGTTCTAGCCGCCGCAAAATTAACCTTTATTCCCAACTTTTTCGCGTAAAACTTGGTTCTAGGCAGATGATAATCGCTCGTAACTATGATAACGCGTGGGTGATTATCTTTATGCCATATATTACGAATTTTTATTGAAGAAAATCCTAAATTTTGAATAGTATTTTTAGCTTTTGTTTCCATAATAATCATCTCAGCCGGAATCCCAGCATCAACTAAGTATTGCTCCATTAATTCAGCTTCCGTGGGCAAATCGATTGAACTTCTGCCACCAGTGACAATTATCTGCGGTTTGACGTCAAATTTATCATATATCTCAATTGTTTTATCCAACCTTGAAGCCAATACTGGTGTTACTCGCGGAGTCAGGCATTTACTGCCCAAAACCAACAGGAAATCTGTTCCCTGCAGCGCCTGTTGCTTTTTCAAAGTCTGATCCAATTTCCACATATATATCAGCATTACCAGCAACAATATCAAGTTAAGCGTTGCCAAACTAAACGCAAAGGCACTGACATATTTACTAACTGAAAATTTGGCAATCAAGTAAAATCCGACAATTGTTGCACTCGCCAAACTAATTGCCCAAACAGGCTGCCGACTATAAACGAATCTAATTCGATAAACCACTAGTGCTTCAATGATCGTAACAATGACCATCAGTAAAAAATTCATGGTTCCCCTCCAGAACTTAATTTAAGCTGAATTTTAATTTGGGAACGGTTAGTGGAAAGTCCTTCACCATCGTCCAAGTTACCGTTGTCGAATCTTTGTCCGGCTGTCTCAATAGGAATAATTTGTTATCCAAAGACCCATAAATCAACAGTTTCCCTTTAGTTGTCGTCACAGCAGGCCCATTTTCAGAATAGGCTGACGGCGAAACGAGGAAAATATATTGCATCAATGGCTGTTTACTACCATTAACACTGACTCCTTGATAATCGCTCGGCTGAATATTTGTTCCATACAAGTCGCCAAAGTTAACGCCAATATTACCGACTTTCTTATCATGATTGTCAGAGATTGCCCCAACCAATTGCATCAAATCAGCGTTTGAAGTCAATGGATTGGCAACATACTTATCATAATAATCTTTCGTCTGTGTAATAGCATCTCTCAAGCTCGTCTGTTCCGAAGTCGATTTGGTTAACAAGTTAGCCTTGGTATTCTTTTGACCATCTTTGACCCGCACAGTATAGTCACTCGAGAAGAGGTACAACTGGTCCCCGTCAGCTTCCATACGAATCTTAGCCCGGTCAATCTGATTACCAGTCGACTTCGAATTAACTTTCAAATTAACACTCTTAGGCAAAAGTTTATCCTGATTTTGCCCATGATAATAATAATTAATCGTCAAAAGATTCTTCGGCGTTAAATAAATTTTTCCATAAAGACTCTGAACATTCCCAGTCTCAACCTCCGTTAACATAACCACTTTATTGTCAGTTTTGTCAGTCAATTTCTGAGCTGAATGCTCGGTCAAAGTCATCTGGTAAGTTCCATTTTGATTGATAGTTAAATTTCCATCTGTTCGACGATAATCAATAATAGTAGAAAAATCATAATTACCAATCAACGCATTGTTAGCTGTCAGTGGCTTCGTATTAGCGTTCACATCGATAATATGATCCGGCAATTGATCATAAGCAATCGTCTGAGACTTAGTTTTTTGCGACTTGCTGATATTGGACTGCTTGTCGCGTTTGGTAATATAGGCAAATTTGTAGGTATCGTTGCCCGATTGGACATAGTAACCCTTCATATGTTTGCCATAAACATTTTCATGATAGCTCTTAATAATTTTCAAGACTAAATCAGTTTTAGCCGTTTTGAAAGTAATCGTTTTGCCATCACGGTCCAAAGTATATTTTGGATTATTAAATTGATTATTGAAACGATTGATACCAACTTTTCCGTCAATCGTCGTAATATCTTTAATTTCAGCACGTTGATTCTTTAAAAATTTAATTGAAACTGTATCGTTCTCGCCTTGATCTTGGTACAAATACCAAGTCTTATTCGATGCAACAACTTTTGACGTCTCTTTCGGCTTACAACCTACCAAAAGTACGGCAAAAAGACACAGCATGCTCAAAACAACATAGATTTTTTTACCCATCTTTATGCCTTTCTCATCCAACAATTATACAACTTGTTCCGCCTCCGGTTGATAGCAATATAGCCTGCTATGGGACCGGTTCGAGCCAAAGGACGGTCTCGAGCCTCGATTTTGAGCCTTGCAAAACCAGCAAGTCTCAAAAGTCGTCCTGTGGAGTAAGAGCTAAAGCTCTTACTCCACTTGCACAGCCGGCTATATTGCTATCAAGCTCCGGCTAGGGATTATTCACTATTTTGTCTCTCTTCTATTTTTATGGCGACAAATATTTCAAAATAAAGTATTACAATTTTATATGGTTTTTGATTCTTGGTTTTAAAAGATGCTCATAAACTAATTTAATAATAGTAAGAACATGTTCCGTTTCTAATTCAATAATTCAATAGAAAGCAGTAACAGATGCCGCTGCAGCAAGCCAACACTTTAGCTGGAGGTTGCCATGGATTGAAGACAGCGGTGAAGGTGGCGTTACGGCTTTAGCCGTTACACCACGGGGCGACTTTGGATACTTGCCGAACTTGCAAGGATTCAAAGCGAGGGGCGAGACCTTGGCTCGCGCCGGTCCCCACCGCAGGCTTCAATCCATGGCAGCCTCCGGCGGCCTCCCCCTATTATTGAATAATGATAGCAAAAAAAGACACGCTTTTCAGCGTATCTTTTAGAATAACTAACTATCAAAGACAGTTTATTTCGTTATAAATTATTTGTTGCCTGTAACATAGCCGTTATCAACCCATTCGTTTGTAGCAACACGACGATATTGTAGACCATTGTATTCCTTAACTTGGTCTGTATACCATAGTGAGTTGTTGGCTAGAGCACGGTCAGAAATGTTTTTAACACTGCCGTCATTTTGGAAAGCAACTAATGGAACGAAGTTACCTTTAGAATTGTTAACACGGATGTTACTTGAGTTAGCAGCATCGCCGTTACCATTATTTACGTTATTGTTGTTATTATTGCTACCAGAGTTTGTACTACCCTTCAATTGGTTGTAGTACTTGCCAACTAGATCATAGAATTGATCCATGCTGTAGCCCCATTTAGCGAAGTAGCCAACTGGGTCAGTATGAGTTGTTTCATGCCATTTTTTACTTACAGCATCATGAGACATAACTGTCACACCTGGTGTAAATGGCAAGTTATATTGAACTAATTTTGAAGCTGTGTAATATGCTTGGTTAGCAACTGAACGTGCAAAAGCATCGGTCGTAACAACTTCACACAATTCAACGTTGATAAATTTGGCATTAGCTGTAGGACCTGCACCCCAAGTAGTGTAATCCGTATTCTTAATGTTCAAAATTTGGTTGTTGTCGACAAAAGCATGAACGTATGTGTAAATATTTTTCCACTCACGATTGAAGTATGTAGCTTCGTTTTGAGCAGTTGCCCCTGGTGTAGCTGTTTCATGAATAACAACACCTTCTGGCTTACCAACACCATTTTCATAGCCTTGCCAAACACTGAAAGTTCCTTCTTGATTTGTAATTGAAACTGGTTTGATGTTATTAGCATTGATGTAATTATTAATAGATGACGTTACAGCTTGAGCTGTTTGAGTGTTAGCACCGAGTGTAGGAACTACCTGTCCTACCGTTGTAAATCCGATACTAGCCAAAGCAACAGAAGTTGCCACAGTCGTCATAATTTTTTTAGATACCATAATATATATTTCCTTCCCGCCGTTAATTTCCTTAACGATATAAATTATAACAAGTTTTTTCACTAATTTGACAAAAGTAATACGCCTGTAATCAAATGGTAAAATTCAACGAACGCTCATATGTCGTAGTTTTTTCAAAAGCCTATTGCGACAGTACCTCAGGCCCCTTGATGTATGGTTATAACGCTTCGCCAATATTACTAAAGATTGTCCATCGATAAAGTGTTCTTGTAAGATAGCTTTCTCAATTTCCGAGAGTTCGTTTAAATTCACAAAGTCCAAATCAGCCAACAACAATACCTCTGGAACTCGTTGAAAGTCGAACTCTTCAAGACTATGGAAGTCGTTATAACGCTTCTCCTGTCGCAACATATCTGTCAATCTCCATGTTAACTTCTGAAAAACATAACGGTTGAATTTAGACAAATCGTCTTCATTTTGACAGTATTTAACATAAGTTTGGGCATAGAGAATCATTGCCTCTTGAAAATAATCGTCATAATCGCAGCGAGTTACGAAAATATGGACACGTTTCAAGACGCCATGA
This sequence comes from Companilactobacillus heilongjiangensis, assembly GCF_000831645.3. Classification (NCBI taxonomy): domain Bacteria; kingdom Bacillati; phylum Bacillota; class Bacilli; order Lactobacillales; family Lactobacillaceae; genus Companilactobacillus; species Companilactobacillus heilongjiangensis. The sequence continues at coordinate 2,141,887 of NZ_CP012559.1, forward strand.
ATCAACCTTTGATTTTGTAATGCATGTTGAAAGCCTAATTCCAGATCAGTCATAATTGTGAGTTCTCCTGGGTTTAACTCACAAGCGCTTGTGGTGGAATTAATATAGCAAATCCTTTCCTGTAATATTAATTGCCAAAAATAAAAACAATAAGCTGAAGGCAAATTCATTTCCAAAATTGCACAAAATAAAAAGCCGGTCAACCACAAAATATGGTCAAACGACTAAAATTTAATCTTCAATAGAATTAGTAAAGTCAATGAATGGAATGTTTTGGATTCCAAATTCACTCAAACCCGTAATATTACTTACCAAAGGTCGTATATATGATAACAGTAAGGATGGAGCATTAGTTCTAACAAATGACTCCTCAACATCCTTAGGTGTACTTTCAGGCCATCTAAATCTAGCAGCCATACTTACTATTAATACAAAAGGATCCTCATTTGAAGACAAACTATCATCCGAAGATATATTTGTAACAGTTAATACAACATCAGACGAGTGATATTCCAGCTTAGTATCTATACCACTATTACTCGTCTTTAAATTCATCTTTATATTCTTCGAATTCTTTTTATCAAATTTTGGATTTGGTTGAAAAATTGCACGTTTCAAAACCGGATTTGTGAATTCCAATATACTTTTATTTTGTTCAGTATTCATAAAAACTAAGCAGCCCTTTCAAAATCATTATTACTTTTATTCAAATGATTTATCTTTATATCGGAATCAATTTGTAGACTTGATAAATCATGAGTTGGATTTAAAAATTCTTTTAAATCTAAACTGTAATCTCCACTGTCATTAGTGTCATAAATAATTTCATATTCATCATTATTAATAAACAAATTATCCGATTGAGCAGTTAAATCATTAATAACATAATTACAATCTGTTGTAACATTATTTTTAATTCTAACATCAATATATTCTTCAGTTCCATCTGGATAAATAATATTGTTGTTAGAATTATTCTCGATTAAATTAATCCCTGCTTTTTTTGCAGCATCCAAAATCGTTTTTTTATCATAACTCATTACTTTATCAACTCCCTTCTAGGATGAAGTATAAACTACTCGGTTACCCTTTTCAATTGTGAGATGTCTATTAACTCTGGATCAACAACAACCAATTGTCTACTTTTAGACTCTAAGCCCAATTGTCCCAGAGATCTTATTTCGGAATTAAACGGTCCAGAAAATGTATAGGAACAAGCTTTAATATTTTCAACGTTATAAAACAGCTCTAAATACTTTGACCTTAAAACTATGTTTTTTTTATCGGGGTTCTTTTTTATATAGGCCTGCTCTTCTTCACTATACTCAAACGCATATTTCTTTGACTCCATATAGCCTACAAATTCATTAAAAGACTCAAGACCTGTCTGACTGTCTAAATCAAGATAATATTTGGGATTTATTTCAAAATCATATTTAAGAACACACCCAACAGGATCTTTTTTAACTCTATGAGACCAATTAAATGCTGAAACATAATCATTTATAAAGAAATAAACTCCCCCTCCTAACCAATGATCAGGGCGTTTTTTAAATGATATCGTATGCGTTTTTATAATTTCTTTAAACTTTTTCTCTGTAGTTCCATGATAAATGAAAAATCGCATCAGTTTTATACATACCCCTATTTACATTTTAAGAAACACCAAACCTTATGGCAAATATAATATATCACAAAGTCACATTTCAAAATGAAGTCGGAGTTCAATTCCTAATAAACCTTTTTCATCCTCGACAAGTTCTGACTGTAAAACTTAATCAATTCTACTTTTTGAAGTTGTTCTATTCCCAGATTGAATAGAATAGCTTTTTTGAATGCAACAATCATCTCACGCAAATTTTTCACTTTCATTTCCATTTGCTCATGGTTCAGACACTGACAATTTTCAAATGGTTCCAGCAATCCTAAATTAGACGGTGGTTGTAACTCGCAATTCCCCCAATTTACTAAAGCTTCTAAAAATAAAAAATTAGCTCGGCTTAGTAATGCTACGTCGTGTACTCTTTTTCCAAAGTCGCCTTTTATAAACTCCAAACTAAATCTACTTCCGTTGATTGCTATCAAATGTAACACCCCATTAGAAACCTCCGCCTTACTTAATAAATTGGGAGAAATCCAGTCGGTATTCTTGCGACTTCCACCGCTAATAGGCATATAAGTTTGATATCCATGAACGAATGGAATGTATTTTTTGATACCAAAAAGGCTCGCCAACACCTTACTTACGGTGAAGCCGAGCCCATTTGCTTTATATAATTCATTCATCAATTGCTTAGTTGATCGTTCCTCAATAATTACGCCCAGATCCAAATGTAAAATTAGTGATTTGATATTCGGAACTTCAAAATGGGATACATCAAATAATGCGACTACTTTGTTATCCATTTCAAAATCTTCATTGCGCCAAAGCGAGTAATAACCGTTTGTTAATAGATATTGTTTCGAAATTTCAATTGATTCGAATTGATATAATTTCAAGATGTTTACCTCTTAGCAGTGCAGTATTTACTCACTTCTGAGTATGCCGAAAATATAACATGATTGGAAAATCCTAGATACATTTTCTGTAAGATTTTATTTGTTTTTCAGATATTTTTTCGTAATACGGGATTGCTTTAAGTTATATCACATTTTAATTTTTTTAAACAAAATATTTACCGAACTTAATACTCGTTCAAATGACAATTTTTTAGCAAATTTATTCTTTTTAGAATAATTAATCCATTCGTTATGCATTTTTTGATCAGTGGCAATTAAATCAAGTACTGACTCGCGAATTGTCCAAAGTTCTTCGGTATCCCTTGAATGCATAACTGATTTAAAATCATCTGATAAATCATCAATATCTAGCTGAGTGGTAGCTGGAATGATATATACGTCGTAAAAATCTTTCATACGAGTATTGGCAATTCCCCTCTCCAATACAGTCTGCAACTTCTCAGCTAAGATTTGTTCAGGCCGATATATATAAATTGGGATTTTCTTATCACCAATTAGTGGCTGATAATCCCATTCAATTGCTCGCTGCTCTAGAGTTTCACCAGTAACAACATCTAAGTGGAAATTATCCTTCATTTGTCCTAATTGACCCATTATTCTGACTCTTAATCCTTGATAGGCCTTTTCCTCTTGAATCTCTTGAACATCTATCAGATTAAAATCCGGACTGCTTTCGTCTTTGTTAGAAATGATTTCTTTAATTATTTTACTAAGTGTTACGGTGTCTACAGTAACACCTCTTACTAAGGTATCCAAATCAACTGTCGTTCGTTTCTGTATTCCAGTAATAGCTGAAAGAACAAACCCACCTTTCCAAATAAAATTATCAGCGTATTTAGATTCAGATAATAATTTTAGAAAACAATCAATAAAAAACTTTTTCTGTAAAATATCAAATGGAACGCCTGTTTCATCGCGCTTGGCTTTCAATTTATCCTTTATGCTCTGCTCTTGGCTCCTCCTCGTACTCATATCATAATTTCCAATCTATTTCTGACTTTTTCAAAAGCTCCCATCTTTTTAGCAACAAGCATTAGTCTATTAACTCCCACCTTTGAATCTTTCAGATATCGTCTATAGGCAGTATTAATAACGTCTGTACTCACTGGTTCACGAAGTACATCCACCAGCACCCTTTCTTTGCTATATATATTGATTTTCTGTTGTGTTCCAGACACATCCATTTTTTCAACAAACATATTTAATACATCATCACTTACTTGTTTAACTACAATTCCCTCAGTCCATTCTTGCATTGTACTAGGCAATCTATACCCACGCTTGAATGTCATAAAGGATTTATATGGGTACTCGTCACTCAATCCCCAAAGATAGAGTGCTGTAGATCCGGAATATATTCCTTGTTTTAGTACCAACTGACGAAGTAGAAAATCATTTGGATTCCATGACGAATCTACTAAAATACCACGACCAATGTATTCAAGAATTCCGGAACTTATCATATCTTGGATTACTTTACTGTTTTCAATTTCCGAAATATTAGAATCATTAATGATAGCTTCATCTTCAAAATATCTCTTTAGTTCATGATAGATTTTTATTTTAAAATCTAAATAATTAATCACACCGTGTTGTCTTTTTATATTAGAATCGTTCTCTTTCAAAATGTCTAGAATCGTTGGATGTTCACTAAAATTTTTTCTCTCCAAATTACTCACTCCAATCTTTTAAGTAAGATTTCTATATACTGAATATTATCATTCAATTTATTATATTTGAAGTATTTTAAACCGGTTTTGCATATCGTACTTAAAATTCGAAATATTTAAGTATATATTAGTATATTTTAGAAATATGCTTAAATGTAAAATAACTAAAAAAATATGCTCCCAGTGATTTACTGAGAACATACGCTTTGATTTTTGTTATTTAAGGTTATATAGGCAGTGGCTCTAAAACGAGTTCCGACAGGGCAACTCCTTCCGCTTTGCCTAACTTCCCAAATCATCCGCAAGTACGGCGGATAATTCGTGAAGTCATGCAAATGCTCGGGAGCTGACCGCCCTGTCTCCACTCTCTAACTAAAACGAGTTCCACAGGCCAATTTCTTCCGCTTTGCCTAACTTCCCAAATCATCCGCAAGTACGGCGGATAATTCGTGAAGTCATGCAAATGCTCGGAAATTCCCGGGCCTGCTCCACTCTCTAATCTGCATTATAAATACAATAAGTTCCATTAACCCAACCGGCATTTACTTTATACCAAGTTTGTCCATCGACAATTTGCTTTGACGTAACACGCCAAGTTGTACCATCTGCTAAGCGTGCTCCGGTAAACTTATTGTTGGATGCTGGGCTGTTATATACGTTAACTCCATAGCCAGGAATGTAATTGATTTTAACCATACCTGAAACCGATGTAACATAATTTGAGCCTTTAACTTGTACGTCATTGGCATTGACCCATTGATTAGTTGCCACGCGATACCAAATTGAACCGTCTGAATGAGTCGATTTCTTATCAATCTTCCAATCGGTTCCACTGGCTAAACTAACCGCTAACACGTTGTGTTTGTCGTCATAAGCTCTGGCACTTGGTGTCGCTGTAACGTGCACGATATCTGGATATGAAACGATATCATCGTCTTTATATTCATCATTAGCCATTTGCGACTTCAAGCTAACGTCTGTTGCTAAAACATAAGCGTTATTTCCCACAAAGTAGAAAGTATTGCCATCATCGTCAACTACGTATGCAGTTGTAATCCAAGCGGATTGGTATGGCAAAACTCGACTAGTTGCGGCTTTTTTATTGGCGGCACTATAAACTACCGATCCACTATTGTTAACAATCACTGCTGTATCAGCAATTTTAACAGGTGGATTGGATTTTTCGGATGCTAATTGAACATCAGATGCCAAAACATATTCGTTGGAAGCTACTTGGTAATAAACGGTTCCATCAGCAGCGACAACTTTTGAAGAAATGTGCCATGAAGTGTTGTATGCCAATGCACGGTTAGCAGCAATCTGATTGGGATTAGCATTGATATAAATTTTAGCTAAACTTTTATTAGTTACAGTAGCGGTATCATCCATTGCTGTTTGTGTACCACTGACTGAATTATCACTAGTACCTCCGGTACTGGCTTCGCTATCATATTGTGTCAAATTATAAGTCTCGATTATCCTATTCAAAGTTGATGCATAAATTGGACTGGTGGCATATCTACCTTGCAACCAAGCCGTAGCATCTTTATATGAGGAAGTTTTTTCTTTCCAAGTCCCGTCGTAAAAATTAGGGGCACCGGAAATTCCGCCTCTTAGTAATGCGCCGTTATCGGCAAAAGAATCATAAATACTAGGATACTTTCTAAAATTGGCATAAATTGTGTAATAGCCTTTATCAGCACTCCACTCTTGAGTAGGCATGCTGACGTATGAGCCATTATAGTCACCTTTGACACCGAAATAATTGTTCGATTGCGTCGACAAAGTTGATTGTCCCCAAGAACTTTCAATAATAGCCTGTGCCATCATAACTGAGGCGTAGACATTATATTTGGAAGCTGCCTGTTGAGCAATTGGTCCAATATTTTTTAGAAAAGCATCTTGTTGCGCCTTGCTAACTCCCGCTGTAGCAGAGGCTTGCGTAATTGAACGCACAGCACTAGCCGGCAAAACACTGTTAGTTTCAGCACTATTTTCGTTTTCTTCAATAGCATCCGCAGCACTTTCACTGATTGGAGCTCCTTGTGCGTCCATTACACTGGCAACATTCGGATCCTTAGTATCAGCAACTTTGTGATCTTGGTCATCATCCTGATTTCCATCATCAGTAGCAAGTGCAGCTTTTACTGGAGAAGCATTCGATGATACACCAACTGCTGCTAAGAAACTTGCTAGAGCAGTAGAGGCAACCCATTTTTTGTTCATAATTGTCTCCCTCCAATTATAAAAATATAACTAACAGTAGACTACTATTTAAAAGGGTTGCCTTCAATAAAACCTTAAGAAATCCGGCTATTTTTAAAGAATTTTCTTTTATTTTCATTTTTGGGGTTCTGCCGCCAGAGAGTTCCTGTGAATTTCAGCCGCTATGGGGACCGGTCCGAGCCAAAGTGCGGTCTCGAACCTCGCTTTTAAGCCTTGCAAGTTCAGCAAGTCTCAAAAGTCGTCCCGTGGAGTAAACTCCACCTGCACAGCGGCTGAATTCACAGGATCTCTCTGGCTAGTTTTTTAAAACTAACTGATGTCTTAGATTATTCAGTTGGTATTGGAATCTTCGTAATACTTGCCATCTATTCACTCTATATTTAAATTACGAAGAATATTTGAAGATTGAAAGAATAAACTAAAGATATTTATATTATGGACATCCAATTAGTCGTAAGAACTGAGAATATTAACCTGCTGTGAGTGTGGCGTTATGGCTTTAGCCATTACACCACAGGACGAGTTTTGAAATTCGCGTACTTTGCGAAGTTCAAAATCGAGGTCTGAGACCGCACTTTGGCTCAGACCGGTCCGCATAGCAGATTAATATTTTCAGTTCTGGAGATGCCCCCAAAGAAAAAAGATTAATACCTATGATTCAGATATTAATCTGTAGTTTCTATATAGGTAACGTATTCGGCTTCGATCCATTCGCCATCTTGAGCGATTCGATAAAAGACTTTGCCATCGTCGCCGGTTCCCTTGGCATCTGTATACCAAGCTGATTCACCTTTAACATATTTATCTTGCAACATTTTACGATTTACTTCATAAGAGTCAAACAAAAAGACGACATAACGGCTATCTTGGTTGACCTTTACAAGACCTTGTACATTTTCAAGCATTGTAATACCACCTTTTAAGTTAATACTGGTTTTATTATACCTTAAATGTTTAATTAAAGGTTGCCGTTTTTCCGCCGGAGAATATAGGTGAATTTCAGCCGCTATGGGGACCGGTTCGAGCCAAGGTTTCTCACCTCGCTTTTGAGCCGAAAATCACGTCTCAAAAGTCGTCCCCAGCGGCTGAATTCACCTATATCCTCCGACTCCCTTTTTTATCACTGGATATTATTTCAATAATTTGGACTTTTTCCTCTAATAACAAATTTAAGGACATCAAAAAACAATTTTGATACCCAATAATTACCCAAGGTTACGAGTTTTGCAAAAATTGCAAACGTCGTAACCTTGGGGATAACAAAAGCACTATTGAAAACATTCAGTCTATATTTTTGAACTTACCTTAACCCCCTGTATAATGTATTTGAAAGCAAGAGAGATGTGGCAGACATCTATAAAACCAGACAGAAATGTAGAACATATGAGTCTATCGGTTGCTGAAACCACAATTAAATCAGATATAAATGTACGACATACGGGCGTATCGGTCGCTGGGACCACAACTAAATCTGCTAAGGAAAGTTATCAGTTTAATTACTGATAGCTTTTTTATTTTATCTGTCCTCTAAAATGTACATATTCTTTTATACAGTAAAAGCCCCAACATTTCACATGCTGAGGCCTTTATTATTTTATATATGCAGTGGCTCTAAAACGAGTTCCGCAAGCCAATTTCTTCCGCTTTGCCTAACTTCCCAAATCATCCGCAAAGTACGCGAATAATTCGTGAAGTCATGCAAATGCTCGGAAATTCCCGGGCTTGCTCCACTCTCTGAAATTCACTCTCTACTTATCAAAATAATATTCCCAATATCTTGGAACTTGCTGATTCAACAAATCATTGACCCAGACAAATTTTCGATATGGAACGTGCTTGGTTAATTCTACTTTGCCATCATAATATTCAGGATCATCGACTCTGGACAAATTAGCTTCATAATTGGTCGACATTATATTTAAATATTCGCCGCCTACTACAACTAATACCAACACTAATAAACCTGTTAGCCAATTTTTTACTTTCAAATTATCCATCGCTGCCAGAACGAATCGCATGGTTATTAAATATGTAAAAACATACGTTAAAAAGTTGCCCCGGCAATTGATTGGTGCTGATACGAATAACAATTGTCCCATGATAACGCCTGTCATCAGGAAGTAGAGCCACATTTTAGCATCAGTTTTGAAGAATAGAAAAATGCTGTAACCGATAAATGCTACCAATAGTAAACTGACTATTCCTTCCATATTGGAGAGATTATCGTCAATCTTATTGTAGCCGTACATATAATTGAGCTCGAATCGCTTCAGATAGACGTTTATTGCAATATAGTATCCTAAAAATGCCAGCGTTATAACGGTTAAAATCGACTTTTTCATAATGGAGAAATCAGCTCTAAATATCAAAACGGCAATGGCTAATAAAATTGCTACCAACATTGCCACATTGAAAGTTATCAACCAGAAATGGGTAATTCTTGCGTAATTTTCCCAAATTTTGAGCGGATCAAAGGTTGTATTTCGATAAATACTCTTGCCACGGTAACCACGGTGGGTAAACATCGTCACGGCTGCCACGACTGCTCCCAATAAATAAGTCACATGGTAAAGTTTCGTTTGCTTGCGGAAATGGAGAATCACGAAGATTCCTAACGCTATCTGCGCTACTGTCATCGTTTCGGTGAATAGTCCACCAATGTATGCCAAAACTAAAGTCCCCAGTGCCATGAATTGGTTGAAATCTTTTTCACGGCCTTTTTCGACTAGCCATATGTAAACTAGTGCTAATGCAATCGGTGGCACGTAATTTACGAAACCGGCGTTCCAAACTAAGATGTTGTTCAAAAATCCATCTTGCAACGTGAAGACAAATAAAAATGACATGACTAGCGACAACATCGTTTTTCCGGATAAGCGCCACAGCCCCCACAGTAGCAGCGTCCAAAATATTGCATAGGTTAAAATGGCGATTGGTTGGTAATGCATAGTGATTATTTCCAAAGTATTGCCTAGATATCGGCCATTGCTGCTACCACCATAGATTGATTGCGGTCCAAAGAACATATGATGAAGTAAGTAAGACCCCCGCGGTCCCCACCAGAAATAATCATCCCCAGATGGAATTACAAAATATCTGAATACCCCAAAATAGATCAATGAAATCACAAACATCAACGGTGTGACAAACTTCTGCCAAGGGTTGAATTTACTCGTAATTTTATTTTTCATGATTGTTTAAGTTTGCGCTATATTCCTCGATTCCGCAAGACATTTATTGTGTTGCCGTCTCCGGTTGCTAGATGATTTTTTTACCTGCTATGAGGACCGACTTGAGCCAAGGTCTCAAGTCTCGCTTTGAAGCCTCGCAAAAACCGCGAGTCTCCAAAGTCGCCCTGTGGTGTAAGTGCTAAAGCACTAACGCCACCTCCATAGCGGGTAAAAAATCACCTAGCAACCTCCGACTAGTTTGACTGGAGTTTTAATGATTTTCACATATAATTCATTAAAATTTCGGCACATCAACTTGCATTTCGATAACACTCAAATTCCCTTTCGATACAAAATATACGAGTAGATCACCGGTATTATAATAATTATTGCTAAAATGAATATCATTAATGACAGTGACGAAAACAGTGCCACAATAAATTCAATTATTCCTCCAACAATAAATACTTTTGATCCAAAGTTATTTGTTAATCGCCAATTTTCCGTACTCAACATGGTCCAAGGTAATCGAATCCCAATTATTGGATTAGTTTTAACATACTTCAATACCACTCCTAAAATAATGAGTATGATGCCAAACAATAAACTGAGCATTGGCTGTTTGGAACGATTAACGTTATTATTTAACGCCGTCGATATCATAACAAAATTTAGCCATATTGAAAGAATTGGCATGATTGTTAAAACCGTATAAACAATGCCATTTTGTACATCATATTTCTTCGAATGTTGGTCAATAGAATACAGAATCAATCCCTGTACCAAGGTTAATATAACAGGTAAAGCCAGCACTGCTACTGCTTTGGACGACCAACTGTCCGGTACCATTTGGGCATTAAAATGGGTCGGAAGTTTTTCAGGTAACTTATTCCAGTAGAATATATCTGCTAACGCTGGTAACCAAATCGTTGCAAAAATCCCTAGAATAATCAGATGTTTTTTCTTCATTGCCTTTTCCTCTTATGATTATTTTCCCCAATTATAGCCTCCGCTATATAATCAATCATGCACAACCTGTTGCCATATTGTACGTCAAAAAAGCCCCTAGACCATGCACGGTCTAAGGGCTTAACTTCTATAACATCCATTTTTTCAAAACTGGTATCTTACTCAAGATGAAAATAACTACTAATGAAAGCACTGTTGCAAAGAAGAATGTAATCAGATAATGGTTAACTCCCGCCATCTTCTGCACAATTCCAATGCTCAAGCCGTGAACTAGATACACGCCATACGTCAATGGTGCGATAATTTCGGTCAACTTGATGAACCAATTGTGATAGCGACCTTCAAATGATTTCAATACTAAGAAAATCAAGGCAGCGATAACTGGAATGTTCACTACTGAAATTACGGTTAAATAATGGAAAGCTGGTTTTAAACTGACGAATCCAATCAAGACGTTAATTGCCATCAATACGACAGCAATCACGAATAATTGTAGTGGATTATCTTTGGCATGCTTTGTTTGGGTCAACTTATATCCCAATAAGAAATAGCCCAAACTGGTTGAAAAGACTACTTTTCCAACCGTATATCCGTCAAAGTACATGCTGAGATTCTTTGGCAATGCGTCGACTAAAGCTGGTAAGAACATGCTGATGACCATCCACAATGCCAACAAATAATTAAACATTTTATTGTCCATGCCCTCAACCATTGCTTTCAACAACGGCGATAACAAATACAGTGATACCAACGGATAGATGAACCAATACGCTATTAAAACTGGCTGATGATACATCAATAATACGCTGTGGAAAAAGTCATGAAATGTGAAAACTCCATCAATTTTTCTGGCACCGTAAGCACTGATGATCGACCAGAGGATAAATGGCACCAACACTCTGACCAAGCGGTGACTGAACAAATATCCCACGTCTTTAGTCCGCCGACTGTTCAAAATCGTGGCCCCACTAATCATGAAAAATAGTGGCACAGCAATTTCAGTGATCACGACTAGCATGTTTGAAATATCCCAATTTAACGAGCCATCCCTAACTGCCAATCTAGCCGCCAACGAATGTGCTAAAACCACGAGCATCATGGCTACCACACGGATAACGTCGATATATATTACTCTTTTTTTCTTCAAAATATCCCCCGAAAACGTCTACAGGGCTGAGAATATTCTCATCCCTTCCAACTAATTGTCTTCTGTATAATATAAACATTCATATTTAGTAAATAAGTTCTAATTTAATATGCACTAGTAAAAACTATCTTACCATACCGGTTATTTTATTCGGTAACCGGTAATTTGATTAAGGTCAAAGAACTTGGCTTCCCATTGATTCATCAACGCATTTGCCGGTGTATCTAAGGCAATCACACCATAATTGGCGTTATACTGGCTCTTTTGCGTGGTCATTAACGGAACTCTGGCACTCTTATCCTTGGTTGCCTCGGCTTTATAAATTAATTGATATTGTGTCCGCATCTGATGATAGCTGATATTAATATCTTTATAAGCTGGCCCAAAGCTGACTCCAAATGCAATTACAACCGCGGCTGACAAAGCTATTGGCGCCCACTTCAACTCGCCCAATACCGAATAAACTAAAATAAACAACGCTATTCCTAGAAAAATCACTCCACCGAAGAAGGTTCTTTCCGGATATTCTGGTGAAAAAGCCATCGCATAGACAGCTGCCAAATGCCCGATCAAGAAGAACATCACTGCCCAGAATGTATCACCATTAATCCGTTTCATGACGATTCCAGCAATCAATAAAACTGCCATCAATCCATAAATCCAAACCCATTTATCAAAAGTAAGTTTATATATTCCATCAATATTTTTTTGAATAATTTCCCAAGTCCGATGAACATTGCCACGACTTTGCGAACCTGGCGACATCATCATCGTGATAAATCCGACTCCACTAAAAATTACGCTAATTGTCGAAATAAAACTGACCTTATGTTCCTTAATAAATCGTTTCAACATGAACAATAAAATAATCAAAACAGCCGCTGGACCAGAATTTTCGTTCGAAGCTCCAGCTAAAAATCCTAGGACTATTGCACTAAAAATGTTGCCGATATTTACGGAACGATTTTTCAAATTAAAGATAATAAATCCTAAATAAATCACACTCATCCACAAATAATTACCTGATCCTGACAACCACAAGACTGACTGACCAAAATAAGGAATGTAGAACCAAGTGAATCCAAAAATCAGTGGCAAAATAAATGCATTATGTTTCTTGCCAGTTAATTTCACAGCTATTTTATCCATGAATATCAGCAACAATACGTAAATCAAACTGCTACAAATATCGAACGGAATTTTTGAATTAAATTGCATGAAAAATTGCACGATTGAATGCGCCACAAAACGCCCGTTCCACAGCATATAATGATTAAACATCGAGTACGGAATCATCCCTGTACTAATCCGTTGCTGGTGAGCAAATGCCGTGGGCGATGGTGATTGATAGACGAAACGATAGACATAATCGTCAGCCACATACAACGTCTTCCAGTTGAGCAATAGCATAATAAAAAAGACAATTGTCAGAATAATTAGTGACCACCGATATTTTTTTAATTTTGAAAGCACTTCGTTAATGACTCAACCCCCCTTATAAACGCTCTATTACTGTACATTATAAAATTATAATTCATCCGCCAAACAATTTGTAAAAAAGTTATCCCATTCCTACTAAATTAAATAATAATTGCTATACTTAGGAAAAATAATCACTGGGAGAATATTATGCACGCAATTTTACTGAACCGTCGTACTAACGAACGTAAAGAAGTTAAAGTTGGATTCTCATGGGCTGAATTTTTCTGGGGCTTTTGGCCCGCACTTTTCAGAGGCGATTGGAAATGGTTAGTAGTCATCTTACTAGTTGATCTCGTCTTAGGTGTTTGGAATAACGGTATTGGTTCAGGATTATTTAATATGATTTTTGCATTCTTTTATAACAAGCTCTACACAAATGATCTGTTAAATAACGGCTTTGAACCAGCCGATGACTCCTCATATAACGCATTACTTGCCAAAAATTACATTGCATCCGGTCGTAGATTCTCTACTATTAATGAGAACCACTATGGTAGAACTCACTAATATCGCTTAGACTTCCAATAAATAACATTTATTTTCAGAAAACCTACGCGTAGAATGCGATGAATCCTTCAATTTAGACGATTATTTGCTATACTTAATGCAAATGTACCATTATCGGGGAGGATTTATCATGCATGCAACGCTAATTAATCGTAATACTAGAGAACGAAAAGATGTCAAAGTTGGATTCTCATGGACTGAGTTTTTCTGGGGCTTTTGGCCTGCACTTTTCAGAGGAGATTGGAAATGGCTTGTCATCATTCTACTAGTTGACCTAGCCTTTGGCGTCTTTACATGGGGCGGTGGATCATTTTTCTTCAATCTAATTTTTGCTTTCTTCTATAATAAACTTTATGCCAATGACCTATTGAACGCCGGCTTTGAACCAGCTGACGACTATTCATACAATGCCCTCTTGGCAAAGAATTACATCAATCCGGGCCGTAAATTTTCAAACACAAGTAATGGCTATACAAATGATTCACAACTTGATCAACTCGACAAATTGAAAGACTTGCTCGACCAAGGTGCTATTACACAAGAAGAATACGATATTAAGAAAAAACAAATTCTCGGACTATAGAAAAAGAGCGCCATCAAACATGAATTAAATCATGTCTGATGGCGTTCTTTTTTGTATTACTATTCCAGTAATAATACCTAAAACACCCAAAACTTCACAGGCAACTATGACAGCGAACAATCTTTTACTACCATATTGTATCTGGACTTTAGAATGCTTAATATGATTCTTACTCTTAAATTCAATCGTTCCACGTTTACTAGACCAGCTTGAAATTGGATGATTGTTTAAAAGAATCTTTGAATATTTATACCTGATAAACGGCACATCAACAATTTCATTCTTATCCAATGAGCCAACTGAAACTACGGCATTACCTTTGATATCGGTAGGATTACAAATAGCTGGTTTTTGATCAAGAAATGCCTGATGTTGTGTAACAGAATCCAAAGTTGCTTCTGCTTTTGATGGCACATATTGAGCTAAATAAGTATCGGGAATTCTATTCTCCCTAATCATAGCTGCGCCAATTGTAGCATTTTTATCAGCAATCAACGTTTTACTAGAAGTTGACATAGAAAATGAGCTACTCCAAAAACCAAGTAAAATTGCGAACAAACCTAGCATGTACATGCTCGATTTGAGAATACTATATTTAGACGGTTCCCGCTTGAGGTTCCCGCTTGAGGTTCCCGCTTGAGGTTCCCGCTTGAGGTTCCCGCTTGAGGTTCCCGCTTGAGGTTCCCGCTTGAGGTTCCCGCTTGAGGTTCCCGCTTGAGGTTCCCGCTTGAGGTTCCCGCTTGAGGTTCCCGCTTGAGGTTCCCGCTTGAGGTTCCCGCTTGAGGTTCCGCCCCGTTAAAGTACAACATGAACAAATATGAACCTGTAACTGATAAAAACATTGATGTGAACATCAACAATCTAAACGGAAATTGAATTAATGCTAAAGGTGTGTTTTGGAACACGTGCCATGGAAAAATACTCGTTGAAACAAGAAAAATAACCACACCTAAAACATAAATACTCTTATTGGTAAAATCGATTTTTCTGAATGAAATCAATCCCACAATTATAACAATTAACATTGCGGCACCAATATTATAATAGTTACCTTCAACCATTCGACTGGATGAATTATTGAATCCCATAACAATTGATTGCCAGAAATCCGTTCCAACTAATTTCTGTGGATCCGGCTGACCATATTTTTGAAACTTTTCTTCAGCCAAGAACGGTATCAAGTAGGCTGCGGACAACAAAAATGTCGTCAATGCCGCATAGCCCAAGGCAACTATTCTCTTTATTCTTTGATCCATCTTGGGAACACTGACAGCAAGAATTATGACAAACAATATCACCGTCATAAAACTAGTCAACACATGGGTCATAACTATCAGACTCATCCCAATTGCTAAAATATACCAACTACGATAATTTCGATATAAAATTTCATACAATCCTACAAAACATAATGGAAGAAAAATTGTAGCAATATACTCCGCCAAAGACGCACGTGGAATCAATTCAATTAACCGATAATTACAAAAATTATAAATCAGTGAAAATGCAATTGACTGGTTAGTTGACCCACTCAATTTATACATTGAATAGTGGCTGACTAAAAATGAAACGAAAAATAGCAGCCCTAACGTAATGTAATAAGTAGAAATTAAATTATTAGTAAACATCCCCACAATTCCAAATGGAACCAACGTTAACCAAGGATAAAATAAATTTACTCCATAACCAATTCGGCCAAAGTTCATCGTCGATAACGTTGGAAAAACGCCTACTTTAAAGGAATGTTGAATCCCCTGAATTCTTTGGAATTGATAATAAACATCGTCCCCATTCCAAATGAACTTCTGTCTAATAATTAAGTACATAATTGCAGACATGATAAAATACATCATCACTAACAAGATAAGCGATGATAGTTTATTTAATTTTAATCGTTTCATCATAACCCCTACTGATAGAAAAAATAAAAACGTTTATTTCAACGTTTCCCTCTTTACTATTTTCCATCAATCTCCATTTTTTCGGAAAAGTTCCGCACATCACAATATTCTACACTATTTATATATTTATAAACATAATGAATTAATAAATTGGCTATTTTGAATAATCGCTCGACATGAAATAATCATTCGTTATAAGATTATGCCGTATCCAAGAACTAATTACAGATAAGAGACTGCGCCACATTTTCCGATATTCAATAAAAAAAGCAGGAGAATATTATGGTAGAAAACAGAAGAACTTATTTGAAAAAGTGGGAAAACTCACAAGGGATTATGATTCCGAAAGACGTTCTAATGGAACTAGGAATCCAAGATTATAAAAATCAGAATATAATTTTGGTCAATCGCTTGGAAACGAGGTCTACTAAACATAAATATCCACAAACAAAAACTCTAACCAACAATGGCTAGAGTTTTTGTTTGTTCTAGAAAATACATAAATCTACTTTTACTCATTTTGAATACTATCAACCAAATTCCATTCTACTTTGCCAGAGTACACTCCAGCCATATTCTTACCATTAAGCTGTAACAGTACACCGTTATTCTGTGTCCACGCATTAGCAACATCGAATGTTTCGACACTATCGGTAGATTTCTTATGCGAATAAATATTAGTCCAATCCAACAGCGGAGCTATCACGCCATTATCATCACGGTGAACAACTTCACCAATCAGCTGACCACTAGTCTTCTCATCAACCAAAGACGATGCCTTAGCCTGTAAAGTCCAACCTTTTTGAGTCGACCGGCCATCGATAACTTCTATTTGCCAACCAGGTTTTCTCGTAACAATTTCACCCTTGTAGCCCATATTCACATCTTTGAAAAATACCCCCGGCGATACATTGCCAAATGATAGACCGCCACCAACATTGAAAATTATCGTAACTTCTTTCGTACGTTTTCCAGTATTATCCTGACCATAAAGTGTCAAAGTATTTTGTCCGACGTGTACTTTCTACCTGTCAATCGACAATGAAAATGGAGCCGTGGCACCAATCGAACCCGTAGCTGAGGTAGTCACTTCTGACCCACCGTTAAAACTGCTTTTAACCTTGATAGTATTAGGATTAATCGTTGAAACCTTCGAGTACCAAATTTCACCTGTCACTGGTATAGTCTCTGGAACCTGATCCAGACTGCCGTAATTCACTGTTCCCGAGGGATTCGTGCTGATATTCAATGAATCGACATCAATCACGAAATTGGGTGCCTTATCATTAATAATAAAATTATCACTGGCAAACTTGGCCCATGACTCACCAACTTCAGTCTGTCTATCCACCGAATTAACCGTTGTATGTAGAACAATTGTGGCTTTTTTATTTGTATCCGACAGGTTTTGTAATAACTGATGTTGAACATTATTGTTGGTGTATTCCGACAGCGGAATTTCTTCCACATTGCCAGCATCATCGTTGTAAATAACCGAACCAGAGTGGAAAGTGACTTCAGACGGCAAATTCATACTTGCCAAAATATCCGACCACTCCTTGGCCCCACTTTCATAATTAAGGTTATAAGTGAAGTCCAAATCATCCCCCACATCGACATGATCACCAGCAGAAATCGTATAATTTTTCGTCACATTCTTAATTGAGGCACTGGTATCACCAGAAACAAATGAAGGAATTGATTCGAAAACAATCAGATTATTCTCCATAAATTGACCAGTTGAACCCGTGAAGCCCCAGCGCAATTTATTACTGTCACCCAGCTGAAAATGGTTCATATTAAGGACAGTCGAAGCGGCTTTAACAGGTGCCTTGTATGTTCCATCAAGATTCTTGTCGTCATAATCGAACGATAAAGTATGGGTATCATGAGTAAATTTAACCGTCATATGATGCCATTGTGCATCAGTCAAATTCATATTATCAAATGACCCTCCAGTAGTTATGGTGGCCTCTTCATTCTTATGATTCATCGAAAAATAATGTTTTTGATCGACTATTATATCGACTATTTGGCGCAAATATGTTGATTCTAAATCAGGGTAATTCATTCCGATATGCTGAGAAGTTTTCCCGGCGTCAAATGAGACACCTTTACCATTAATAGCCCCAAAGCTGACTAGATTATTAGCAAAAGTATCAAACTCAATTGCATAGCTTTTCTGAATACTTGTCTTAATAAGATCACTCGTCATATTATTCGCATTCTCGTTGTCAAAATCAGCACCCCAAACTCCAAGCGTTTCACCATATGCAGGGTCTTCGTTAAACATGGAAATGGCGCCTAATTTTCGATCATCATTTTGGAGAACGAAAGCCATTCCATCACCAACTTCTTTAGGCTGAGCGGAATTCACAGGCCTACCAAAATACAGCCACATTGACATCGTTTGGTCACGTGAAACATCAATATAGTTTGCTTCATCGATATTACTCCAGATAGCACCCAACTGATTAAAATCATTGGTAACTCGTAGTATACCGGTTTTATCACCAGCACTTTGATTACGGTCAATAACCTTAGCAGCATTGACGTTAAGTCCTGGATAATTATTCATATAAAACTCACCCAACCTAAAAGTCGGATCAGAAATATCCAATCCTCGTGGAGCCGTGGCTAGTGCATTAGCTAAATCAGCCGGATCACCTGACGTGGTATCAGCCCTAACTTTTGTGTAATTGCACGCTGCAATTGTGGTAGTAATTACAGCAATAAACACAAAAAATATGAATACTTTTATATTTATTTTTTTATATTCCCCCATAAAATCACCCTTCTCAAATGTGATTTATATACGATATGTCTATTGAATTGTAACAAATAAAGAAATATAAAATTAATCGATTCATGTAAAAAATAATTCAATAAAATGAATGGATTATTATAATTTATTTAGTATTTTTTATTTATATAGCCAACATTCTTAATGAATTTATTAATAATATCAAAATAATAAATAATAGATTAGTCGGAAGTGCTGAGAATATTCACCCGCTGTGGGTGTGGCGTTATGGCTTTAGCCATTACACCACCGGGCGTGTTTGGAGATTTGCCGTACTTTGGCAAAGCTTCAAACCGAGGTTCGAGACCGCACTTCGGCTCGGACCGGTCCGCAGTGCGCCCGGCATGGGCGTTAACTAGGAGGTGAAAGTCCTTCGTGAGCCGTTGTAGTCGGAATCACTAGCCAGAGGCAAGGGTGTCCATCGTGAGGTGGAATCTGAAGGAAGCCCGAGGCAAAGTACCGAGCTGATGAACAAGAAGTGGCTATAAGGCTGGGCTTGTCGGACAAGAGTGCTGCGCAACTCAAATCCTATAACTACGAGTGACAGGTCAAGTAAAGCCAACAGCTACATGGTACGAAAGTTAACGTTCTTACCCGGGGAGGTCTCTGTCATATGACTGGCAAGGAAACGGAATGTATCCTACAGTCAAATCAGGTAGTGATACCTGACTGAATGATAGAGAAGTCAGCAGAGGTCATAGTAGTCGCGTTGCGACGAAGGACTGAACATTAATTGTTCTAATCAATACGGGAAGTGGAAGTGTGCGATAATCGCAGAAAACGGAACTAGTTTCTGGCCCACTGGGCGCGTAGCACTGATTCTGGTGAATGTTTGATTAGAAGAGACATCTTATTTGGCTGAGCCAACCTTAAGTGATGATAATCTCAATGATACTTACGGATGGACTGAACCAAGATAAAAAGACAAATTCTTGGCTGATAAATATGGCCAATGAGATTTGGACTTACCAGGATGTCTAATTAATGAACCGCCGTATACGGGTCCGTACGTACGGTGGTGTGAGAGGTCGGTACATAAAGTACCTCCTACTCGATTAGCAGGTGAATATTCTCAGCCCTGGAGACGTCCAGTTTAAACATTTCTTTTAAATATCGGATAATATCCTATGATTGTCCCATTAAGTATTAGTATAATAGGAATAAGTTATTTGCCATGTTAGTTAATATGCCGTTTTAAATGAATTCAGAAATACCAAGGTCACACATTAAATCCTTGAATTATTAACATAATTAACTCATTTAAGGAACACTAGTCGGAAGAGCTGGGAAATATTTGTGTGCCGTGGTAGTGGAATAAGTACGAGAAATTTTTCCCATACTTATTCCACCGGGCGTGTTTTGAGACTTGACGAATTGTGTCAAGGCTTCAAAACGAGGTTCGAGACCGCACTTCGGCTCGGACCGGTCCGCACAGCTTGAGAATATTTCCCAGCTCTTCCGACGGCATATTTAACTAACACACCACAAGTAACTGCGTTATATATTAGGGGAAAGGTATCAACTAATGAAATCCATTTCTATAAAGAATAAATATCTGCGGTTCCTGCTAATCATCATCATTGCAGCCATCACCGCCGCCTTGTTTGCTGGAGTCAGCTACATTGCACTCTATCAAACCGAATTTTATCACCACTCCATTTGGACTTTCTTAGGCCCAAGTGACAACCGATTCCACATGATGCGTATTGAAGGTCTCTATCAATCCATCCTGCATCACAACTATTTTCCACTCGTCAACATGTCCTTTATGGAAGGCCTCGGATATATCTCGAATATCTTCTACTCTGATTTTCTGATATATCCCGCAGCCTTCATGCGTTTGATGGGCTTTACACCAGCGCAGACAATTGTACGTTTCTACCTATTACTAAACTTCCTAACATTCTCCGTATCATTTCTTTGTTTCTTCAAAGTTTCCAAGAAATATTGGAACAGTTTAGTTTTCAGTTTTGTCTACACGTTGGCTAACTACCGACTCCACGATATGCTTTTCCGCCACGATCTCGGTGAAGTGGGAGCATTCGTCTTCCTACCTATCGCAATTTTAGGTATTTATGAAATTTTTTATGGTGAAAGAAAGCGCAATTGGTTATTTCTAGCCTTTGGTATGACAGGAATCATCTATTCCCACGCTATTTCGCCAATTTTGGTAGCAATCACAATCGTACTAATCATGTTGTGCCAATTGCCTGAACTCAAAGTTCACCCCAAACGTCTACTTTCACTGATTTGGGCAGCGGGTGCCTCGGGGCTCATGAGTGTCGGTTATTTCTTGCCCATGCTTGAGCAATTGAAGCACACCACCTTACGTTTGACCGAGAGTAAAAGTATCCTTCCAGCTGGAGCCGACAATTTAGTCGATTACTTCCACTGGAGTATCAACAACGTTATCAACAAGCCAAATATCGGGGTCGTTCTCTTATTGGCAGGTATCGCCGCCCTAGTTTCAATGGGTAAAATCGAGAATAAAGCTGTCAAACATTTTGCCGGTATTGGTGCCATTATGTTCATCTGCGGAAGTAAAATTTTCCCATGGGTAATGCTCAACAAGACACCTTTCAAGATGATTCAATATCCATGGCGTTTCGATATGATTGCCACTGTCCTCTTAGCAATCTTCATCGCCGCCGACCCACTGCACTTGCTCAAAGGTAATCTGGTCAAAGCAGCTCTAGTGGCTTTCGTCACATTACTAGCAATTTCAGCCAGTTATCGGATGGTCAATGGCATGTCAACTGCCATGGTGCCATATTCAGAGTATGACAAAGCATCGCCATTCAGTATCGGTGGTGGTCAAGAATACCTACCCGATGGTGCGGATGTCGTACCATTGGAAGCTGAACCACAGATGCCAACTATCAAAGCTGGTAAAAAAGCCGAGATAACCAATTTCAAACGTGCTGATACCAAGATGACTTTCAACTTTACCAATGCTAGGAAGACAGTCATCTCCGTTCCAGTCATCGCCTACTATGGTTTCCAATCCAAGGAGTCCACCGGCAACGTTTCGAAATTGACTATGAATAAGAAAAATAACGGACTCGGTGAAGTGACAGTCAGCGGCAATGGTAAAGTAGTGATTGATTACTACGAAACACACGTCCAAAAGACCGCTCGCCACTTCTCATTCTGGGCATTAGTTGCATTTGTGATTGGCTCAATCTTCAGTATGTTCAATTTCAAATGGAGCAAGTTCAAGCCACGGGCTATTGAAATGAAGAATAAGTTGGCTGAAAAAAAGGCAGCTAAAGCTGAAGAATCAGAAGAAAAAGTAGAACCAAAGGATTCCACAGAATCTGAAAATTCAAAAGAACCAAAGGAAACTGCCGACTCCAAAGAAACTAAAGAATCTGAAAAACCAAAAAAATCTAAAGAATCCGCTGATTCCGAAGAACCAGCTAATGATTTCAAAGATGTTGATTCAGAAGATAAGCAAACAAAAGAATAGTTCAAACTAAAAAGGCCTATCCATATGGATGGCCTTTTTGAGTACTATAAGGTAGAATGAAAGCGCCAAAATAAGCGGTATTACCATTGAACAAATCTGAGACAACTACCACAGTTACAATGTTCAGATTGCTAAAGTAGATGGTAATCCCATAAGAGGAGCTGGACAACATGAAAGAACCGAACGAGAAAGAAGTCAAAGCTAGAAAAATCAAGGACACCAAAGTGTTTGATATTCCTAAAGAAATTAATCCAACCGATGGTATCTATGTGGTATTTCAAGGACGCCACGGAGACATAGTCTATAGGCCTAAGCGTCCAAATGTTTTCAAGGATCCCACATTCATCAAAGACCACGACTTCAAACAAGAAGAAGCTTTTCATGACACACTCAAGGGTAATGAAGATATCTGATAATTTATGTGAAAGTATTTTACCAGTTATCGATTTCTCCATGAGGTGAAAAATATGAATGTAGAACAAAGAGAGTTTTATAATCCCGAAAAAGGAATAACTGAACTGTATGAAAATAAGTCATTGGAAGAAAAAGTTAAAGTAAAAGACATAGATGATCTAGTAGTACTTCACTACTATTGGCAAGATTCCGATGGCGAACTCTGGAATAATTTTGACGACCCTATGGAAAATGTTAGAAATGATTTTTCCGCTTACAGGTCTCGTGTCGGCTTTATGCAACCATGGGAACTAAAGAAATTAAGAGAAGCCATTAAAATGACCGTTAGAGAATTTGGAGATTGGACTGGATTGGGATACGGAAATATTTCAAAAATAGAAAACAATCAAAAAATCCAAACCAAGTATCAAGATAGAATATTTCAATTAACTAGAGAAAAGTTCAACGCTACTGGTCACATTTCAGATAAAGAAACCAATTTTTAAAAACAAAATTTTAGACAAAGCAAAAAGCCAATCCGCAAGGATTGACTTTTTTTTGAGTTATCGAATTACTTAATGATTTTATTTTTGAGCCCACAGCTTCCGCTGAATATAAGAATTCAACGGGACAATAAAAGCCGTGGTAGTACGGATTAATTTCCAAAATCAGCTAATGTGTATTAATAAAATATATAATTCTCTGCACCAAGATTTATATAGAGCCTAAAAGATACACATTATTGATTAATAATTTCGTGCAAAACAACTAGAGCTGGTAAAGCCTTCAAGATCATCGCGAACTCCAAAACGGAGTCAGTATCATCTCGTTGTTGCAAATACAGGGCTAGTTCCCCTGCGGAAAGAGGATGTTGAAAACACTTCGAAGGAAACTTGGTTAGAGCTACAGAAAACGAAACGTCTTTGAATGGGGACAACAGAAATTGATTATCTGGATTACATAGCAACGACAACCATCGATTGAAGTGTTGCAGCTCCAAATTATCTAAATCAATTGTGGCCAACCCCAAAGTGTTAATTACCTGGACGAATCGCAACTCTTCCAAGAATTCCATTGCAACTTTCATGTAGGCTGCATCGACTGTGTTTAATGGACGTACATCGGACATTTGTTCGACAGCTTCCATCTAGCTAGACCTCTTTCGGGGTTATTTGCACCCTTTGTGGTGCTATTTAAATATACCGTATTGAAAGCAAAAGAGATACCGCCAATTTGCGATATCTCAAAAAAAATTATTTAATATTTTTTATTTTAATTGTATGTGCTTTGTAGCTAATTTTACCTTTGTATAGCTTGTGATTCTTGGCATACTTGAAGGCACTGTTGAAATCAGACTTCTTAACTTTATGAATCTTCTTGAAACTAACATCCAAGTCAGTTAAAACCTTGGCACCCTTTTGATCAAAGTTCATCTTGTTAAGAGCAGTACCGGCCATACCGTAACCGCCAGACTTATCAAGCATCTTAATCTCTTGGTTCATAGTATCAACTAGGATTTGCATTGAAGAAGTATTCTTCTTAGCAAAAGCCTTATTCATAATCAAAATACTACCGTTATTAGCAGTCATCTTTTGACGATTCAAAATCTTACCGCCATTAGCTTTAGCAGAACTCATCAATGGATCTTCCAAAACAGCGGCATCAATTGAGCCAGCTTTCAAAGCATCCACGCGGTCTTGCATTGAAGCAACTTCTTTGACCTTGATACTTGAATACTTCATCTTATTCTTCTTTAAAACGTCCAATAAGTATTGTTTAGAAGCATCCTTCTTGTCGATAGCAATCGTCTTACCCTTGAGACGCTTGATTGACTTGTACTTCTTGTTGGCGACTAAACCACTGTAACCAGGCAAAGCACCAGCAACCTTCCAGTCAGCATTAGCTTTCTTGCTAACAAGTCCGGCATAACTAACTAAGTTAGTAACCGCAGCATTAACAGTACCATCCTTAATGGCAGCATCTAATTGTTCGTTAGAGTCGAAAGTCTTTGTTTCAACTGAAATATTTTGGTGAGTGAAATCACCAGCAGCATCGGCCATTAGAGCTGGCAGAGAGGCTGTATTCTTCAATACACCAATGGTAATCTTCTCATCAGCAGATGTATCGGCTGCTTTCGCAGTACCAAGGCCCATAAATGGCAATGTTCCAAAAATCAAAAGAACGGTGGCAATAATAATACCAATCTTTCTTAATTTACGTGACATAAAAAAACTCCCTTGTCTTTATATTAACAACACTACTTAATCATAAGACATTGAAGTACTTTATGCCAGATTCCTAGTAATTCTTAAACGAAATACAAGTGAATTCTTAGATAAAAGATACTCCACTTTAATTTTCATCCATAATCTGATCAAAGTGTTGTACTAATTGGGACATATTAATATCAATTTTTGCCTGCAAATATATCTCATCCCATAACTCACGATGTTTGTTATAAAAATTGGGCCCTTCTTTTTTCCATGTATCATCAGCCGTCCAAGAGGCGCCTAGTATTCCTCTTTCTCCTGTATGTTCCAAACAATAATTAAGATTTTTAGTAATTAGTTCCATACCTCGAGGGGTGAACCAATCAACCTCAAAAGTATCAATTATAAATAATATAAACTCCAAAAGGGAACTATAGGAGCTAAAATTACCATTTCCTCCAGATTCTCCTCTGTAATACTGCATAACGATCACCAGTGTTTTATTAAAAATAATGTTTTGATCTGCTTCAGCTTTTCCATGTTTCTTTAAATTTTTAAAACAATTTTTTATATCTTTGAACATTTCAGGCTTAAAAGATTCACTGAATTTTAAATAATTATTGCGAATAATTATTGAATACGAAATCAGCGTAATCTTCACACGATTCAGACTCTGAAGAAAGTTTCTCAACACTCTCAACAAATTTTTTGATTGACGCATATGCCATTATTTTGTTTTCACGTTCTTTTTTTCGTGTTTCTTTTTTTTCAGATATTAATAAATCCAACTTACTCAAGAAGTTATCAATAGAATCAATATCAATCTTTTCATAACTTCCTCCATCGAAAAGTTCCTTTTGATATTCCAAGTCATCCTGTTGACCAACAAAATTAGTTAAAACTACGGGAAAATTATCTTTATCGTCAAACGGTTGCTTACTTTGTTCCAAAGCTGACAGTAAGTTCAAATCTGACAGACTATAACCCAAAATCAGTACCGGAGCTTCTGACATCATTGTAAAAAGCTTTGATTCACGATAATTACCAGGCTTAAACAAGGGAACATAATCCTCATGTGTAACAATTAGACTTGGGTAGTTTTTACGATCACCATGGATATGATAAATCGGAATCATTTCACTGGGGGCTGTCAAAGGTTGCTCAGGATCAATTGTATATCCCTTTTCACCCAAAATAGCTTCAAGTACCTCATCATAGTTGGTCGTCACTATCCATTTTATATTTAAATTTTCAAAAAGGCTTTTATATTTCTCTGTTTCACTGCTCTCTGGAACCCAATTAACAAGAGCACGAATAATTTTCTTTATCTCATCCTTACTGTCTTCATATGTTATTTTTCGCTTTTTTGCTAATAATTGACAGACCCTTGTAGCAATTTGAGGAAGGGTTAATCCTTTTGACAACTCCTTATCAATATCTATGAATGGTTTCTCTTCATCATTAAAGTATGTCCGTTTCAGATATACTACTAAATCTTCGAAAAGTTCTTTCCAATTCTTTGCGGGATTATCTCCGCTAATTACAGCTTTTGAAAATCCAGCACCAATGATTAGCCCGACACCCCATTTTGATATTTCATCCGCCAAATTATCGATACATTTATAATAATCTTCGTCCAATTTGTATTCACCATGCCTTTAGAATTAAATAAAATTATATACCTTTTTAATCGTAATTTTTACGCAGTTTTTATATTGATTGTCTAATTTCAGTAAATGTTCAAATAAGGAAAAAGAAATCTTGAGTAATCAAAAATTTATGCCTAAAGTTAAAAATAGTAAAGTCAAAGTATTGAGACTGAAAAGCACATGAATTTAAAATACTCTGATAGTCCTGTTACTTCACATAGAATATTGAACGATGGAAAAAATACATGATTATTTGAAAGAATACTCTGAATCTTTTTGAATAATCAAATTGACAATGTTAAGGTAATGGTATTATTTAGAGTATTGCATAATATAAATAAGGTTTTCCGGGGGGATTTCAGGTGGATAAGATTTTAGATTTAGCAAATGTAAGTTCAATTATTGCTATACTGGTATTTGTAGCGATTCAAGTTTGGATACAAAAAACAACTATAAAAATCATAATATTGTAAAAAGCAGATTGAATTGGTTAAAGTTACTGAAAAAAAGTTTCATTGAATATAATACAGCACTAGAAGAAATCATCGAATTCGATAGACAGGTCAAACCTGAAACTAAAAAAGATGAATCCGATAAAATTTATGCATTGTATCGAGCATTAAAAAACAAAAAAATTGATTTGACAATGCAGTTTAAAGCTTACGAACTTGAAAACGATGATAAATCAGAGAACCTAGTGAAGTTTGTCTCAGTAGATGTAAGAAAAAATAAACACGGTGAAAAAGACTTAGAAGAGAGAGTAAAAAAGTATCTAAACAGTTTTCTCAAGAAATCTGATGATTGTGAAAAACAACTTTTAAAATTAATCAATGGTATTGATAAACTATACGCAAAAAGGAGAAATCCACAAATTGAAGAGGATAACTTTGATGAGGAAATACTGTTAGAACTCGTCCAGCAATTCGAAATTTGTATTTGCAAAAACGAGTGGACAAAAATTAATTTTGAATCAAATATATTTTATGCGTATATATCATTTTTGCGAAAGCAAAAAGAATCTTTACAGGTATTAAAAAAGAATTTAGAAACAATGATTAAGGAAACTAGAAACGACAGTAATGATGTTGATGAACCATCGTCAATTAGTAAATATACAAAAGATATTGATAATATTTGGCAGGGCGATAGTACAGTAGGCGAAAGATTGAAAAAGGTTTTGACTAAAGTTGCTAAACAAGTAGGAGAAAAATTTCCGAATAGCATGAAAACCTCCACAGGAAAAAGGTACATATACTCCACTGACGCACCAGTCCATCCGACCGGAAAAGATTTTGTTAATCCAAAGAAAATTAATTTACCAGAATTGAAACCTGATTTCTATTTAGAAACTAACTTCAGCAATTCTCAAGCTAGATCCATTGCTGAACAGATAATGAAGAAAAATAATTATAAGCCGGAAGCTTAATCCGCTTGTCAAATACAAGCAGTTAAGAAAATAAAAATTCAAAGAACAATCATCGGTCGAACATACCTGTAAAAAAATCATCAATCTAAAAGACAAGAGTTTGGAGCTTTATCCCACGCCCTTATTTTTTTACCATTCAAAACGGCCAATCATTTAGTTTTTTCCATCGTCTAATATAATATTTAGAACCTTCTAGATTCCATTAGAAGTATGATATCAAAAAAGTAGGAAAACTGACAATTTTAATTCGCCATTTTCCTACTTCTTATAATCGCTATTAACATCTACTTTGTACTTCTAACAAAAGACTACTTCCAAGCACCAACATCAGTTGCTTTTACCCAACCATTCGTTGATACTCTTACCCATGCAGGTAAACCAGAAGTATTCCATTGTCTTGCAACTCCATTATAAG